>DASVPM010000103.1:0-27041 GCA_036382815.1 Allosphingosinicella sp.
CGAAAAGGCCGAACGAATATGTCATCTATACCGCCCATTGGGACCATCTCGGCCGTTGCGATCCGGACCCGGGCGGTGACGATATTTGCAACGGCGCCGTCGACAATGCCAGCGGCACCGCCGGCCTCATCGCCCTCGCCGAAGCCCATGCGAAGCGCGGCAATGCCGAACGCTCGATCGTCTTCGTCGCGGTGACCGGTGAGGAATCGGGCCTTCTCGGTTCCAAATATTATGCGGAGCACCCGCTTTACCCGGTCGCGCAGACGGCGGGCGGGATCAACATGGACAGCCTCGGCCTCGCCGGCGACGCCCGCGACATGGTCGAGATAGGCGGCGGCAAGTCCCAGCTCAGCGCCTATCTGCGCCGAGCCGCCGACGCGCAGGGGCTGACGCTCAAGAATGAGCCGAACCCCCAGGCCGGCTATTATTACCGCTCCGACCATTTCAGCCTCGCCCGGCAGGGCGTGCCGATGCTCTACCCGAAGCTCGGCGAGGACCTGGTCAAAGGGGGCCCCGCCGCCGGCGCCGCCGCATCCGCAGACTATCGCGCCCACCGTTACCACCAGCCGAGCGACGAATATGATCCCGCCTGGGACTGGTCGGGCGCGCTCCACGAGCTGCGGGTTTTCTACCAGATCGGCCGCGAGCTGGCCGATTCGGTGGACTGGCCCAACTGGAACCCCGGCGACGAATTCCGCGCCATCCGCGACAGGAGCCGCGGCAATGCCGGGCCGATCATGCGATGAGCTGGCGCCAGCCGCCGGAATGGGCGGAGCATGAGTGGGTATGGATCGGGTTTCCGAGCCATCCGGACCTGTGGGAGGACGATCTCGAGGCGGCGCGGCAGGAGATCGCGGCCTTCGCGGCAGCGGTCCATGCCGACGGAGCCGGCGAAGAGGTCCGCCTGGTGGCCGCCGATCCCGCTTCGGCCCGCGCCGCCCGCAAGCTGGCGCCCTTTGCGACGGTGCTTCAGGAGCCGTTCGGCGACATCTGGCTTCGGGACACCGGGCCGATCATCCTCAAGAGCGGTCGGGAGCGGCGGCCGCGAATCTTCCGCTTCAACGGCTGGGGCGGCAAATATGAGCTGGAGGGTGACGGCACGGTCGGGCCTCGCCTCGCCGAAGGCGCGGGCATGGAGGCGGTCCGCCGCGATTGGGTGCTGGAGGGTGGCGCGATCGACGTCGACGGCACCGGCCTCGCCGTCACCACCGAGCAATGCCTGCTCAATCCCAACCGCAATCCCGGCATGAGCCGCGAAGAGGTCCAGGCGCGGCTTGACGAGGATCTCAGCATCGAGCGCCTGCTGTGGCTGGGCGAAGGGCTGCTCAACGACCATACGGACGGCCATGTCGACAACCTCGCCCGCTTCGTGGCTGAAGGTACCTTGGCCATTCCGGAGCCGGCGGGGGGCGACGACCCCAATGCGGCGGTCTATCGCGACGCCCGCGCCCGCGCCGAAGCATTCGGGCTGAAGATCGAGGCCTTCCCCTCGCCGGGCTTCGTGGACCGCGACGGGGAGATCGTTCCCGCTTCCTACATGAACTTCTACATCGGCAACGCCGCGGTGGTGGTCCCGCTCTACGGCCGGCCGAACGACTCGGCGGCGGTGGCGGCGCTAGAGCGCCTCTTTCGCGGCCGGAAGGTCGTGGGAATCCCGGCGCCCCATGCCCTTACCGGCGGCGGAAGCTTCCACTGCATCAGCCAGCAGGTGCCGCGCTAACCGTCATTGCGAGCGAAGCGAAGCAATCCAGTGCGGCCTCCGAGGCGGAACTGCATTGCTTCGCCGCTACGCTCCTCGCAATGACGGCCCAGGAGAACTCGAATGACCCACCTCACCGTCGCCGCCCTCCAGCTCGCCTTCACCGACAGCGTCGAGGAGAATATCGCCGCCGTCTCGGAGCTCGTGCGCGACGCAGCGGGTCGCGGCGCGAAGCTCATCCTCCCGCCCGAATTGTTCGAAGGACATTATTTCTGCCGCACCCAGGACGAGGGCCATTTCGCCCGCGCACTGCCGGTAGACCGGCACCCGGCGGTGAAAGCGATGCAGGCGCTGGCCGCGGAGCTGCAAGTCTACATCCCGACCAGCTTCTTCGAGGCGGAAGGCCATCATCATTATAACAGCCTCGCCATGATCGACGACCAGGGCGCGGTGATGGGCGTCTACCGCAAAAGCCACATTCCGGACGGGCCGGGCTATTCGGAGAAATTCTACTTCCGCCCCGGCAATACCGGCTTCAAGACCTACGCGACCCGCTTCGGCACGGTCGGCCCCGCGGTGTGCTGGGACCAATGGTATCCCGAGACGGCCCGCTCGCTGATGCTTCAGGGCGCCGAGATTTTGCTCTTCCCGACCGCGATCGGCGCCGAGCCGCACGATCCCGACCTCGACACCAGCCGGATGTGGCGCCGCGCGATGATCGGCCACGCTGTCTCCAACGTCGTTCCCGTCGTCGCCGCCAACCGGACCGGGACCGAGCACGGCCAGCGCTTCTACGGGCACAGCTTCATCTGCGACGAGCGCGGCGACGTCCTGGCCGAGTTCGGAGACATCGAGACGGGGGTGCTGGTCGCGACGCTCGACCTCGAACAGGCGAGAAAGCACCGCGCGGCTTTCGGCTTCTTCAGGGATCGGCGGCCGGATCTGTATAAAAGGATCGCGGAGGATATCTAACCGTCGCCGCAGCGAAGGCTGGGCCCCGGCGGGTGAAGAACACGGCGCCTTTCACCCCCTGGGGTCCCAGCCTTCGCTGGGACGACGCTCCACCTCCAAGGCCCGCGCAAACACCGCCTCGAACATCGCCGGCGTCAGCCGGTTGGTGTTCTGGTTGTAGCGCGAGCAATGATAGCTATCGACGAGGATCCGGCCGTCGGGCAGGCGATGCTCGGCGAGATGGGCGAACGGAAAGGCCGCGAGCCTTCCGCCCGCCGAGCGCACCGCGGCGTCATGCGCGATCCTGCCGAGGGCGACGAGAATTCGGACGCCGGGCAGCGCCGTCAGCGCCGGCCGGAAATAGGTGCGCGTGCAGGTCGCGATCTCCTCCGGCGTCGGCTTGTTCTGGGGCGGAACGCACTTGACGCTGTTGAGGATGGCGACCCCCCTCAGCCGCAGCCCGTCGTCGGGCCGCTCCTCGAAGCGCCCCTCGGCAAGGCCGAATTTGAGCAGGGTCTGGTAAAGCAGCAGCCCGGCGAAGTCGCCCGTGAAGGGCCGTCCGGTCCGGTTCGCTCCCTGCTTGCCCGGGGCAAGGCCGCAAATGGCGAGCCAGGCGTCAGGATCCCCGAAATGCGGAACCGGCGCGTTCCACCAGCCGGGATGCTCCTCGCGCAGCGCTTCGCGGAAGCCGACCAGGCGCGGGCACAACGGGCAATCGCGCGGCGCTTCGAGGGCCGGGACGGGGGAGATGGCGACGGGCATCGCAAGCGTCTAGGGCGACGGCGATGGCGCTGACAAGCTACGCAATCGCCCTCGGCTCGAACCGGCGCGGCCGCCAGGGTTCGCCGGCCGCGATCGTGCGCGCGGCGGCCGCGACGATCGGAGCGGAGCGGATGTCGAAGGTTCGGCCCACTCCGGCGCTCGGTCCCGCCGGACGCGGCTTCGCCAACGCCGTCGCGCTCGTTAGGAGCGATCTCGACCCCCCCGCCTTGCTCGCCAAGCTCAAGCAGGTCGAGCGCGACTTCGGGCGGCGCGGCGGGCGGCGCTGGGGGCCCCGCGTGCTCGACCTCGACATCATCCTGTGGTCGCTGGGGGCCTGGGCGGGGGACGGGCTCATCGTGCCCCATCCCGAATTCCGCCGCCGACGCTTCGTCCTCGATCCCCTCGCCGAAATCGCGCCGGACTGGCGCGACCCGATCACCGGCGCCACAGTGCGCCAGCTGCTATTCCGGCTCACCCGCCGCCTCCCCGGCGAAGGCTGGGATCCCGGCGGGTGAAGAACACCGGAGCCTCTCACCCCCTGGGGCCCCGGCCTTCGCCGGGGCGACGCTAGCCCCGCCGGGTCAGCGCCTGCTCGAACTTGTTCTCGCGGCGGCGGCCGACCAGCAACCCGCTCTCGAGCCGGGCGCAGAGGGCGGCGTAATAATCGGACAGGAACTCGCGGTCGTTCCCCCATTCGTCGATCCCCGCTTTGTCGCGGATAGCCCGGGCGACGGCGGCGAGGGAATCGTCGCTGCCAGTGCGAAGCACATCCTCGAGCGTCTGCAGCTCGTAGACCCCGTAAAGGTCGAGCGCCGCTTCGGTGAAGGCCCGCCGTTGCCGCGCCTCCCCGTGGGCGAGGTCGGCGCCCAGCCTCCCGCCGGCGGTCCGGACCACCCAGGTGCCGGCGATGAGATCGCCGATCCTGAGCCGGTCGCGGTTGAAAAGCGGGAAAAACAGGAAGATGCCGCTCCACACCAGCGCGAAGATCACGAGGAAGGCGTCGGCGGTGCCCTGCGCGGTCTGCTGAGCGAGGAAGGACAGGGGCAGGAAGACCTCGATCTCCCGCATCGCGTTGCGGGCGATGACCGCGCCGCCGGTCAGCCGCGCGCCGTCGCGGGCGACGACGCGCAAACCCATCAGGCGCTTCCCCGGGGTGGCGCCCCGGCCGCCCATCTCGAACAGAGAGAACCACCCGTTGCGAAGGACGAAGAAGCCAAGCAGCCACAGGATCAGGGTCCATTCGGCCTTCGAAGCCAGCGCCAGGAAGGCCAGCCCGAGAGTCATGACGACCAGGATGATGAAGATCATCAAGAAGTCCAGCATGAATGCCCCCGCCCGGGTGCCGGCGGTGCCGAGCTCGAGCTGGAGGTCGACTCCTTCGGGCGTGACGAAGCTTCGCCGCATCGGGGCCAAGCCGCCCGTTTTGCTAGCGGACCGAGGCATCGCGGCCCCTTCGCGGCATGTAGAAATAGGTGAGCCAGCCGCCCAGCATCGCCGACCCGATCGCGTAGCGGGAGAAGTCGTCGACGACGGTCTGGCGGCCAATGCCTTCCAGCAGCCCCGCTACCGCCAGCATCAGCACGGTGCCGCCCATCGCTATCGCCGCCGGGCGGCCGGCGCGGACGGCGGCTTCGATCCGGCTGTCCCGCCCGGGAAAGGCGATCGCCGTGCCGATCCGCATTCCCGCCGCGCCGGCGATGTTGATCGCGAACAACTCGGTCGTTCCGTGAATGAAGAGCCAGCCGCCGAGGTTGAACGCCAGCCCCTTGGCGGCGAAGACGGCGACGAAGGCGCCGAGCATCAATCCGTTGTAGAGGATGAGCAGGATAGTCGGCACCGCGAAGGCGAAACCGAGAGCGAAGGCGAAGATCGATATCTGGCTGTTATGGGTGAAGAGATGGGTGGCGAAGGTCGCCAGCATGTCGTTCTGGCGATCGTAGAGGGTTTGGCGAAGCGCCTCCGCGCTCGCCGACGGATCGCGGCCGCCGGCCAGCGATTCCGGGATGATCGCGAAGAACCAGCTCGGATCGCCGCGCACCAGAAGGAAGGCGACGGCAGCGCTCGCAAGGGTGAGGAGAACGCAGACCACGGTCTCGCGCCACAGGCCCTGCACCGCCTCGGGCCAGCCGCGCGCGAAGAAATGGCCGAGCTGGCGCCAGACGGAGGTCTGGACTCCGTAGATCTGGAAATAGGCGCGCGTGGTGAGCTGCTCGAGGTAGGTGATAAGGCCGCGGTCCAGCGACGTGTCGCGCGCCACCGCGAGCGAGGACAAGGTGGTTCTATAGAGCAGGGGCAGAGCGAGGATGTCGTCGTCGGAGAGGGCGCGGATCGACCTCTTCTCCATCCGCGTCACGAGTTGGTCCAGACGCTCCCAGTCGGCCTCGTGCGCCGCCCGGAAGCGGCTGGCATTGACCACCACGTTGCGCGTTTCGACGATCGCCGAGGCCGGGCCGCTCACAGCAAATTCCGCCGCTTGAGGTCGATATAGCCGGCGACGAGCCGCTCCCCGACCCGGTCATACTCGCTCTCGATGACGTGGACTCCGAGATGCTGGAGGCGGGTGAGCGCCAGTCGTCGGTCGCGGATCAGGGCGGCCGCGGTCACCGCGCGGGTGACGTCCTCGGGCCGCTGCGGCATCGAATCGGCGAGGGTCTCCAGTTCCTCGTCGCGAAGGACGACGACGAGCAGGAGGTGGGTCTCGATCATCCGCCTGGCCGCGCGGACCATGAAGTCGGCCGAGGTCAGGTCAGTGAACTCGGTGAACAAAACGATCATCGAGCGGCGGGTCAGGCGCGTGGCGAGAGTGGTCAAGGCGAAGGTGTAGTTGGTCTCCTCGCCGCTATAGTCGATGCTCGCGGCAAGGCGCTGGAGCTCGGGGAAGGCTGCCGAGCCCGAGATCAGCCCGCTGGCGATCCGAGGTCTGGAATCGAAGGCGTGGAGCGCCACCCGGTCGCCGAGCTTGAGCGCCACCCAGCCGGTGAGGAGCATCGCCGAGACGGCCCGGTCGACCCTGGGCAGGCCGGCCACCGGCTCCGACATCTGGCGGCCCCCGTCGATCGCGAAGACGATCTGGTTGTTGCGCTCGGTCCTGTATTCCTTGGCGTGGAGCTTGCGGTGCCGGGCCGACTGCTTCCAGTCGATAGCCCGCCGGTCCATGCCGGAACGATATTCGACGAGGGCGTCGAAATCGGTGCCGTCGCCGCGGTTGATCTGCGCGATCAGACCCTGCAGCGCATGACGCTGGAAGACCTGGGCCCCGTGCTCCTGGACCGGACGCACGTCGGGAAGAATGAGGATATTCGAGTCGAGGTCGATCCGCCTTTGCTGCCAGGCGAAGCCGAGCGGGCCCGGCCAGCGCAGCCACAAACGCTCGAGCCGGCCGGTGCCGCGCCGGGACATATGCAGGGGCAGGAAGGCCGACCCCCTGCCCTGCTCCAGCGCGATCCGAAGCCGTCCGTCATCCTCGGCGGCGATGATCGCGCTGGTCGCCGCCGCTACCTCGGCCTCGGCGGGAAAGGCCCGGCCCCGAAGGGTAACCGTCACGAGCGCCTCGACGGTCGAGCCGACATAGGCCGTGGCGGGCGCGGCCAGCTCCGCCTCGCCGTGGCGGACGGCGGTAAGGGCGTCGGCCAGGGTCAGCAGAAGAACCGCCACCGGCCAGGCGAGGCCGGCATACCAGCGCTCGGGCGTCACCGCGGCGACGACCAGGGTAAAGGGGACCCCCGCCCCCGCCGCCAGCACCGCGAGACGCGTCGGATAGATCAACGCGGCGCCTCGATAGCCTCGATGATGTCGGTGACCACGTCCTCGACCACGCGCCCGTTGATCTCCGCCGCGGGCGACAGGATCAGGCGGTGGCGAAGAAGCGCCGGGGCGAGGATCTTGACGTCGTCGGGAATGACGAAGTCGCGGCCGTCGAGCGCGGCCCGGGCGCGCGCGGCGCCGGCGAGCATGGCTCCGGCCCGGGGCGACGCGCCGGCCTCGAGATCGGCGACATCGCGGGTTCCACGGATCAGTGCGGAGATATAGTCGATCACCTCGTCGACCAGTTTGATCTGGCTCACCGACGCCAGCGCGGCGCCGATCGCGGCGGCGTCCGCCTTGCGCTCCACTCCCCATTGTTCCGGCTCCATCGCCGACTGGCGCGAGCCGTGGGTGGCGATGATTCGCCTTTCTTCCTCGGACGACGGATAATCGACCGTCTGCTTGAACAGGAAGCGGTCGAGCTGCGCCTCCGGGAGCGGGTACACGCCCTGCTGCTCGACCGGATTCTGGGTTGCGACCACCATGAACCGCTCGCTCAGGGGCAGGCTTTCGCCGTCGATGGTCACCGTCCGCTCCTGCATTGCCTCGAGCAGGGCCGCCTGGGTCTTGGGCGGAGTGCGGTTGATCTCGTCGGCGAGGAGCAGTTCAGTGAAGATCGGGCCCCGCGTCAGGGTGAAGGTCGAGGTCTGGAAGTTGAACAGGTTCGCGCCGATAATGTCGCCCGGCATCAGATCGGGAGTGAACTGGATCCGGCCGAATTCGAGACCCACCGCCCGGGCGAAGCTGTGGGCGATAAGGGTCTTGGCCGTGCCGGGCGGCCCTTCGAGCAGGATGTGGCCGCCCGCGAACAGGGCGACGAGCATCAGGTCGACCGTCGCCTCCTGGCCGACCACGGCCTTGGCGACCTCGCCGCGGATCGTCGCCGCCAGTGCCTGAACTTCCGCTGCGCTCACCCTTTTTTCTCCTGTTTCTGCCATCGATGCAGCGCCTGCGCCGCGCCGACCAATTCTTCCCGGGTTCGAGCCCCCGCCGCCGCCGCGGCGAGCGCCGAAAAACGTGTGTGCCGGTCGAGCCTGTCGAGATATTCGGTGACCGCCTCGTCGCGAAGCCGCGCCGGGACCCCGAACTCGGTCACCGCCTTGTCCCTTATCATCTCGGCGTAGCGGCCTCCGAGCCCCGCCTCGCGGCGCGCCTGCCGGACCAGGGCCGCCGCATTGTCGATCAGAGCCGCCTTGCCGAAGGCGATCGCCCGCTCCGGGCGCCGCGGGGGCCCGAAGCGCGAGATGGCCTGCAGCCCGGCGAGCAGCAAGGCCGCGGCGATCGCCAGCGTCGCAGCGAGAAAGGGGGGATCGAACATCAGCCGCAGCGGGCTGCGGGTCTGGCCGAGGCCGTTCAGCGTCACGTCGAAGATGACCGATTTCGCCCCGGTCGAGTTGAGGAAATCGATCATGGCGAGCGCCGCCGCCGCCTGGCGCCGGTCGCCCATGCCGCGGTTCGAAAGGAGATCGGGATCGGCGAGCAGGTACAGGGGGTCGTCCTTGAACTTGACGAGGACGCCCCGCCCGCGCGAATCCGTCACGATCGGCTCGAGACCGGTCCCTTCGACCGTCTGGAGGGGGCCCGGGGCCGTGAACCTCAGATCGGCGGGGGCGTGGCCTGGGACGGTCGCTAGGGCCGCCCCGCCAGCGCGATGGCGGCTTACCGAGAGACTGTGGGCCGGGGCGAGCACCCTTTCCGGATCCCAGACCGGCCGAAGACCTCGCGACCTCACCCAGCCCGGATGACGCGGATCCGCCTCGGTATCCCACTTGGGGAGGACGATCCGCGTCGGCTTCGGCGTCCGCTGCGCCAGGATCCGGCCGAGCTCCGTCGCCCCCGTCTCCGGGGTCAGGACGACGAGATCCTCGGTGTCGAGCAACGTCTCGTTGCGCAGGATTCGCGGATTCCTGCCGGTCGCCCGAGCGAGCTGGACGATGCCGCTGAAGCCGGTGGCGGCGTTGGACAAGGCATGGCTGCCGCCGTTGCGGCCCGAGCGCAGATCGGGCGCGTAGGCGCCGAGGATCAGCATTCCCACGAAGGCGAGGATCCCGATCGCGACGACGAGGATGACCGTCGCCGGCCGGAACGCGCCCTCGGCCCCGCGGCCGGAACCGATGGCAAGGTCGCTCATCCTCGCCAGGTCCCGGGAAGGACGAAGTCGGCATAGGCCGAGCGGGCCGCCGTCCAGTCGGCGGCTTCGACGGGCCGCCCGCCGAACAGACTGTGCTCGACCAGGCCGGCGATGCGCGCGAACAGGTTTCGCGCCGGCGGCGGCAGGGCCTCGGCGGCGGCGAGCTCGCGGCTGGGCAGAGCCGGCCGGACGAGCCGCGGCCGGCGCCGGCCGATGTCCTCGACGGAGCGGAACAGGAGATGGTGCACGGCCTCGGCGTAACGGCCCTGCGCCGCCAGGACGTCGGCCTCGCGCAGCCAAGAGCGCGCCGGCGCGGCCTCCGGGGCCCAGCTTTCCTCCTCGGCGCTTACCGGCATGGCCGCGGCCCGGCGCCGGCGCGGCAGGCTCCATTCGCCGTCCCGGACCCGGCGATAGACCATGAGGGCGAAGCCGAGCGCGGCGGCGGTCAGCACGGTCCACAGGAGGATTCGGGCATAAGGCGCGTCGGGCAGGAAGCTGGAGATCCAATCGAAGAACCGTCCGGCCGGGCGAACGGCGTCGCCCAGCCAATCGAAAAAGTCGCCGAGCCATTTCGGCGGCTCGGGCGGCGGCGGCGACGGCTGAAGGCTGAACTGGATCGAGGAATCGGCCTTGAGCGCGTCGTGCGCCGCCGCCAACCCGTCGGCGGCGCCCGCCGCGTCCTGCGCCTTCTCCGAGATTGGACCCCTCCCGCGCGCCATCCCGGCCCGATGGCCGAGAATTAGACGAAGCCCTGTCGGGCGCAACGTGAAAATACGCTTGGCGCCCCCCTCCTCATGCCGCGGGTTGGGCGGCGCGAGCGCGGCTCACGGTTGACCCGCTACCGGCCCGCTCCTAGGAAACTCCCGGTCGGGGCCCTTAGCTCAGTCGGTAGAGCAACTGACTTTTAATCAGTAGGTCGCTGGTTCGAATCCAGCAGGGCTCACCATCGTCTCCCCGCACTCATCGCTCCAGAGAGGCCCTCTTCGCGCCAGGCCGGGCCCAGGCTGCGACGGGCGGGCCGATCGAACCGCGGTACGGGGTCGAAACCTCCGCGGAAGCGGCTATCCTCCGGGTCGAGGTGGCACGAGCGGGTCGGGCACCCAATGAATCTGTTGTTCGAGGCGGTCCTATGCGCTTTGTCGCTTTGCTTGCATGGCTCCTGGCTGTCGCTTCGCAGCCCGCCTGGGCCGAATCTTCCCCGCGTCTGCAGTCGCTCGAGCAGAGGCTGGCGGCCATGGCGGTGGAAAATCCCGGCGAGTACGGCTTCGCCGCTCTGGACCTCGCGACCGGAGAGTCGATCAGCTTCAACGGCGACCAGGTCTTTCCGATGGCGAGCACGATGAAGATCGCCGTGGCCGCTGCCTATCTCGGGGAGGTCGACTCCGGCCGCCGCACCCTCGACGACCCGATCGCCGGGACGTCCGCGCTCAAGCTGATGGACGCGATGATCACCCACAGCGACAATCGCGCGACCGATCTGCTGATAGCCAGCCTCGGCGGGCCGGCCGCGGTCGACAATTGGCTGCGCGCGAACAACCTCGCCGGGATCCGGGTCGACCGGACCATCGCGCAATTGCTCAGCGCCCGCAGGGACCTTCGCGATATCCGCGATTCCAGCACGCCGACCGCGATGCTCGGCCTGCTTCGCCTGATCGACTCCGGAGCCGCCCTGACGCCCCAGAGCCGCCAAATCCTGCTCGACATGATGCGCCGCTGCGCGACCGGCTCGAACCGGATCCGCGGCATCCTGCCCCCCGGCGCCACCGTGGAGCACAAGACCGGCACGCTGTCGGGCTATACCGGCGACGTCGGATTTCTCACGACGCCCGGCGGACGCCGGATCGCGGTCGCCTTCTTCGCCCGGGGCGGATCGAACCGGCCGGCGGTAATTGCGACCGCGGCCCGGGCGATCTACGACGCCTTCGGAGCGGAGCCCCTCGAGACGATCTCGGTTTTGCCGGGCGGTGTGAACACGCCGGCGCATTATTCCGGCGGGCGTTGACCCCGGGAGCGCTGCTCGCGCCGCCTATGAAGACCCGGTCATTACGGGCGAAGCGAAGCAATCCAGTACCGCTCCAGGCCGGCGATCATGTCGTGGCTTTCGACCTCGCGATGACGGCCCGACGCAGTGTCAGGCGGTGAGTTCGCGAACCCGCGATGACGGATCCGGCCCGGCCTGACACTCGCGTCCGGATTGCAGCGCCTTGAGCCGGAACGCTTCGGCCAGTGCCAATCGCCGCGCCCTCGCCTCCGGAGTCACTGCGCGTTCGAGCGCGCGCAACTCCTCGACGGCACGACGAGCATAATATCTCTCGTTCGATTCCATCCACCGCTCCCCCGCGATTCGAATTGACTAACATGAATCAATTACGAGTCCGAATCGATCCGCCGCAGCTTTTGCACGGGCTGGACAGGCGATGGCGGAACCGGGCAGGGGGCAGGGATGGCGAGGCTCCTCTTTCCGCTGGCGATCGGGCTCCTGGCGTTGATCGGGCTCGCCGCCTTGCTGCTCGGAGGTCCGCACAGCGAGATCGATCCCCGGGTCCTCGCCCTGTTCATCTATCCCGCGCTGGTCCCGGCCGCGCGCTTCTTCACCCACCTCGGCGACGTCGTCACCGTGCTTGCGGCCGGCCTGGCGGCGGCGGCATGGCTTCTCCTTCGAGGGCACAAGCGCCGGGCCATCCTGCTCCTCGTCATAATCGCGTCGGAGCGGCTGCTCATCGAAGCGATGAAGACGGGCTTCGACCGCGCGCGGCCGGATCCGCTCGGTCATCAGGTCGCCGTTCATAACCTCGCTTTCCCGAGCGGCCATTCGGCCAACTCAATGGCCGGCTGGCTCGCCATCGCCCTGCTTGCCACCAGCCCCCGGTTTCGGCGGCCCGCGGTCGCCCTCGCGCTCGCCATCGCCCTGGGCACCGGCCTGTGCCGGCTCGTCCTCCAGGTCCACTGGCCCAGCGACGTTGCCGGTGGCTGGGCGTTCGGCGCCGCCTGGACCCTGCTGCTCGTCCGTCTGTTCGGAACCGCTCCCGCCGCCCGACATTGATCGACAAGCCGAAGCAGGCGGACCTGCCGAGGTTCAATCCGACGTGACCGCCTAGCCCGCATCGCCGCGGGCGGAGCTATTACGACTTTTCGCGGCGCAGCAGCTCCGGAAGGAGAATGTTGAAACGCGCCTCCACCTCCTCCACGCCGATGAGGCCGCCGTTGATTGCGATGCGGTCGTCCTTGATGCCCGGAGTCGCCGCCATCGCGTCGAGATTATGGGACTTCCAGAACCAGCCGGCCGACATCATCCCGCCTTCGGGCGTGCGGACGTAAGCCGGCACCTGGTCCACGGTCAGGCCGACGGCGAGACCGAATCGGGTCTGATTGGACCTTCCGGTCAGCTGCTTCGGCCCGTAGCCCTTGAACCTCCAGCCGTCGCCGGGCTCGGTATTGCCAAGCTCCCGCGCGCCGAATTCACCGCCGTAGAGGATGTTCGCCAGGGCTTCCTCATCAGCGGGATGCTCCGCGCTTCGTCCGAATTTCCTGGCGTCGGCCTCGCTGATGCGATGACGGCCGAACAACTTGAGCAGCGCCTCCACCTTATAGTTCAGGCTCTCCGTCAAGCGGGTGAGGCCGGCGCTCTCGACATTGATGTTGGCGAGGAACGACGCCACCTCGCGCGCCGTGTCTATGCCCCAGCGGACGCAGGCCGCCCGGGTCGGCTCGACCCATTTGGTGAGCTCTGCCTCATTGTTCGCCGGGAACGCCAGCTTGAGCAGCGACAGGTCGATCGCGCGCTGGGCGGCCGATAATCCGGCGGCGACGACGGCTTCGGGGGCCTTGGGCAGGAGGGGCTGGGTGGGCGGTGCGAATTTCGCCGCCTCGGCCTTGCGCAGTTCGAGCAGGATCGCATCGTAGGTCCGATCGCCGGCATTGCCATCGATGCCGTCCTTGCCGGGCCCGCTCGTGCCGAGCGTATAGCCGCGCGCCTTCAGGATTTCCTGAATATCCCGCACCTTCGCGTTAAAGGCCATGCTCCCTCCCTTGTTCTTCAGGCTGCTTCCGCGACACCGGGTGTAGCCCTCCCCCATCCGGGGCACAACGGCTGCCGCGCTGGGATGGGCTGTCAGGTCTTGCGGAACACCAGGGTCAGGTTGTTGGCCGGCATCGGTTCGACCCGATCGAGCGAAAGGCCGTTCGCCGCGGCTTCCGCCGCGACCGCTTCGAGTTCGCGCAGCCCCCACTGGCTGTCGCGCGCCCTCAGCGAGGCGTCGAAGGCCTCATTGCTCGGCGCGGTCGGCACTCCGGCGCGACGATAGGGTCCATAGAGCAGCAGCGGCGCCCCTTCGATCAGCAGCCGCCCGGCGCCCCGCATCAGCCCCTCGGTCGCGGCCCAGGGGCTGATGTGGACCATGTTGGCGCACAGGATCGCCTCGGCGGACTCGACCGGCCAGGTTTCGGCACCGGCGTCCAGCCGCAGGGGTTCGAGCAGATTGGCAGGCCCCTCCCCGGCGCGCCACGCCCGGATCGAGGCCAGCGCGTCCGCAGCGGGATCGGTCGGCTGCCAGATCAGATGCGGAAAAAGGCCGGCGAAATAGACGGCATGCTCGCCGGTGCCGCTGGCGATCTCGAGCACGGTGCCGCAGCCAGGCAGCTCTTCGCGCAGCACCTTCGCGATCGGCTCGCGGTTGCGCAAGGTGGCCGGGGCGCTACGCCTCATACCGCCCCACGCCCATCATTTCTTTTGCCTCCCGCGGTTTCCCCGTGCAAATTCGGCGCGGGGATTGAAGGGGGGATTGAGGGATGAGCCATATATTGAAGCTGGTGCTGGCGCTGGCCGGCCTGTGCATCGCCGCGCCTGCGCCGGCCCAGGCGCCGGCCGCAGACCAGAAAGCGCGCGAGCGGGAGCTGGTCGCGATCCTCGATTCCCTTCATCCGGTGAGCGGCGACGTCTCCGTGCCGCAGGCTTCGGCGGTGCTTCATCTCGGTAAGGACTATTATTATCTCCCGGCCGAAGAAGCGAGACGGGTGCTCGTCCAGGGCTGGGGCAATCCGCCCGATACGGCCGAGGGTGTGCTGGGGCTCGTCTTCCCCGCCGGCAAGACCTTCCTCGACGACGTCTGGGGCGCCGTCATTACCTACGAACCGTCCGGTTACGTCACGGACAAGGACGCGTCGACGACCGACTATGACGAGGTCATCGAGCAGATGAAGGAGGGGATCGAAGCGGCCAACGAGGAACGGACCCGGCAGGGATATCCGGCCCAGCACCTGGTCGGCTGGGCCCAGGCGCCGACCTACGATGCGGCCAAGCATTCGCTGGTCTGGGCCCGCAACGTCCAGTTCGTGGGCCAGTCCGACAACACCCTGAGCTACGACGTTCGTCTGCTCGGGCGCAAAGGCGTTCTGAGCCTCAACATGATCACCGGCATGTCGAAGCTGGCGGAAACCCGCACGGCCGCGGCGAAGTTCGCGGGCGCGGCGGAGTTCCAGCCGGGCAGCCGTTATGCCGACTATCAGGCGGGCACCGACAAGAAGGCGGATTACGGCCTCGCGGGCCTGATCGCCGCCGGAGCCGGAGTAGCGGTGGCGAAGAAGATCGGCCTGATCGGAATCATCCTCGCTTTCGGAAAGAAGTTCCTGGTTCTCATCCTGGCTTTCGGGGCCGGAATCGCCGCCTGGGTCCGCCGGAAATTCGGCGGCGCGGAGCCGGAGCCGGAGTATGAACCCGCGGCGTACGAAGGCTATGAAGAGGCTGGAGCAGAAGCCCCAGCCGGCCTCCAGGCGCCCGGAGACCCGGACGATCCGGAGTCGCGGCCCCTCTAGGCCTGCTCCGGAACCGGTCCCCGCCGACGCCGACGGAGGAAGAGCCCGATACTCACCGGAAGCGTCGAATAGACCAGCGCCGCGAACGGGCCGAACCGGGTCAGCGAGACGAGGATCGAAACCACGCCCGTCGCCGAATGGATCAGCCAGATGACGACCTCGCCCTTCGCCCGGGCCCGCTCGGCCGCGCTGAGGCCAGGGTTCCGGCGGGCGTCCGCGAACAGGGCCGCGAGGGTGGCCGACATCAGCACGAAGCCGGTTCCGTAGACGGCGAAGAGGTCGGCGACATTGCCCCGGAATCCCTCGCCCTGCCCGGTGAAGAAGATCGAGGTCGCCGCCGCCATCGCGCGCAGCGGCTGGATGTAGATCAGGACCAGGAAGACCAGCAGCAAGGTCAGGAAGAGCGACCGCCAGTCGCCCTCGCCGCGAAGCCGCCGCCAGCGCACATGGGCGAACCAGAACAGGACGACGATGGCGAACCCGAAGGCGAAAGCCGGGATATCGCCCAGCGCCCGGGCCAAAGCGTTGAAGTCCGCCGGGGCGCCGGCCCCGCCGATAACGAGCAGGCTGACCGCGAACGCGAAGGCGGCGTCGGTGAAGTTATCGATCCGCTCCGTCATGCCGTCATCCGGACGCAGGCCCCGATCCCGGGTCGAACACTCTCTGCCACCATCCCGCGCCTCCCCTCGCTGGAACCCCCGGCCTGCGCCGGGGTGCGTCTCCCCTATTCCGCCGCTGCCGCCCGCTCCGGCTCCTTCCAGACCAATACCGGTTTCCGCGCCGCCAAAGTCTCGTCCAGCCGCCGCCGCGGGGCGTGGACGGGGGCCGCCTTCAGGCTCTGGTCGCCGGCCTTCGCCCGTTCCGCGACCGAGCGCATCGCCCCGATGAACTGGTCGAGCGCCGCCTTCGATTCCGTCTCCGTCGGCTCGACCAGCATGGCGCCGTGGACGACCAGCGGGAAATACATGGTCATCGGATGGAAACCCTCGTCGATCAGGCCCTTGGCGAGATCGAGCGTGGTGAGCCCGCCGGCGAAGCCTTTGTCGCTGAACAGGGCCTCGTGCATGCAGGGGCCGCTGTCGCCGAACGGCGCGTCGAGCAGGTCGTCCAGGCGCCTCAATATGTAGTTGGCATTGAGCACGGCGTCTTCGGACACCTGCCTGAGGCCGTCGGCGCCGTGGCTCATGATATAGGCGAGCGCCCGGGTGAACATGCCCATCTGGCCGTGGAAGGCGACCATCCGGCCGAAGCTGGAGCCGTGATGCTCGCCGGCCGTCTCCTCCTCGACGATGGCGAAATGATCGCCCTGCTTGTCGACGAACGGAAGCGGCGCGAACGGGGTCAGGGCCTCCGAGAAGACTACCGGGCCGGAACCCGGGCCGCCGCCGCCGTGGGGGGTCGAGAAGGTCTTGTGGAGATTGATGTGCATGGCGTCGATGCCGAGGTCGCCCGGGCGGACCCGGCCGACGATGGCGTTGAAATTGGCGCCGTCGCAATAGACGAGGCCGCCCGCCGCGTGGACGGCGCGGCTGATCTCGATCATCTCGGGCTCGAACAGGCCGCACGTATTGGGGTTGGTGATCATCACCGCCGCCACGTCCGGCCCGAGCCGGGACTTGAGCGCGGCCAGGTCGACCCGGCCGCGGTCGGTCGCCGGGATGCTCTCCACCCGATAGCCGACGAAGGCGGCCGTGGCCGGATTGGTGCCGTGGGCGCTCTCCGGCACGAGGATGACCTCGCGGGCGTCGCCGCGGGCCTCGAGCGCGGCCCGGATCGCCAGCAGGCCGCAAAGCTCGCCATGGGCCCCCGCCTTCGGGCTCATCGCGACGCTGTGCATCCCGGTCAGGGTCACCAGCCAGCCGCCGAGGCGGGCGATCACTTCCAGTGCGCCCTGGACGGTGTCGGCCGGCTGCAGCGGGTGAATGTCGGCGAAGCCGGGCATCCGCGCCACCTTCTCGCACAGCCTGGGATTATGCTTCATCGTGCACGAGCCGAGGGGGAAGAGACCCAGGTCGATGGCGTAATTCTGGCGGCTGAGCCGGGTGTAATGACGGACGGCCTGCGGCTCCGAAAGGCCCGGCAGGCCGATCCGGCGGTTGCGCTCCAGGCCGCCGAGGCGAGCCGCCGCCTTCGGCGCCTCTTCGATATCGACCCCGCAGCCCTCCTGCTCGCCGAGCTCGAAGATCAAGGCCTCCTCGAGCATCAGCGCGCGGTTGCCGGTCCAGGTGGGCGGGGCGCCCTCGGCGGCTTCCGGCCTCGTCGGCCGTCCTTCGCGGTTCATGCTCATGCCAGCGCCTCCTCGAGCGCTGCGGCGAGCGCTTCCACATCTTCCGGGGTCGACGTCTCCGTGACCGCCACGACCAATCCATTCTCCAGCGCCTCGGCGCCCGGATAGAGCCGGCCGAGCGAAACGCCGCCGAGCACGCCTTTCTCCGCCATGATCCGGACCACCGGTCGAGCCTCCCTGGGCAGGCGCAGGGTGAATTCGTTGAAGAAGCTGCCGTTCACCAGCTCCACGCCCGTAACCCGCTCCAGCCGCTCCGCCGCGGCGACCGCTCGGCCGTGGTTGAGCGAGGCCAGTCGCCGAAGGCCCTTCTCGCCGAGCAGCGTCATGTGGATCGAGAAAGCCAGCGCGCACAGCCCCGAGTTGGTGCAGATGTTCGAGGTCGCCTTCTCGCGGCGGATATGCTGCTCGCGGGTCGACAAGGTGAGGACGAAGCCGCGCTTGCCCTCCGCGTCCACGGTCTCCCCGGCGAGCCGCCCCGGCATCTGCCTCACATATTTGTCGCGGGTGGCGAACAGGCCGACATAGGGCCCTCCGAAATTGAGCCCGACTCCGATCGACTGGCCTTCGCCGACGACGATGTCCGCACCCATCTCGCCCGGCGGTCGGATCAGCCCCAGCGCCACCGGCTCGGTCACCACGGCGACCAGCAGGGCGCCTTTCTCGTGCGCCCGCTCGGCCAGCGCGGAAAGGTCGCCGAGGCGTCCGAGGATATCCGGATACTGGACGACGACGCAGCTGGTTTCCCCGTCGATCGCCTCGAGGAGCCGGTCGGTGTCGGGCTCGGGCCCGAGCTCCGGCAGCGCCGTCTCGAGGACGTCGCCGGTGAAGCGCGCCATCGTCCTGGCTACCGAGACGTAATGCGGGTGGAGCCCGCCGGACAGGACCGCCTTGCCGCGCCGGGTGATCCGCCGGGCCATCCCGATCGCTTCCCAGCAGGCGGTCGAGCCGTCGTACATCGAGGCGTTGGCGACGTCGCAGCCGTAGAGCCGGGCGACCTGGGTCTGGAACTCGAACAGCGCCTGCAATGTGCCCTGCGCGATTTCCGGCTGATAGGGCGTGTAGCTGGTCAGGAACTCGCCGCGCTGGATGAGATGGTCCACCGAGGCGGGGATGTGGTGCCTGTAGGCGCCGCAGCCGAGGAAGAAGGGCACGTCGCCGGCGACGAGGTTCTTGCGCGACAGCCGCGCCAGCTCGCGCTCCACCGCCATCTCGCTGAGATGGTCGGGAAGGCTCTCGATCGTGCCGGCCAGCCGGGCCGCCTCGGGCACGTCGACGAACAGATCGTCGATCGCGGAGGCGCCCACGGCGCGGAGCATTTCCTGCCGATCGGCGTCGGCGAGGGGAAGGTAACGCATGGTTTTACTCCACTATTCCGCCGGCTTCCGCATCGTGAAGCGAAGCCGCACATAATCGGCGACCCAGCTGCCGTCGGGCTGCTGGAACTTCGGCCGCAGCCGCGCCTCGACCGCCGCCGCGATCTCGTCGCGCGCCGCATCCGGCACGCCCGCCACTTCGAGCCAGCCCGCGCGGAAGGTCTTGACCCAGGCCGCCACTCCGGCCGGCAAAGGCGTGGGGCGCGGGATCAGATTGGCCTGGATCCCGGCGAAGCCGGCGCAGGCGTAGAGCCGCACGAACTCCTCGCAGCTCGGATACCATTGCGGGTCTTCGGCCGGCACCTTGTAGCCGCGCTCGCCAAGCTCGGCGCGAATGCCGTTCCGAAGTGTCGCGATATTGCCATCGCCGCCCATCTCGCCGGCGAACCGCCCGCCGGGCTTGAGCACCGAAAAGACCCCGGACGCGACGGCGTCGGGATCGAGCATCCAGTGTAAAGCGGCGTTGGAGAAGGCCGCGTCGAACTGGCCGAAACGCGCCGCCTGGCCTTCGAGGTCGAGGGCCTGGGCGTCTGCGACGAAGGCGTCGACTCCGCGCCCGCGGGCCGCTTCGACCATCGCCTCCGAAGCGTCCAGGCCGATCACGCGAGCTCCGGAATCCATGATCTTGCGGGTCAGCACGCCGTCCCCGCACCCGAGGTCGACGATGAATTCGCCCGGCTGCGGCGCCAGCAGCTCGAGCGCCGGCCCGCCCAGCGCCGGCACGAAGGCGGCGTTTTGGGCATAGTCGCTCGGCGACCATTGGGAGGAAGGATTGAGGCTCACTGGCTGTCCGTGAACGCTTTGTAGGCGTCGGCGTCCATCAGGCCTTCGAGCTGGGAGGGGTCGGCGAGGCGAAGCCGGAAGAACCAGCCTTCGCCTTCCGGGTCGGTGTTGACCAGCGACGGATCGTCGGCGAGCGCCGGATTGGGCTCGACGATCTCGCCGTCGACCGGAGCGTAGACGTCGGACGCCGCCTTGACCGACTCGACCACGGCCGCCTCGCCGCTTTTGGTCACCTGGCGGCCTGCCTCGGGAAGCTCGACGAAGACGATGTCGCCGAGCTGACCCTGGGCGAAGTCGGTGATTCCGACCGTCGCCTCGTCGCCCTCGACCCGAATCCACTCATGCTCCTCGGTATAATAGACGGCCATCAGGCGGCTCCCTTGCGGTGATAACGATGGGGGACGAAGGGCATGGGGCTGGCCTTCGCCTGGAAGATCTTGCCGCGCTGGACGACGCGGATATCGGCGCCGGGCGCGGCCGAGGCGGCGGGCACATAGGCCATTGCGATCGGCGCCTCGAGCATCGGCGAGAAGCCGCCGCTGGTCACCTTGCCGACCTCGTCGCCGTCCGAATCGACGATTGCGGCGCCCTCCCGCAGCGGCTGCCGCCCCTCGACCATGAGGCCCACCCGGCGGCGGACCGGCCCCTGCTCGATCTCGCGGATGATCCGGTGCCAGCCGGCGAAGCCGCCTTCGGCGCGGCGGCGCTTGGAGATGGCGAAGCCGAGGTCGGCCTCGATTGGGGTCGTGTCCGTGTCGAGATCGTGGCCGTAGAGCGGCAGGCCCGCTTCGAGCCGGAGCGAATCGCGGGCGCCGAGGCCGATCGGCTTCACTTCCTCCTGGCCGGCGAGCAGTTCCGCGACCGCGGCGGCGCGGCTCGCGGGAATCGAGATTTCGAATCCGTCCTCGCCCGTATAGCCCGAGCGGCTGATCCAGGCGGTCGCGCCGTCGAGGGTGAAGGCGCCCCCGGTCATGAAGCCGAGCTGTTCGGCGCCGGGCGCGAGCCGGGCAAGCACCTCGACCGCCTTCGGACCCTGGAGGGCGAGCAGGGCCTGCTCCTTCATATGGTCGAGAACGACCCCGCGCGGCAGCCGCTCCTGCAGATAGGCGATGTCGCCATGCTTGGTGGCGCCGTTGACCACGACGTAGAAATGGTCGCCGCGCCGCGTCGCCATGAGATCGTCGACGATCCCGCCCTCGTCGTTGAGCAGGAGCGAGTAGCGCAGGCGGCCCTCCTTGAGGATGGAAAGATCGGCCGGCAGCACGCTCTCCAGGCCTTTCTCGGCGTCGGGGCCGGCAATGACCAGCTGGCCCATATGGCTGACGTCGAACAAACCGGCGGACTCGCGAGTCCACCGATGCTCGGCGATGATTCCTTCATATTGGATCGGCATCGAATAGCCGGCGAACGACACCATCCGGCCACCTTGCGCCCGGTGCCAGGCGTCGAGGGGAAGTGCAAGTTCGGGCGAATCGCTCATCGGTCCAGTCTCCAGGGCGCCGCTCCAACGCCCGGGATCGGACGATCGTCGCAAGCAACCCCCTCTGTCACTGGACCTGAGAGCTTTCCCCGCCATGGCCCGAAGGGCGAAGGCGGGTTACCCCTTCGGTGGTCCTGCGAAGCCTTGGCGAAGCAGGACGCTTTCCAGAGTGCCTTTGCGCGCGCGGTCCCTTGTGCCTGAGAGATTCCGGGGCGGTTGCTCCTTCGGCGGCTTCGGGCCTCGCGACCCTCCACACTCTCCCGCGCGCACCCCGGCTTGGCAACCGGCGGCAAGGGCGCTGTGGAGGCTGGCTCTGACCGAGTCAACGCATGATGAACCAAAATCCTCCCCGCGATTTCGCGGGGAGGGGACCGCGCGGAGCGCGGTGGAGGGGTTCTTCGGAACTCAGAGGGGCCCCTCCACCATGCTTCGCATGGTCCCCCTCCCCTGCAAATGCAGGGGAGGAATTTTTCCGGGTCGCGCTGGGCTGGCCTCTAGAGGGCAGGCGTCGGCACCTTGCTTCGGTTTCTCTTCAGCCGCCGCGCAGCGGCGGTGTAGACCCGGGCGAGCTCGACGCCGTCTCGAGCCAAGGCGGCGGCGAGAGCGTCAATCGTGTCGATATCGTGCGTGCCGTCCGCCATGGCGTGAACGAGATTGTTGCGGTCATGCTTCCACTGCTCAATGCGGGCATATTCAAAGCAGCTCGTCAGGAGTTGGTCGCTTCTCGCTCGCCGCTTCAGTTCGGCCAGCTTGGGCCCCATCATTCGAATTGGCTTTCCAATGCCTTTTTTCTCACCTTCCCCGCCGCTCTGGCGAAGCATCGACCGCAGCCGGTCCTCCAGCACGGCGTAAGCATACCAAGCCGCCTCCCGTCCCGACCCTCGGCCGCAGCCTGGTCCATGCGCTTGATCAGGTCCTCATAGAGCTTTTTCTTCATCGACTCTCCCTGGGCATACGAACCGCACTGCCGAAAGGAGATGGCGCGGGCAGCGACCAAATCCCTTCCCTCTCCTTCGCAGGAGAGGAGGATTGTCGATCCGCTCAGCGAGTGGCGTTGTAGGCGAGCTGGTCCTCGGTGAGCTGGAAGCCGACCAGCATCTCGAAGGTCGCCTTGCGGACGGCCTCGCGGACCGCCGGGTCGGCCATCGGGTCGATCGCCGCCGAGGGGTCCCCGGGCTTGCGGCGGCGGGTGATCTGCTCGCGCACGTCGGCGGGCAAGGTGACCGCGGCGCGGGTCACCGAGGCGGTCGCCGAGCCCGAGCCGCTCGCCCGCAGGGCGCCGTCGGGGAAGCTCAGAGCGATCCGGCTCACGCTCTTCGACTGGACTTGGGTCCCGCCCTGCACCGCGACGACGAAATAGGGGAGGACGACCTCGCGCGCGCCCCGGCCGTCGCGGCGCTGGGCCTGGACGTCGAAGGTCAGCCGGGTGACGATATTGTCGCCGGTCTCGTCGCAGGTCGAGCGCAGGTTGGTGATGCTCGCGACCACGTCGATGGCGCTTGCGTCGCGGCTGGCCGGCGGGTTGAACAAGGTGATGTCGCCGGTCGAGGCCGGAATGGCCACCGCCGGGCAGGCGGAGCGGGTGGCGGTGATGCCGACGTCGGTGATCTGGCCGTTGGGGGTCGAGCAGCCGACGAGGCCCAGGGGAATCAGCGCGGCAATGGCCGCCTTGGACTTGAACACAGGGTGGAAATCCTCACCTTTTGTCGGGACGGCGCGGATCATAGGAACCGGGTTACGCCGAAGCAAGCTATCCCTTAGAGACGGACCCATGGCCGCCAAGCCCCCCCTCACCCTGCTGATCGCCGCCCCGCGCGGCTTCTGCGCCGGAGTCGACCGGGCGATCCGCATCGTCGAGCTGGCCCTGGAGCGCTACGGCGCCCCCGTCTATGTCCGCCACGAGATCGTCCACAACAAGTTCGTCGTCGACAGCCTCAAGGCGAAGGGGGCCGTGTTCGTCCCGGAGCTCGACCAGGTCCCGGACGGAGTCCCGGTCGTCTTCTCCGCGCACGGAGTTCCCAAGTCGGTTCCGGCCAAAGCGGAGGAACGCGGCCTCGAATTCCTCGACGCCACCTGCCCGCTGGTCTCCAAGGTCCACCGCCAGGCCGAGCGCCTGGTCGAGAATGACCGCCATATCCTCTTCATCGGCCATGCCGGCCATCCCGAGGTGATCGGGACCTTCGGCCAGGTGCCGGAGGGCCGGATGACCCTGATCGAGAGCGTCGAGGATGCCGAAAGGGTGGCTCCGGCCGAGCCCGGCAGCCTCGCCTATCTCACCCAGACCACCCTCTCGGTCGACGACACGGCCGAGATCGTCGCCACCCTCGAACGCCGCTTCCCGGGGATCAGGGGCCCCAAGGGCGAGGACATCTGCTACGCGACCTCCAACCGCCAGGCCGCGGTCAAGGACATCGCCCGGGCCTGCGAGGCGATGCTGGTGATCGGATCGCCCAAGAGCTCCAACTCGGTCCGGCTCGTCGAAGTCGCCGAGCGCGAGGGCATCCGGGCGCGGCTGATCGGCCGCGCGTCCGAAATCGACCTCGGCTGGCTCGAAGGCGTCGCAACGCTCGGCATCACGGCCGGCGCCTCCGCGCCCGAGACCCTGGTGCGCGAGGTGGTCGATTTCCTCGCCTCCCATTACGACGTCACCGAGATCGAGGGCGAGGGGATCGTCGAGCGGATGGTGTTCAAGCTGCCGCGCGGGCTGGAGGCCGCTTGACCCCTCCCGCAAGATCCGGCGTCCCAGTCGAAATCTTCACCGACGGCGCCTGCAAGGGCAATCCCGGCCCCGGGGGCTGGGGGGCCGTGATCCGTTCGGGCGCGCACGAGAAGGAGATCAGCGGCGGCGAGGCGCTGACCACCAACAACCGAATGGAGCTGCTCGCCGCGATCCGCGCCCTCGAGGCCCTGAAGCGCCCCTGCGAGGTCGCCCTCTATACAGACAGCATCTACGTGCGCGACGGGATCACCAAGTGGATCCACGGCTGGCGCCGCAACGGCTGGAAGACCGCGGACAGGAAGCCGGTCAAGAATGCCGAGCTGTGGCAGGAGCTGGTCGAGGCCGCGGCGCCGCACAAGATAGACTGGCGCTGGGTAAAGGGGCATTCGGGCCACCCGGAGAACGAACGGGCGGACAAGCTGGCTTGCGACGCGGCGGCGACGGCGGGGAGACGCGCGTCCTAGGGGACGGTCCGGGACACCGTCCGCCGGCCTGCTTGCGGGAGCTGGAAAAGTCGGGAGGCGCCCCGGCCGGCGCGCCTCCCCGATTGCGGCGTCTCAGATGACCGAAGCGGCCTTGGAGCGCGAAGCGCTGTGGCCGCCGTAGCGGTAGAGGAGGTCCTGGGCGGTCATCGGGTCGATCCCGGCGTCGCTCGTGTCGACGGAGACGAAGACTCCGCCCTCCTGGATCCGGCCCTCGTAATAGGACGCGTCCTCGTCGCTGACTCCATGCTTCTTCAGCAGGCCGGAGAGGCCGCCGACAAGGGCTCCGGCGCCGGCGCCGATCGCGGCCGCCTCGGGCACGGCCGAGGCGGCGATGGCTCCGGCGGCGGCGAGCGGGCCGACGCCGGGGATGGCGAGCGCGGCGATTCCGAGCAGAGCGCCGACGCCGCCGCCGGCCAGAGCGCCCTTGATCAGCCCCTCGCCTTTCTCCTTCGCCTCATGGGTGGTGGCGTCGCCATAGTCGCCGCCGCCGCTGTCCTGGCGTGCGATGATCGAGAGCGCGCTGTCGCTCACGCCTGCCTGGCGGAGCTCACGAACGGCGGTTTCCGCCTCGGAATGGCTGTCGAATACGGCCGACACGATATTCTGGTTCATTTACGCTCTCCATGTTTACGAAGGCCCCGCTCGCGAAACCAACAGGCCCGGGCACGGGACGTTCCGGCGGGGAGGAGGCGAAGCGACCGGAGGTTCCAACCGCGCGACCGCATCGGCGCGGGAAAGCGATCAGGGGGGTCGGTGCCCCTAGATGCAGGTCCTGCGGATGAAGGTTTCGATATATTCGGAATCCCACGCGAACCAGTCGGGCTTAACGAGGGTGACGCTTCCGAGGTCTGCCTCGCAGATCAGGAAGTCCGAGGCGCGGCGTGCGCCAATCTTCACCATGCAGGCGCCGCCATAGGAGCGATTGCCGGTCGCCGTTCCCTCGGCGACCAGGCCCATCCACCGGCATTCGCCGACGCTCGCCGCGATCCCGAGCGAGCGCAGGCGCTTCTCGAACCGTCTCGCGGCCGACCGCTGCTCGGCGGCGTCGGTGATCCGGCTGAAATCGCCCCGGGCGAGGAGACGGTGGCGGATCGCGGAGTCGATCGCCTCACGCCCCTCCTCGGCTTCGCGCCGGAAGCCCTCCTGCGCCGAGGCGACCTCGGCGGGCGTCGGAGCGGTAGCCGGGGCCTGGGCCGCGGCGGCGAGCAGGAGAAAACCGATCATGCGCCCTTGTGACGCGGCTCTATGATCAGGGCGTTAAATTCGGCCCCGGCTTCGCGGCATCGCCGGGCGAAGGGGCTTGACCGGGCCGCGCCCTGTTGCTCCGCTGCGGCGGAAGGAGGCCGGCGGCAATGTGGCTTCACTACCTGAAGATGTGCTTCCGGGCGATGGCGAGGCAGCGTTTCCTGTCCGCCATCAACCTGGCCGGGCTGGCGGTGGGCCTGGCCTCGGTGATCCTGATCTTCGTCCACGTCGGCGCCGAGCTGGGCCATGACCGCTGGCTCCCGCGACAGGAGCGGCTCTACCGGGTCGACACGGTCGAGACGGTGCCGGGCCAGGAGCCGAACGAGATCGCGCTCGCCCCCGGCCCGATGCGCGAGGCGCTGCTCCGCAATTTCCCGCAGATCGAAGCCGTGAGCCGGGCCTATACGGCGCCGCTCACCGTGCTCCGCGACGCCCGTCCGTTCGGCGAGGACGTGCTCGTCGCCGATCCGGATTTCTTCCGGCTCGTCGCCCTCCCATTCCGGGCGGGGGACCCGGAGCGGGCGCTGAGCGAACCGGCCAGCGTCGTCCTGAGCGAGCGGGCCGCGCGAAAATATCTCGGCACCCCCGACGCGGTCGGGCGGAGGCTCGTCATCGCGGCCCCCGAGCCGCGCGATTTCATCGTCAGCGCCGTCTTCGCGACGATCCCGGCCAACAGCCATTTGAAGTTCGACGTCGTGATCCCCCATTCCGGCTATTTCCCGCACGCCGGCGAGGAGACCCGGGCCATACCGGAGGCGTGGGGAGGCGCTTATTTCCATACCTATGCGCGGCTGAGGCCCGGCGCCGACCTCGCCGCGATCGAGCGGGGCCTGCCGGGGTTCGTCGATCGGAGCCTTCCCCAGTGGCTGACCGGTCTTTTGAAGACGGCGCCGCACGAATTCTACGAATTCCGGTTCGTCGCGCTGCGCGACGTGCATTTCGACGGGGCGCCGATTGGCGCGATGAAGCCGCCGGCGAGCCGGACGACGATCGCCGCTCTGTCGTTCGTGGCTCTCCTGATCCTGCTGATCGCCGCGATCAACTTCGCCAATCTCTCGGCGGCGCGCTCGACCCTTCGGGCGCGGGAGGTGGCGCTTCGCAAGACGGTCGGGGCGCGCGGGCGCCAGATCCTGGCCCAGTTCCTGGTCGAGGCGATCATCCTCGTCATGCTCGCGGCGTTGCTCGGGGCGGCCGCGGCGGAGGTGGCGCTGCCCTGGCTGGCCGGGCTGCTCGGGCTCGAGCGGGGCGCCGCCCTTTCCGGCGACTGGACCCTGTGGGCATTGCTCGGCGCGGTCATCCTGGCCACCGCGCTCGGTTCCGGCCTCTATCCCTCGGTCGTCGCCGCGCGCATCCGCCCGGCCGCGGTGTTCAATCGCGGCGGGGCGCGCTTTGCGGGCGGAAGGCTTCGCAGCGCCCTCGTCATCGTCCAGTTCGCCATCTCGATCGCCCTGATCGCGACGACGGCCGTCATCGTCCTCCAGACCCGCTTCGCCCGAGACCTGGATCTCGGC
>DASVPM010000104.1:0-9286 GCA_036382815.1 Allosphingosinicella sp.
CGCTTTCGCGGGGATGACGAAAGGTAAGGATCCGTTCTCCAGCCCTTCAGCTCCTTCGCCTTCTTCCCAGAGGCGATCTCCTGCATCGAGCGGCCGGTCTTGATGCTGGTCAGATATTTCTCCGTAAGCCCCATCGAGCCCCCCGCATGCTCGTCGGTCACTTTCTTCAGCATCCAGTTTTCGGCCCGTTCGCCCGGGCGGCCCTTCAATCGGAACATCACCCACTCGCCCTTCATTCGATGCCCTTCGAGGGTGAAGTGGAGATGGCCCTCCTCGATCGTCTTGCGCGGATCCTTGTCCGGATGCGGAATCCACCGGCCCCAGTCCCACAGCATGACGGTTCCGCCGCCATATTCGCCCTTGGGGATGGTGCCCTCGAAGCTGGCATAGTCCATCGGATGGTCTTCGGTCCGGACCGCGAGATGCCTGTCCGCCGGGTTGAGGCTGGGACCCTTGGGCACCGCCCAGCTCTTCATCACTCCGTCCATCTCGAGGCGAAGGTCGTAATGGAGGCGGGTGGCGTCGTGCTTCTGCACCATGAACAGGGCAGGGGCGTTGGGTCCGCGCGCGGGCGCGACTTCGCCCGGCGGCTCCGCGGTCTTCGCGAAGTCGCGCTTGCTGTTGTAGGTCTCGAGCGGGTCGGCGGGTTTGGTTCGAGTTGCCATCTTCGTCACCCTGAACTCGTTTCAGGGTCCAGGTTTCCACTCTCACAGCGGCTCGTCGCCGGATGCTGAAACAAGTTCAGCATGCGGCCTAGGCCCGCTTGCGGGCGGGGGCCGCCTTGGCGGGGGCCTTCCTCGCAGCGGGCTTTTTCGCGGCGGGCTTGGCGGCCGCTTTCTTCGCGCCTCCGCCCGTCTCCTTGCCGCCCGGCTTCTCGATCGAGCGCTTGAGGGCCGCCATCAGGTCGATGACGTTGGAGCCGCGCGCAGGCGCCGACTCCTCATCGGTGTGGATGGTCTTGCCCTTGCGTTTGCGCTCGATCAGCTCCTCGACCGCCTCGATGTAGCGGTCGTGATATTTGGACGGGTCGAAAGGCGACGTCTTGCGCTCGATCAGGGCCTCGGCGAGGTCGAGCAGCTCCTCGTCAGGCTTGGCCTCGGCGATGTCGCGGAAGTAATTCTGCGCCTTGTTGACCTCGTCGGCGTAGCGAAGCGTCTCGAGGACGATACCCCGGCCGCAGGGCTTGAGGCTGACCAGATATTCGCGGCCGCGAAGGGCGAGCTGGCCGAGCGCGACCTTCTTGGTCCGCTTGAGCGCTTCCCGAAGGACGATGAACGCTTCCTCCGCGAGGTCGTCGGCGGGGACGACGAAATAGGGCTTCTCGTAATAGAGGACGTCGATATCGTCATAATCGACGAACTGGGTGAGCTCGAGCGTCTTCTTGCTCTCCAGCTTCGCCGATTCGATCTCTTCGTCGGTGAGCAGCACGTAGCTGCCTTTCTCATACTGGTAGCCTTTGACGATCTCTTCAGGATCGACGGCGCCGACGCCGGGCACGACCTTCTCATATTTGACCCGCTTGCCGGTCGGCTCGTGGATCTGGTTGAAGGCGATCGTCGCCCCGCTCTTGGTGGCGGAGAAGATCTCGACGGGGATCGAGACCAGGGCGAGCCTGATCTGTCCCTTCCAATAGGCGCGTGCGGCCATGGTTCATATGCTCCGGATTCGATTCGTTGCCGATTCAATCCGCGGGGAGGGGGAGGGGTTCCGCCTTTTCCGTCGCCCCGGCGAAGGCCGGGGTCCAATGGGGTAAAAAGCTCGGCGTTCTTCACCCGCTGGGGCCCCAGCCTAGGCTGGGGCGCCGGATCAAACCGGTATCTCCGTCGTATATTTGACCTGCCTCAGAGCGAAATTGCTCGCGGCGTTGGCGACGCTCGGATGCGCGAGCACGCCGCGCATGATGAAGCGGTCATAGTCGGCGACGTCGCGGACCGCGATGCGCAGCAGATAGTCCCATTCGCCCGACATGGCGTAGCATTCCACGATCTCCTCGCGCGACTGGATGAAATCCTCGAAATCGGCGCGGGCTTCCACGGTCTGGCGGGCCATCCGGACCTGGCAGAGCACGTTGACCGAGCGGCCGAGCGCCTGCGGGCTGGCGATCCTGACGGTCCGGCCGAGGACCCCGGCCTTCTCGAGGCTCCGGACCCTTCGCCACACCGAGGCGGCGGACGCTCCGACCCGTTCCGCGAGCGCGGCATGGCTGAGGCTCGCATCGCGCTGCAATTCGCGGACGATCCGACGGTCGATCGCATCCAACTGATCATCTTCTTTCATCTGGATGACATTATCGGAATGCTTGTTTCAAATCCAGCGCGAGGCTCGGCAAGTCTGAGACGCAATCCGAACCCGAACGGTCTAAGGGACGTTGTGCGATCGAAAGGAACGCGAATGGACGATTCATTTCTGCTCGACGGCGGGCCGCGCCTGTTCGACCGGCTCGAAGAGCAGAAATCGGATTCGCTGCTCCAGCTGATCGCGCTGTGCGACGCGGATCCCCGGCCGGACAAAATCGACGTCGGAGTGGGTGTCTATCGGGACTCCGCCGGCGGCACTCCGATCCTGAGGGCGGTGAAGAAGGCGGAGCGCCTGCTCTGGGAGGAGCAGGAGACCAAGGCCTATCTCGGCAGTCAGGGCGATGCCCGCTTCACCGAGCTGATCCGCCCCATCGTCTTCGGCGAGGCCGGGGCCGCGGACGAGCGGATCGTCGGGCTCCAGACGCCGGGCGGCTGCGGCGCTCTGCGGCTCGGCGCCGACCTCGTCACCAAGGCCAATCCCAAGGCGCGGATCCTGGTCGGCCAGCCGACCTGGCCCAATCACGGCCCGCTCATCGAATGCGCCGGAGTGGAGATGGTGCCGCATCCCTATTACGACCCGGCGAGCCGGCGGATCCTGTTCGCCGAGATGATGGACGCGCTGGAGCAGGCCCGGGGCGGCGACCTCGTCCTCCTCCACGGCTGCTGCCACAACCCGACCGGCGCCGACCTTTCGGCCGGACAGTGGGCGGAAGTCGCCGAGACCGTCTCGCGGCGCGGCCTCATCCCGTTCGTCGACCTCGCCTATCAGGGCCTCGGCCACGGCCTGGAGGCGGATGCGGCTGGAATGCGCTTGGTAATAAACAAGGCAGAGCAAGCACTTGTCGCACAGAGCTGCGACAAGAATTTCGGAGTCTACCGCGAACGGGTCGGCAATTTGTTCGTCAAGGCGGCGAGCGCCAAGGCCGCGCAGCGGGTCTACGGAAACCTCCTCCAGCTCTCGCGGACGATGTGGTCGATGCCGCCGGACCATGGCGCGGCGCTGGTTCACAGGGTTCTGGAGAATCCCGACCTGAGGGGCGACTGGAACCAGGAGCTCAAGGAAATGTGCGCTCGAATCAGGAGCTTGCGCGCGAGACTTGCCGCCTATGATGAACGCTTGGCCTATATTGACGGCCAGAACGGCATGTTCTCGATCCTGCCCCTGACCAAGGCCCAGGTGCTCGAGCTTCGCGAGCAGAAGGGCATCTATCTGGCTGATTCCGGACGATTCAACGTCGTCGGCCTCTCCGACGAGAATGTCGATATTTTCGCCGCGGCGGTGGTGGAGAAGATGGATGGCTGAAAGTGGTGAGAAGTTGAGGAATCGCCAGAAATCGCCACATTCCGCCTACGATTGGCGCCGGATCGCCTATGTCGTCCAGCTCAGCCGCGCAATGGACAGGCTCGAGGAGGAACGGCTCGTCCCCGAGCGCAAGATCCTCTACCAGTTCAGCGCGCGCGGCCACGATCTGGCCCAGGCGATGCTCGGCAGCCGGCTCACCCACCGCCGCGACGCGACCTGCGGCTATTACCGCTCGCGGCCGCTGCTGCTCGCGCTCGGCGTGCCGGTCGAGGACGCGCTCGGCTCCGGCATGGGCCGGGCAGGGGGCTATTCGGACGGGCGCGATATCGGCGTCGTCTTCAACTATCCGAACCCCGGCGGAGCGCCGGCGCTGCCGATGTCGGGCGGGGTCGGGGCGCAATATACGCCGACCGCGGGCTGGGCCCAGGCGATCGAATATTACCGCACCGAGCTCGGCGACCGCGGCTATGACGGAGCGATCGCGGTCGTGCTCGGCGGCGACGCCTCGTGCGCGACCGGGGGCTTTTGGTCGGCGCTGACCATCGCCACCACCCAGAAGCTCCCGATGCTCTTCTACGTCGAGGACAACGGCTTCGGCATCTCGGTCCCTTCGAGCTTCCAGACTCCGGGCGGCGACATCGCCGGCAACCTCGCCAGCTTCGGCAACCTCACCATCTTCGCCGGCGACGGAACCGAGCCGGCCGAGGCCGCGGACCTCGTCGAGCGTGCCGTCGGCCATGTCCGCGCCGGCAAAGGGCCGGCCTTGCTTCGGCTCACCGTTCCGCGCCTCCAGGGCCACAGCTTTCAGGACACCCAGGCCTATAAGAGCGAGGACGTGGTCCGCGACGAATGGACCCGCGATCCCCTCCCCAAGCTCAAGGCGCATCTCGTCGGGACGCTGCTCACCGAGGAGGAATGGGACGGGATCGAGGCCAGGGCCCGGGCCGACGTCGAGGCGGCGCGCCAGGAGGCCGAGGCGCGGGGAGTCTCGGACCCCGAACGCGTGCTCGACCACGTCTTCTACGACGGCGAGATGCAGAAGATGGGCGGGCAGTGGACGCACGGCTATCGCGCCCCGCGAAGCCACGAGGAGCCCAAGCCGGAAGGCCAGCGGATCAACATGGTGACGGCGATCCGGCGGACGCTCGACCACGAGCTTTCGATCAACCCGCGAGTCCTGCTGTTCGGCGAGGATATCGGGCCGAAGGGCGGGGTCCACGCCGTGACCCTGGGGCTCCAAGAGAAATATGGCGCGGCCCGAGTCTTCGACACCAGCCTCAACGAGGAGGGGATCATCGGCCGGGCGGTCGGAATGGCGATCGCCGGGCTGATGCCGGTGCCCGAAATCCAGTTCCGCAAATATGCGGAGCCCGCGACCGAGCAGATCAACGATTGCGGGACGATGCGCTGGCGGACGAACAACCGCTTCGCGGCGCCGATGGTGCTGAGGATTCCCGGCGGCTTCTTCAAATGCGGCGATCCCTGGCACAGCCAGACCAACGAGGTGGCGTTCGTCCACAATCCGGGCTGGCAGGTGGCGGTGCCGTCCAACGCCGAGGACGCGGTCGGGCTGCTGCGCACCGCGCTTCGCGGCAACGATCCGGTCGTCTTCTTCGAACATCGCGCGATGCTCGACGACAGCTGGGCGCGGCGGCCCTATCCCGGCGACGGCTACGCGCTTCCGTTCGGGCGCGCGAAGAAGGTCCGCGAAGGGGACGAGATCACCATCGTCACCTGGGGCGCGATGGTGCCGCGCTGCGAGGAGGCGGCGAAGGCGGTGTCGGCGGACGTCATCGATCTGAGGACGCTGATGCCCTGGGACCGCGAAACGGTGCTGGCCAGCGTCCGCCGGACCCGCCGCTGCCTGATCGTGCACGAGGATCTGAGGACCGGCGGCTTCGGCGCGGAGATCGCCGCGGTGGTCGCCGACGAAGCCTTCCTCGACCTCGACGCGCCGGTGGCGCGGGTGACGATGCCGGACATTCCGAGCCCGCATAATCCGGTGCTTTTGAACTGGGCGGTGCCGTCGGTGGAACGGATAAAGGCGAAAATCGACGAATTGGTGGGGTTTTGAGGATGGGCGGGGAGCGCAGCGAGGCGAGCATCGTCATCCCGGCGGGTGAAAGGCACTTGCGTTCTTCACCCCCCGGGGCCCCAGCCTTCGCTGGGGCGACGAGGGCGGCGTCATGACCGACGTCCTGGTCCCCGAGGAGCAGGAGGGCACGCAGGCGGTCGTGCGCGCCTGGCTCAAGAAGGTCGGCGACCGGGTCGAGGTCAACGACCCGCTGGTCGAGCTCGAGACCGACAAGGTCGCGATGGAGGTGCCGGCGCCGGCGGCCGGGGTGCTGAGCGAGATTTTGCTGGAGACCGACGCCAAGGCGGTGCCGGGGGCGGTGCTGGGGAGGATCGCGGTGGAGGGGCACGGTTCCCCGGCGAAGGCCGGGGCCCAGATTGTGCCGGCGCCGGCTGGGCCCCGGCCTTCGCCGGGGAGCAGGCTGCATCCGGAGCTTCGTCTCTCTCCCGCGGTCAAGCGCGCCCTCCTCCAGCACGACATCGATCCCTCCAGGATCCAGGGCACCGGCCGCGGCGGGCGGATCACCCGGGCCGACGTCGACCGCGCCGTCGAGACGGCGACCAAGGTGGACCCCGTCATCCCGGCGGAGGCCGGGACCTCAGGACAAGAAAACTCGGCGGAGGGTCTCCCCGAGGTCCCGGCTTCCGCCGGGATGACGGGGGTCCGCTCGCACAGCGTGCCGCACGACCGCATGCGGCTGAAGATCGCCGAGAACATGCTCGCCTCGGTGACCCGGGCGCCGCACGTCACCGCCGTGTTCGAGGCGGATTTCAGCGCGATCATCGCCCATCGCGAGCGCCACAAGGCCGCCTGGGCGAAGAAGGGCGTGAAGCTCACCTACAGCGCCTATATCGTTGCCGCCGCCGCCGAGGCGATGAAGGTCGCTCCGGCGATCAACAGCCGCTGGCACGAGGACCGGCTCGAGCTGTTCGACGACATCAACATCGGAATCGGCACCGCGCTCGGGGAGAAGGGCCTGATCGTGCCCGTCCTTCGCAAGGTCCAGACCCTGTCGCTGAAGGGCATCGCCGCCGGCCTCGACGAACTGATCGAGAAAGCGAGGGCGGAGCGGCTGACCGGCAAGGACGTGTCCGGCGGGACCTTCACCATCTCAAACCACGGCGTCTCGGGCTCGCTCTTCGCGGCGCCGATCATCATCAACCAGCCGCAATCGGCCATCCTGGGCGTCGGCAAGCTGGAGAAGCGGGTGGTGGTGCGCGAGGTCGGCGGCGCGGACGCGATCCTGATCCGGCCGATGGCCTATGTCTCCCTGACCATCGACCATCGGGTGGTGGACGGCCACCAGACCAACGCCTGGCTGACCCGGTTCGTCGAGGTGCTGGAGGGGTGGCCGGCGGAGTGATTGACTAGAGTCGGTCCTGATGAGGCTGAATCGCTTCCCGGCGAAGGCCGGGATCCAGTCCTTCCGGTGGTGCTGCTGGACCCCGGCCTTCGCCGGGGAACATGGGCTTCAATGTCATCAGGACAGACTCTAAAATCCTCCCCCGGATTTCCGGGGGAGGGGGACCGCGCGAAGCGCGGTGGAGGGGTTCTTTCGGGTCAGGGACAAGAAGAACCCCTCCACCATGCTGCGCATGGTCCCCCTCCCCGGCAAATGCCGGGGAGGATTCAAGAGTCGAACAATCCCTTCAGCTCGCTTTTCAATATCTTGCCGTTGGCGTTTCTCGGGAGGGGGTCGGGGAGGAAGGCGATCCGGACCGGGGTCTTGAAGATGGCGAGGCGTTCGCGGACCCAGGTCTTCAATTCCTCCTCGGTGGCGGTCGCGCCGGGGGCGAGCTGGACGACGGCGGCGGGCTCCTCGCCCAGGGTGCGGTGGGGGAGGCCGATCAGGGCGGCGTCGGTGACCGCGGGGTGGTCGAAGAGGACGTTCTCGACTTCGATCGAATAGATGTTCTCGCCGCCGCGAATGACCATGTCCTTGGCCCGGTCGACGATATAGAGGAAGCCTTCCTCGTCGAGGCGGGCGAGGTCGCCGGTTCGGACCCAGCCCTGGATGAAGGTCTCGGCCGTCGCCACCGGCCTGTTCCAATAGCCCTGGACGATCTGCGGCCCACGCGCCCACAATTCGCCGACCTCGCCGACGGGAAGCTCCCGCATGCCGTCGGCGGACATGATCTTGAGATCGGCGATGGGCACGGGCGGCCCGGCGCTGTCGGGCCGATTGAGATAATCCTCGCCGACATGGCTCGTCACCGTCGCGGTCGTCTCGGTCATCCCCCAGCCGTTGCCGGGAAGCGCTCCGAACACCTCCCAGATCCTGCGAACCAGCTCGGGCGCGGCGGGGGCGCCGCCATAGCTGATCTGCTCGAGGCTGGAGAGGTCGAAGCGGGCCCGTTCGGGATGTTCGAGCAATTGCCAGGCGATGGTCGGGACCCCGCCGGTGATCTGCACCCGTTCGCGCTCGATGAGCGCCATCGCTTCCAGCGGGTCCCATTTGCGCATGAAGACGATGGTATGGCCGGCGACCATCGTTCCCATCAGCATCGCGCTGAGGGCGGTGCAGTGGAAGAGAGGGATGACCATCAAGGCGGTCTTCGGCTGGGGCTCGGGCGGCGCCTCGCCCCGGCGCAGCGCCGCCCGGGCGTTCGAATAGCCGACCGAGAGGATGTTGGTGGTGAGGTTGCGGTGGGTTCCGAGCGCGCCCTTGGGCCGGCCGGTGGTTCCGCTGGTGTAGAGGATGGTCGCCGCGTCGTCGGGCGCGATCGGGATTTCGGGCAGCTCGGCGTCGGGAAGGGCGGCCCAATCGCCGGCCGCTCCGATCAAATCCTCAAGCCGGGTGCAACCGTCGGTCGGCCCGGCCGAGCGGCTGACCAAGACCCGCCCGAGCGCCGGGAGGGCGCTCCGATGCGGCTCGATCCGGGCCCAGCGCGCGCCATCGGCGATGAGCAGCTTCGCCCCGGAATCGGCGAGGCCGTATTCGAGCTCCGCGCCGGTCCACCAGGCGTTGAGCGGGACGGCGATCGCTCCGAGCGCGGTCGCCGCGAAGAAGGCGACCGGCCATTCGGGAAGGTTGACCATCGCGATCGCGACCCGGTCGCCCTTGCCGATTCCGAGCTTTCGAAGCGAGTCGGCCAATGCCGCGATGGCGCGATACTGGGCTTCCCAGGATACCCGCTCGCCGTCGAAGATCGTCGCGAGCCGGCTGCCGTGGGAGCGCGACAGCCGGACGAGGGTGGGGAGGTTGGGCGGAGCGTTTTTCCAGACCCGGGTCGGATTGCCGCGGATCACCGCCTCGTCCATCTCGAGCCGGGATCCGGGCGCGGTCAGGAGCGCGTCGACCTCGGCGAGGCTCATCCTCGGCCAGTCAGGATCAAGCTCGAAGCCTTCGATCACCGAATTCTCCTTTCGAACGCACGCCTCGTCATTGCGCAATGACGTTGATTCGGGTTTCGCTCAAGCGCTAGGCGGCTCGCTTCAAATCCTCCCCGGCATTTGCCGGGGAGGGGGACCATGCGAAGCATGGTGGAGGGGCCTTTCGGAGTCCGAAGAACCCCTCCACCGCGCTTCGCGCGGTCCCCCTCCCCCGGAAATCCGGGGGAGGATACAGGAAGGAGAGCCGATGGAGAAAGTGGACGCAGGGCAAGCGGGGTT
>DASVPM010000105.1:0-2778 GCA_036382815.1 Allosphingosinicella sp.
GTCGCCGGATCGACGGGCGGCAGGAATTTAACCGTGACCGGGGTCGAGCCCCGGCGCGTCAGCACCTTCCTGACGTTGGCGAGGCCGGTTTCCTCCCCGACCCAGGCGAGATCCTGGGCCGCGGCTCCGTAATCGAGCGCCACCGGCTGCACCCTGAGCCCCGGCAGCGGCGGGTATAAAGCGGCGAGCAGGCTCGCCCGGAAGGGCAGGATCTCCACCCCGCCTCCGGTCGTCCCCTCGGGAAACAGCGCGACCGGCTGGCCGCTGCCGAGCGCGCTTCGAAGCGCGTCGGCCTGCCCGCGCACCGCGCTCCGTTCCCCCCGCGCGACGAACACCGTATTGTTGAGCCCCGCCAGCCAGCCGACCCCCGGAGTGGCCGCGACTTCCGCCTTTGCCACGAACGCCGTTCCGCTCGTCCCGGCCAGGACGAGGATGTCGAGCCAGCTCATATGATTGGCGAGGAACAGCACGTCGCGCTCGAGCGGAGCGCCGGTCACCCGCACCCTCATCCCCGCCGCCCGAGCCGCGAGGCCCAGGAATCGGCGAGGCCAGGGCGAGGGCCGGCGCAGCAGCCGCCACAGATAGTGGAGCGGCAGGCAGACCAGCAGCGCCGCGGCCATCGCCAGGACTCGGAGGGAAAGTCGGAGCATCGGGAGTCCGGCTCTAGTGCAAGCCGGCACCGTGGCCAACGGCCCTTCGCCCGCAGCGGCCGGACGGCGCGAGTCCCATTCGGGAAGGGCGGACACATCCGGAGGAAATCCCGAGCCGGGCGCACGGTCGAATCGACTTTCGTGCCGCGCGCGTCGATGCCGGGTTGAAACCGAAGTCCCCCGACCCACATCGGCATCAGCGCGAGGAGAAGGCCGAGGTGCCGAACGAGGCACATGACCGTTTGAGAAGGGGGCCATTCGCGGCGCTCCTGATCCTTCTCGGCCTCATCCTCAGCTCCGGCACCGTGACCGCCGGCGCTTCCATGCCGCGCGCCTCGGCGGCCCGGCAGAGCTCGGACCGAGCCGGCGCCGCGGTCCTGATTACCCGATCCGAGGAAAGGAGCGCCTTTCCCGGAGACGCGCCCGAGCCGAATTCCTTCGCCCCGCCCGCCTCGCCGGGCATCGTCACGTCGACGCTCTGGGCGCGCCCGACCGCGCCGGCCGCACTCCGGGCCGGCCCGGCATTCCGTCAGCCCGCTCATCGATCGTACCGGGCGCGCGCCCCTCCGGCAGTCTGACCCGCCGCACCCGCGGCGCCTCAGAACCCCGCCCGTCCTTCGCGACAGGGCCATTTTTGCTGGAGACTCTCCATGTCATCTTCAACCTATCGACTGACTCGTACGCATCGCGGCCTCGACGAGGCCATCACCCGCGAAATGGGGCGTCCGGCTCCCAACAGCCTCAAGCTGCTTCGGCTCAAGAGGCTGCGTCTGGCCGTCAAGGACCGTCTCGCGGCGCTGATGCGGACCCCCCGGCCGGTATGAACGAAGGGCCGGCGCTCCTCCCGGGCGCCGGCCCGACCGTCTTGCGGCGGCCGGTCAGAAGTCGACGTGCAGCCGGGTGCCCAGGGCGTCGCCGGCGGTGCGCGTTCCGACCGGGTCGATCGGCGTGTTGGCGCCGTTGAAATGGACCCAGTTGAACAGCAGCTTCGCATAAGGATTGAGATACCAGTTGACGCCGAAGGTGAGGCTCTCCGCGCGGTTGCCGGCGCGGGCGAGGACCGGCGTGTCCGAAAGGTCGAGCCGGTCGTAGCGCAAGGCGAGCTCGAACGCGCCGGCGCCTCCCTTGCCGAGCGGCTTGCTCGGCTTGACCCGGTCGAAATTGCCGTTGCGGAAGGGGCGGGTCTCGCCGGTGAGGAACCAGGTGGCGTAGACGTAGAATCCGTCGAAGCTGAGGTCCGAAAGGCCTGGGCGGTCGGCCCAGAGCCGGCCATATTCGCCGGCCAGGGTCACCGGTCCGAGGACCGCCGCGGCTTCGGCGCCGGCGTAGCGCAGCGATTCGACGCCCGGGATGACGCCGCTGTCCGCGATATTGCCGTTGTCGACGCGGATGTTCGGCCGGTCGCTGAGCCGGACGGCGTCGCCGACGTCGCCGGATTTCAGGCCCGTGCGGTAATAGCCGGAGGCGCCGAGATGAAGGATCCGGCCCTTTTCGAAGACCGGCTCCCACGCGAGCCGCGCATTGGCGCCCAGGCTCTCGTCGGGTGAATTGGTGGCGGGGGAGCCGGTCGAGCGGCTGATGCTTTCATTGTCGCCGAACAGGCCGGCGGCGAGGTTGAGATTCTCCCTGGCTGTCCAGGTCGCGGACAGGCCGATGCGGCGCTCGGCCCCGGCATTGCCGAAGGCATTGGTGAACATGCCGCGCTCGAGGAAGACGTTGTAATTGTCGCTGTTGTTGGATTCGAGGCCGAACGGCGCCTTGTGCTGTCCGGCGGTGATCAGAAGGTTCTTGATCCCCGCATATTGGAGATAGGCGTCCGTGAGGGCGACCTGGTTGCCGGCGAAGTCCGCCTCGATCCGGTAGTTGAAGACTTTCATCGCCGTGCCTTCCAGGCCGATCCGGGCACGCCGGAAGGCGGTCCCGTCATTATAATCGTAGCCGCCGGCGCGCTCGTCGAAGACGGCGTAGTCGGCCTCGATGACGCCGCGCGGCTTGAAGGTGAAATCGCCTTTTTCGTCGGAAAGCGTGGGGCCGAAGCCGAACTGGACCTGCTTGGATCCGCGCTTTTCGGCGGCTTCGACCCGGGTCTGCGTGGCGGCGGCCTGCTGCTCGAGCTGCGCGTTGCGGG
>DASVPM010000106.1:0-7104 GCA_036382815.1 Allosphingosinicella sp.
TTCCCCTTGGCCGCGACGGAGGCGAAGGCGCGGGTCATGTCGATCAGGCGCACTTCGGAGCTTCCGAGGGCCATGGACGGGTGGGTGACGACCGGGGTGGTGATTCCGAAGCGTTGGGCCATGTCGGCGACGGTTCGGAAGCCGACTTCCTGGGCGAGCCGGACGGAGACCGTGTTGATCGACTGGGCGAAGGCCTGGCGAAGCGTCACCTGCCCGGCGAAGCCGCGGCTGTTGTTGCGCGGGCTCCAGCCGTTGATCGTGATCGGCGCGTCGACCACCATGTCGTCCGGCTTGTAGCCGGCCTCGATCGCGGCGAGGTAGACGAACAATTTGAACGAGGAGCCCGGTTGGCGGGTCGCCTGGGTCCCGCGATTGTAGAGGGAGCGGACATAGTCGCGGCCGCCGATCATCGCCCGGATCGATCCGTCGCGGTCGAGCGCGATCAGGGCGCCCTGGGCGCCCGCCGGGGTCGCCGAGTTGATCACCTGGTCGCCGAGCCGCTGCATGTTGGGATCGAGCGTGGTCCACACGTCGATCGGGTCGACCGTCTCGTCGATCAGGGTGTCGAGCTGCGGGAGCACCCAGTCGGTGAAATAGCGCACGCTGTTCTGCTTGGGCGTCGGCACCATCTGCACCTCGGCCGGCTCCGCGGTGGCGGCCACGGACGGGCTGATATCGCCATTTTCCTGCATGAGCCGGATGACGACCTCGGCGCGGCTCCGCGCCGCCTCGACGTCGGCGGTCGGCGAATAATTGGACGGGGCCTTGACCAGTCCGGCGATGATCGCCGCCTCGGACAGGCTCAGCGACTTGGCGGAATGGCCAAAGAAGCGCCGCGAAGCCGCGTCGATGCCGTAGGCGCCGCCGCCGAAATAGACCCGGTTGAGATAGAGTTCGAGGATCTGGTTCTTCGAGAATCGCCGCTCCAGCGCCAGCGCCAGCACCGCCTCGCGGCCCTTGCGTCCGAAGGTGCGGCTGTTGGTCAGGAAGATGTTCCGGGCGAGCTGCTGGGTGATGGTCGATCCGCCCTGGGTGAACCGCCCCTTGGTGAAGCGCACCTTGAAGGCCCGGGCGAGGCCGATCGGATCGACCCCGATGTGCGACCGGAAGCGCTTGTCCTCGACCGCGACCATCGCGTCCTTCATGATGGCGGGGATCTGGTCGTAGCTCAGCCACTCGCCGAAGCTGGGGCCCAGCGCGATCAGCTCGGAGCCGTCGGCGGCGCGGACCCGGATCATCTGGCCGAGATCGTCGCGGCGGACCAGCTCGGTGTAGCTGGGAAGCGAGCTCATCGCGACCCCGACCGCCACGACCAGGGCGACCAGCGCGATCAGGCCGCCGTACAGCCCGATCTTGAGCGCGGTGATCAGCGTCCGGCGAAGGCGGGACGGCGGGGAAGAAGCATCACTGGCCATCGGGGGCGCAGCCTAGGGGGAGATGAGTCGGGCGACAAGGGAAAGGCGGGTTGAGAAAAGGTGAGGGGTCCGTGAAGATCCACTCCCGTCATTGCGAGCGAAGCGAAGCAATCCGGCACGGCGCCGGAGCGGGTCTCGACGGTCGCTGCCGCAGGGCGGCAGTTTATGCTGTGCGGCGTCGAAGGGCTCCCCGCAATGAGGGCTGCGCCGTCATTTCTTCGCCTTGAAATCCAGCGAGGCGCTGTTGATGCAATAGCGAAGGCCGGTCGGCGCCGGCCCGTCGGGGAAGAGGTGACCGAGATGGCCGTCGCATCGGGCGCAGCGAACCTCGACCCGCCGCATGCCGTGGCTCATGTCGGCATGCTCGCTCACCGTCGGCGCGGCCGGCTCGGTGAAGCTCGGCCAGCCGCTTCCGCTGTCGAACTTGGAGTCGCTGTCGAACAGCAATTCGCCGCAGCCGGCGCAGCGATATTCGCCCTCCTCGTGGTTGTCGACGTAGCGGCCGCTGAAAGGCGGCTCCGTCCCGGCCTCGCGAAGTACGCGATATTGCTCGGACGTCAGCTTGTCCCGCCATTCGCGCTCCGACATCTGCCCGCAATCCTTTACCTCGTCCGCCATTGCGGCCTCATTCCTCGGCTGTCGATGAAGCCCCCTCAACGATTCGGCCGCGCAACCGGTTTCGCCGCATGAGCAGATAGACGGGGATTCCGCTCATCAGCAAAGCGAGGCCCCAAAGCGTCGCCTCCAGGCCGGCCCCGTAGAAGGTCCACAGCGCGAACAGCGTCCCGCCGGTCGCCGTCGCCGCCACCAGCGGCCCCCGGAGCGCGCCCCGGCGGCGAAGCACTAAAGCGGAAAGCGCGGCGAGCAGGTAGAGGACGAGCGTCGCCGCCGTCGCGAGCAGGATCATGAACTCGAACAGCCCGGCCATGCCCCGGCTCAGGTTGGTCGCGATGAGGGCGCAGCTGAGGGTGCAGCCGAGCGCGTGGCCGACGATCGGGGTCCCGCCCCGGTTGAGCTTGGCAAAGGCCGCCGGGAAGACTCCGCCGCGGGCCAGCGCGAGCGGTACCTCCGCCTGGACGAAGACCCAGCCGTTGAGCGCGCCCAGCGCGCTGATCGCCGCGAACAAGGCGATGAGATGGGCCGGCCCCGGCCCCCAGTAGCGGCCGATCAGGTCCGCGAGCGGCGCCGGGGATCGCGCCGCCTCTTCGGTCGGAAGCAGCAGGAACACCGCCCAGGTGACCAGCAGATAGAGGATCCCGACGAGGAAGGTGCCCGCCAGGGTCGCGCGCGGCACCGTCCTTTGCGGATCGCGGACTCGCCCGGACGGGACGGTCGCCGATTCGAGCCCGAGCATCGCCCATAAGGTGAGGGTCGCGGCGGCGGCGACCGAGGAAGGCTGGAGCGGCGCCGGGGCGAGGCCGCCCGCTGCCTGGCCATGTCCTCCCAGCACGATGACCGCGAGGGCGACCACGGCGATCAGCGGCAGCAGCTTCAGGATCGTTGTCGCCACCTGCACTTCGCCCGACGCCTTCGCGCCGCGGGAGGCGATCCAGGTGAACAGGATGACGAAGGCGGCCGCCGTCAGCGGTCCGGCATAATAAGGGGCGAAATAGCCCGGCGCCAGCGAGGACAGGTAGCTGACCGCTCCGATCGCCACCGCCGCGTTCGTCACCCAGGTCGAGATCCAGTAGCTCCACATGACGAAGAAGGCGGCGGGGGCGCCGAGCGCGGGCCGGATATAGTCGTACGGCCCGTTCGCCTCCGGCAGGGCCCGCGCCAGCGCCGCGAACACCTGCGCGAGGCACAGGCAACCCGCGATCGTCACCAGCCACCCCGCGACCGCGTTCGCCCCGTAAGGCGCGAGCGCGGCCGGCAGCAGGAAGATCCCGGTCCCGATGACGTTGCCGACGACGAGCGCAAGGCAGATCCAGAACCCGAAGGCGCGGCGCGGGGCGCAGGCCTCCGCCTCGCCGCCGTCGGGCCTCGGCCCGGCGCTACCGGTACCGGTCGTCGTCATTCGGCGGCAGGAACGGATATTCGCTGTCCTTCGCGATAGTCCCCTGGCTTGGCTCGAAGGAGAGTTCGAACTGGCCCGCCCGCGGCTTCCGGGTGCTCCCGACCACGTCGAAGAAGGATATTTGCGCCAGTTCCAGCCCCGGATAGAGGGCGATCGGGATTTCCCCGAGGTTCGCCAGTTCGAGTGTCACGATGCCCTGATATCCCGGCTCGATCATGGTCGCCGTCGCAATGCTCAACCCTTCGCGCGCCCAGGTCGAGCGGGCGGTGACCGATCCCATCAGGTCTTGGGGGAGACTGACCCATTCTAGCGTCGGCACCAGCGCCAGCGTCCCCGGGTGAAGCAGGAACGGGGTCTTGAACTTCAGCTCGTAGCGCTCGTGCTTCTGCTGAAGGCTCGCTTCCTTCTCGTGGCCGGCAAGTTGCGCTTGCCACATGGCTTTGCGCGGATCGACATGGGAGGAGCCGCGCGCGCGCACGATGAGGACCGTATTGCCCATTCTGAGGTCGATGCTCGAAGCGCCGATCTGATCGGCCGACAGCAGCGGCGACACGATCAGCGATTCGTCGCGGATCCGGCGGATGATCTGGCTCCTGCCGAGCGCTCCGGAAGCGGCGGGCCCGGATTCTTGCTCGGCGTCGCGATGGAGCTCGGCCTTCCCGCCGGCGGGATGGTCATCCCGCCATTTCAGCACCGCATCGATCGCCTGTTGCTGCAGAAGCGCTTGGGCGCAAAGCCGGTTGACGTAGAAAAAGCTGAGCTCCCGAACGCGAGGATGGTCCGGCAGCAAGGCTTGCCGCAGCGGGGCCCGCCCGATCCAGGCGCACCAGCCGGCATAGAGGCAGTGCTGGATTCGAACCGGTCTCTGGGTGGCGGCGCCGAGCGCGTCGAGGTCTTCGAAGATCGGCGGTCGGCCGAGTGCGAGCCGCGAAATCAGGCGCTCGAGCTCGTCGCCGTCGGGAGGGCCGTAGATGATGTCGCCGTGGCGGGCGAAGACCGACTTGAGCTCGTCGATTACGCCCTTGAGGATATGATCGGGGTAAACCTCGAACCATTCACAGTTGGCGTCCTCCAGGACATAATCGAGCAGCGCCCGCTCGGCCAGGTGCGCGGCGCCACCGTCGCTATCGATGGCGGGCCGGTCCCATTCCAGCACCCTCAGGGCTTGCGCCATCAGGCGCCGCCGGATTGGATAGGGTGGATGGGTTCCGCCCAGTGCGATCCTGTCTGGCCAGCCTGACGAGGATTCCAGCTCCGCCCGATGCGCCGCCGCGAAGGCCGGGCCGAAAAGGAAAAGGCCGAACAGGTCGCAGAACAGCTCCGTGCGCCAATCGTCGAGGTTGTAATGGACGGTGCCGCCCCGCCGCCGCTCCCGTTGCACGACCGCGGGGGCCTTCGGGTCGTCGACCCACGCTCGCGCGGCGGCATCGTTGGCCAGCGGGCCCGCCTCCATTCGCTCCAGCACCGCTTGGGCGATCCGTCCCGGATCGTCGGTCCGGGCCGCGGGATGGCCCAGTTCATGACCGAAGATCGCATGGACCAGTACATGATGCTTCAGCTGTCTTGGAAAGGCGATCACCAGGATCCGGCGGGTGCCGAGGCGCGTCGCTGGATCGTCGACGATCTGGTAACCCGTCCCTTCCGAGACCACATGGACGAGGGGCTTGCCGGCGAAGAGCTCCTCTTCCTCGAAAAGCCGTTCCGCGAAGCTGCGGATGATGTCCGTAAAGGGCCAGAAGAATTCGCCCAGGTGGGACCGCTCGATCAGGGCGACCCTGATCCCGACCCGGGTGAGTTCCCCGGTCTTCGCCGCGATCGTAGCGGGCGTCGCCGGACTGTCGGCGAGTATTTCCCGGTCGATCAGGGCGAGACGGGCCTGGCACTCCTCGAAATATTCCCGGCTTTCGTTCGGGCCGTAATCGTGGCGAAGCGTTTCCTTCAGGGTGCGCTCGACGCTCGCATATTGCTCGCGCAGATACTCCAGCGGGGTCAACTAGGCCGCAGCCTCTAGCTTCTCGACGAGAGACTCGAGGAAGCAGGATGTGCGGCGGACGTCATTGGGCTCCAGCCTGTTCTCGCTCGCGACCGCCCGGAGCACGGCCTCGACGGACTCGAGCCCGATCTCCTCGTCGTTCTCGTACACTTCGGCAAGAGCCCGCTGAAGCGCATCGCGGACGGCCGTGATATGGCTCTCGCCGGGGGCGACGATCGCCATTCCCTCCTGGGATCCTTCGCGGTGCGGTTGGTAGGCGAAGCCGGCGAGGCGATGCGCCCGATAGGCCCTGAGCAGCCTGAAGAGGCCGCCGAGGGCGACTCGGCTGGCCGCAGTTGATGCCCCTTGTTCCTCGATGGAGCGCCTCGCCGCCATCGCCATGAGCCGGGCAGCGCCACGGGCGTCGTTGAGATCCTGCGCCGCCATGATCGACATATCGGATCCTCCATCCGGGCTATCGCGGCCCTGTCGCGAGGCAACCCCCTGGAGCTTCGCCTGGTCCCAGCCTATCCCTTATCGGCCCAGGATTCAACGGCGAATCCTCACTCCCGCTGATCGCCTTCTTCAGCCATTGCTCATGCGGTTCGGCGCGGAAAAGTATCCCGACCGCTTCGTCCGACCGCAGGCCGCACGCCTTGACGTGGGCGAGCAGGCGTTCCTTTATCGCTCGGTCGGCGAACCAGGCCGTCACGCGCTCCCCCTCCTTGCCGACCTTCCGAGCGTATTTCTCCTTCAGGCCGTCAAGACGCGGCGAGCACAACTCGCGCTGGATGATCAGCCTGCAGACGCTCGGGATGTTGATCTCGAGGCTTTCCGAATAGCGGAAAAGCTCGTCGACCTCGGCTTCGGTAAGATAGCAGCCGACGGGTACTTTTTTCGGCCTGCCTCGCCTTCGCTTGCCCATGAATCCTGCCACCGAATCGAAGATTGTCGCGGGCATCGTGGGCGCGCCCCGTCCCGGGCGCAAGCGGAGCGGGTCCGCGAAAGCTCGGCATCGGTGGAAGCCGGGCGCGGCGCCCGGCGGCTCGCGGGCGGCGGGAAACTTCCCTTGGAATTGGTGCGGTCGAGAAGACTCGAACTTCCACGGCCTTTCGGCCACAGCGACCTCAACGCTGCGCGTCTACCAGTTCCGCCACGACCGCACGTCATTGCCCCCGATAAGGCTACCGGGGCCGGTAGGAGCGGGGCCTCTAGCAAAGGGCGCCGGGCGAGGCAATGGCGCGCTTGGCCGGTGAATTCCTCCCCGGCATTTGCCGGGGCGGTGGAGGGGTTCTTCTTAAGTCAGAAAGGCCCCTCCACCATGCTTCGCATGGTCCCCCTGCCCTGCAAATGCAGGGGAGGATTTTAGGCTTGCCGCCCCGTTCCCTTGCCGCGGCCGCATCACGCTGGCCGCCACGCCAACCCGCCAAAGACTCAATAGAGGAACATCGGCATCCCTTCGATGCGCATCAGCCGCGCGCGATAGGTCGAGGGATCGTAGAGGCCGCCAACGTCCACCGCCTTGCTCCCCTCGAGCAGGGTGCCGATCGGGACATGGCCGTAATTGCCGTCGGTCAAAGTCACCATCCGGGCGGCCTCGCCGCGCTGGAGGAGCTGGACGGCGAGGCCGCCGAAGGCGAAGCCGACCATCCGGTCCATCGCGTCGGGCTCGCCGGCGCGCATCAGATAGGCGAGCTCCT
>DASVPM010000107.1:0-7899 GCA_036382815.1 Allosphingosinicella sp.
AGCTGGACAGCGGCGCGAGCCAGCCGGTCAGCAACGGCAAGATCACCTACGCCTTCCTCACCGGAAACCCCACGGGCTGGTACAACAGCCCGAAATACCAGGCGCTCGGGATCACCGAGAATTTCGGCTATTCGGAAATGAGCGCGGCCGAAAAGGCGACCGCCCGCGAGGCGATGGTGCTTTGGGACGACCTCATCCCCCAGAAGTTCGTCGAGAAGAAGGGCAACGGCGCCGACATCCAGCTCGCCAACACCACGACCGGCCCGGCCCAGGCGCATGCTTATTACCCCAGCAACGGGGCGAAGGTGTTCGGCGACGTCTGGACTGCAGATCCGAGCGTCAACTGGAGCAACGCCTGGCTGCAATATGACGGCTACGGCCGAACGACCCTGATCCACGAAATCGGCCACTCGCTGGGCCTGAGCCATCCCGGCAATTACAATTTCGGCGACGACAATAACGGCGACGGAATCCCCGATCCGATCAATTACGTCGGCGACGCGTTCTACGCGCAGGATTCCCAGCAATATACGATCATGTCCTACTTCAGCCCGACCGAGACGGGCGGACAGCCGATCAACGCGGCCTTGTTCATCCTCGGCAACCCGCAGACCCCGCTGCTCGACGACATCCTGACCATCCAGTCCAAATATGGCGCGGATCCGACGACCCGGGCCGGCAACACCAATTATTTCTCCAATTCGAACGCGGGCAACGCCGTCTACGATCTCGCCTTGAACCCCTATCCCTATCTGTCGGTCTATGACGCCGGCGGCGAGGATACGTTCGACTTCTCGACGGCGAACCGGAGCGTGTTCATCGACCTTCGTCCCGGAGCGTTCAGCTCCGCGGCGGCCGGCGCGGTGAGCCTCGCCCAGGCCAATTCGATCCTGACCGCGTTCAACAACGCCACCGACGCCAGCCAGGGCCAGGGCGACTTCCCGCTCTACAATACGCAGGCGGAAGTCGATTCGGACGCCAATTTCGCGGGAAGCTTCGGCACGAACCGCGTGTTCAACGACACGGGGGTGACCGGCATCTCCGCAACCACCCACCGCAACATCTCGATCGCCTACAACACGATCATCGAGAATGCGAACGGCGGGTCGGCGCGCGACTATCTCTACGGCAACGACGTCTCCAACAAGCTGAACGGCAACGGCGGCAACGACGTTCTGGACGGCGCCAAGGGCAACGACATCTACACCGGCGGCGCCGGCGCGGACGAGTTCCGGGTCAGCGAGATCGGCTTTAACGACAAGATCACCGACTTCACCAGCGGGGTCGACAAGATCCGGCTGTCGGAGATCGACGCGAACAGCGGGCTCGCCGGCAACCAGGCCTTCACCTTCATCGGCAACTCCGCGTTCACCGGCTCGGCCGGCCAGCTGAGGGCCTACACCCAGGGCGCCGATCATTATCTCGCCGGCGACGTCAACGGCGACGGTCTCGCCGATTTTACGATCAACACCGGGGCGGGCGCCCCGGTGGTGGGCGACATCTTCCTCTAAGGAAGCGCCGGTCGAAGAAGGAGGGCCTGCCGCGCTTGCGGCGGGCCCTTTCTTTTGTCCCTTCCCGCTCCGAAAGGGAGGGGTTCAGGGCTTGGTGCGCCCAAGGTGGCCGAACTTCCGGCGGCCCGTAAGTCCCGCTTAGCTCGCCTGCCCACCCCGCCGGCTCCTCCCTTCAGGAAGCGGAGCACGGCGTGGCGGATCGGCAACGGCGGCGGCATTAACCGCCGCCCGGCGCAAATTTCGATAGCCGCAGAGGCCGCTAGCTGGGATTGCTCGGCGCATGGGGGAATGGACCGCGATCGTGCTGGCCGGGCACCGGCCGGGAGAGAACGGCTTCGCGGCGTCGCACGGCGTCGCCGCGAAGGCGCTGATCCGCGCCGGCGGCGAGCCGATGCTGGGCCGGGTCGCCCGGGCGCTGCTCGGCTCACCCTCGATCGGCCGGATCGTCGTCCTCGCCCAGGAGGCGGAGACGCTCCTGACCGGAGACCTGGCGTGGATGTCGGCAGAGCCCCGGATTTCGACCGCCCGGTCCGGAGACGGGATTTCCGCGAGCGTGGGCCGTCTCGCCGGCACCGCGGCCGCGCCTTATCCGGTTCTCGTCACGACCGCCGACCACGCCTTGCTTCAAAGCGAGATGGTGGAAACGTTCATCGCCGGCGCCGAAGGCGTGGACGTGGCCTTCGCGATGGTCGAGCGGAGGATCGTCGAGACGGCCCATCCGGATACCAAGCGGACCTGGCTCAAAGCGGCGAACGGCCATTTCAGCGGCGCCAATTTGTTCGCGCTGCTGACGCCCGCATCGGCGCGCGGGACCGAATTCTGGGCCCGGGCGGAAAAGGACCGCAAGCGCACCCTGAAGCTGCTCAGCTTCCTCGGGCTCGGGATATTCCTCCGCGCCGTCACCCGCACCATCTCGCTCGAGGCCGCCGCCGAGCGTGCCGGCCGCAAGGCTGGCTTCCGGCTGAAAGCGGTGCTGCTCCCGTTCGCCGAGGCGGCGATCGACGTCGACAAGCAATCGGACCTCGATCTGGCGGAGCGGATCTTGGCGAAGCGCCGGGGCGCGATCGACCAGGGCTGATCCGCGTCATTGCGGGACGTGAAGCGATGAAGCACTCCGGATCGGGCCGCCTAGAGTCTGTCCTGATGACATTGAAGCCCATGTTCCCCGGCGAAGGCCGGGGTCCAGCAGCACCACCGGAAGGACTGGATCCCGGCCTTCGCCGGGAAGCGATTCAGCCTCATCAGGACCGACTCTAGGCGACGGCTTTGCTTCGCTTCGCTGGCGATGACGGAGCAAGCCATCGTGTGACGCTCAGGCTTCAGGGCGCCCCTGCTACCAGCCGCCGCCTCCGCCGCCGCCCCCGCCGCCGCCGGACGATCCGCCTCCGCCGGATCCGCCGCTGGAGCCCGGCGCGGTCGAGGCTGAGGAAATGGTGCTCGCCAGCGAGCCGCCCACGCTGTCCGCGAAGCTGCCGGGATCGTTCCAGGGGCTCGAGCTTCCCGAATACCAGCCCATGGACTGGGTCTGCCCCGAAGCGGCGGCGGCGGCGAGGACGGCGGTGAAGCGCGAGGCCCAGTCATTCTCGACCTCGAGCGCGATCGCATGCGGCAGATAGCGCTCGAACAGCTCGGGCGTCTTTTCGGGCGGATGAAGGGTCTCGAGCCGCTCTTCTTCGGCGACGGAGAGATAATGACGGAAGCCGGCGATGCGGTCGAGCACCGCGCGGCCCTCGCGGGTCGGGGCGGCCATCCAACTGAAGGCGGTGAGAACGACCGGCAGGGCGAGGAGCGGCACGGCGAGCGGGACGAGGCGTCTGAACTCACCGTAAGCGACGATCCCCTCGATCGCATTGCCGATGGTGACGACGCCCGCGATCAGGCCGATCGCGCCCAGGAAGGCGGCGGATATCTTGCCCGACATCGCCATCGCCCCGGCTTTGCCGCTCGCGAGGAAGTAAAGCCCGAGGGCGGCGGCGGGCAGAAGCAGGGCCGCCGTGGCGACCGAGACGTCGGTGCGCCCATAATCGCCGGGAGCCGAAAGAAGCGCGACGGCGGCCGGAAGGGCGAGCGCGCCGACCATCAGGACGAGGCCGCGCACGGCCCAGATCCGATTGCGTACGAAGAGCCGGCCCTCGTAAGCACGCTTCAGGCCGGCCTCGAGCGCGTCCTTGGCGCCGCTGAAGGTGGCGTGGTTCTTCTGCTCCATGAGGATCGAATCGCCACCGGCGAACAGCCGCGACAGCATCGACGCCTCCGGCTCCGGCGGACTCGTCCGGCCCGGGCTCTTGTCGATCCTGGTCTTGTCCCGCCTGAAGAAGCCGCCTTCCTCTTCGGTCAGTTTGACATGGCGGCCGACCCCGAGCTCGACCAGGGCGGCGGCGAAGGCCCGGCTGTCGGCGCCCATCTCGGTGATGTAGCGCATCGCCGCGGCGGAAAGGCCGTCGGGCGGGGTGAAGATCGGGACGATCGTGCCCGGCTTCGGATCGCGGCCGGCGCGACGCCAGGCGTGGAAATAATAAGCCAGCACGGCGAGGAGGGCGAGCGCTCCGGCGGCCGGTGGACCGTTGTCACGCAGCCAGAGCCCGGCGGCCGAAGGCGGCGCCGGCGGAGTCACCACACCCTTCGGCCAGGCGGCGGCGACCGTCATGCCCTCCCGCGGGACCAGGGGCGCGGTGGTTCGGAACAGGATCTCGCCGGGAGCCTCGGAAACCACCTCGGCATTGCCGGCGGTCGAGCCCTCCTCACCGGTATAGACGGCGCGCCGGCCGAAGGGGACGGCTTGCGGGAGGCGGATCCGCGCTTCGGCGCCGTCGATCGGAAACACCCAGCCGTTGCCGGTCGCGTTCCAGTAGAGCTCGTCATAATCCTTGAAGAAGCCGAGCTGGCGGGTGGTGCGGAAACGTATCGCATAGACATGCTCGCCCGGCGGCACATGGGTTTCCGCGTCGCCCATATAGACGCGCACGCCATTGCCCTGCCGTTCGGTATGCCATGGCTCGTCGGCGCCGTCCCGCTTGACGCTCGCCACCTCGAAGCCGACCCGGACCTGAGCGCCTGTCCGGCCGGTGTAGCGGGTCGGGAAATCGCGGTAGATGCCGTGGTCGATCAGCGAGCCTTCCGACCGCACCCGGATCGTCTCGGTGACGTCGAGCGAGCCGTCAGCCTCGACGAGGACGTCGCTCAGATAGTGGAGGATGCGCTCGTCGGCCGAAGCGGCGGCCGGCCAGGCGACGGCGAGTGCCGCGAGCAGCGGCAGCCAGAACCACCGCATCAGCCGGCGCGGCCGAAGCTGACCTTCGGCGCCGTCTGGATGCTGGCGTCGCCGTCTTCGTAATAGGGCTGTTCCGAAAAACCCATCGGACGGGCGAGAAGTACGTCCGGGAAGGACTGGACGCGCGTATTGAGATCGCGGACGGTGGCGTTGTAATAGCGCCGGGCGCCCTGCAACTGCTCCTCGATCTCGGCGAGCTCGTCCTGCAGCGCCCGGAAATTCTCGTCCGCCTTGAGGTCCGGATAGTCCTCGGCGACCGCCATCAGCCGGCCGAGCATGGCCCCGAAGGCATTGTCGGCCTCGGCGGTGGCCTGGACGCTTCCCGCTTTGGTGGGATCGGTGCGGTGGGCGGTGACCTCGGTCAGAACCTCCCGCTCGTGGGTGGCATAGCCTTCGACCGTGCTGACGAGGTTGGGCACGAGATCGGCCCGGCGGCGGAGCTGGACGGTGATCCCGCTAAACCCTTCCTTGGCAAGCGCGCGCAGGCGCACCAGCCGATTGTAGACGGCGACGGCGTAGAGGAGGGCCAGCGCGAGCAGGCCAAGTGCAATCCAAAATCCCATGGCTTAATCCCCCTTGCGACCGTGTTTAGGGCAGCCGGCGCGATCGGGCTAGCCGTCGCCGCCGTCGCCGCGAAGGTCCGATCGCCGCCAAGTCTCGCGACGCTCCAATCTTCCATTGCTAACGCAATAATAGCGTCGGGACTGTCTTCGATTCCAAAGCATTGGTCCTGAATCGGACCTAATTTTTCGTGCTATTTCAGCTGCTTCCAAATAGCCTGACCGGTGATTCGGACCGATGTCGGTTCGAGACTTCCAGGGGGGACAGGCAAATGTTTAGTCGTGGTAAAATGACGCTTGGCTTGCGTGCGTTCGCTTTGAGCACTGCAGCCGCTTCGGCGCTTTTGGCGGCCGGAACCGCGTCGGCGCAATCCAATAAGGATGTCGCCAATCCTCCCGAGCTGAAGCGGCGGGGCGCGAACCCGAACCAGCCGTTCGACCCGGCCAGCAAGGAAGTCCGGCTAGACCTCAACATCGAATATGTCGACGGCGTCATCTACAACCCGCGTACCGGGCTGGACGACAAGGTCAGGCTGCGCAGCTACACGCAAGATGGTCTGGCGCTGCCCGAACGCTTCGTATCGCCGTCGATCGTGGTCCGCCCCGGCGACACCCTGCGGGTCAAGCTCAACAACAGGCTGCCGCAGACGACGACGTCTTACGACGCCGGCTGCGCGAGCACTGACCATAACACGCCGCATTGCTTCAACGGCACCAATCTTCACGTCCATGGTCTCAACGTGAACCCGTCGGGCAACGGCGACAACGTGCTGCTGTCGATCAATCCGGGCGTCAGCTTCGAATATGAATATGCGATCGCCCCCGAGCATCCGGCCGGCACCTTCTGGTACCATACGCACCGGCACGGCTCGACCGCGCTCCAGGTCTCGAGCGGAATGGCCGGCCCCCTCCTCATCAAGGGCGACAGGTTGCCGACCCCGACCGAGAACGGCGACCTCGACACCCTGCTCGCCGGCGTCAGCACCATGAAGGAGCGGACCCTGGTCTTCCAGCAGATCCAATATGGCTGCTTCGACCAGAATCAGGACATCAAGTTCGATTTCAACGCCTCGCACACGGCCCCCGTGCGCTGGCGTTGCGATGCGGGCGATGTCGGCGGCATCGAGACCTACGCGGACAATAACGGTCTCGGCTTCGGAAGGTTTTCCGACTGGGGCCAGTCCGGCCGCTACACCAGCATCAACGGCTACGTCCTGCCGACCTTCCAGATGAAGCAGAACGCGGTCGAGCGCTGGCGCATGATCCACGGCGGAATCCGCGACACGATCCGGGTTATCTTCGTGAAGGCCAATGCGCCCAGCATCGATCCCCGCCCGGGCGAGCAGCTTGGGGCGGAGAGCATGGAGGCGTTCGTCCAGGCGAACTGCAGCTTCACCACCCAGTTCTTCGATGTGGTTGCGGCCGACGGCCTGACCATGAAGAAGGCCATGCACACGCGCAACGTCACGATGCAGCCCGGCTACCGGTGGGACGCCCTCGTGTCGTTCCCGGTCGAGGGTGAATATTGCATGCTCGACGTGACGAGCCAGGCGACCGAGAGCGTCGGCGGCCTTCCGTCCGGCGTGCGCCTGCTCGGCTTCGTCAAGGTCAGCAAGGACCAGGACAATGTGCAGCGCGGGACCGTCACCGAGCAGCTCGTCGATGCTGCGAAGCGGACGATGCCTGCGGACGTCCGCGACGCGGTGATCGCCGATCTCAACAACGGCCTGTCGTTCAACCGCTTCACGCCGCACCCGACGATCGCTCAGAGCGAGCTTTCGGGCGGCCAGCAGCTTACGTTCGACATCCAGGCCAATCCCCAGCCGACCCGGTTCATGGTCGCCAACCAGCTGGTCGGATCGGCGGGCTACAATCCCCAGCCCTACGACCCGGCCCGGACCGACCGCAAGCTGGTCCTCGGCACGGCCGAGGAGTGGAAGCTGACCTCAAACGGCGTCGGCCATCCCTTCCACATCCACGTCAACCCGTTCGAGATCGTCTCGATCGTCAACAACAACAACCCGTCGGTGGACGTCAGCGCGCCGGGCGCCGTCGACGCGCTCAACGACCCGCAATATCCCGGGCTCAAGGGCGTGTGGAAGGACACGTTGTGGATCAAGCCGAACTACACGATCACGCTGCGCACCCGCTACGAGCGCTATATCGGCGACTTCGTGCTCCATTGCCACATCCTCGACCATGAGGACCAGGGCATGATGCAAAACGTCGCCATCGTTCTGCCCGGCGGAACGACGGCCAGCGTCAACGCCGCGCCCGCCGACGCGCACGGGATCCACTATGCCCGGACACCGGGCCGATCGCCAGGCCCCGTGACGACGAAAGGCCCCGCCGCAAGGCGGGGCCTTTTTCGTAGGGTGACCCCTGCGGCGGAAGCCGGCTTCGGGGAGCATTCGCCGTCCCCCCCAACGCGTTCGGGGTCCGCGCCCGGACCGGATGCCCAGTGCAGGTCGGCCGCCAGGGACAATGCCATCGGCAAGAGCAGCACGCCGCCATCGGGCTGCGGGCGGGACCGTGCTCAACGGCAGGCCGCAGGGCC
>DASVPM010000108.1:0-3309 GCA_036382815.1 Allosphingosinicella sp.
CGCCAGGAGCGGACCAGCGCTTCCTCCCGGCAGAACCGGGCAAAGGGGAGGGCGAAGCAGGGCCCCGCTTCGGCCGCGCAGGCGCCCGGGCGGCGGACGAGCGCCGCCGTGGCCGCGGACAATTCCGGCATCGTCTCGATGGTCGTAACCCACCCCTCGATCATCGCGCCTCGTTAACGCGCGCAGGTAAACATTTTGCATCTTTGCGGGCGCGGCCCGACGGGCTTAGGGACGAGGCATGGACAGCCGCATCTCACCGCCCGCAGCTCTGGTCGCCGCCAGCCATGCCGATCCCGAAACCTACGAGGCGCTCTACCGCCAGTCGCTCGACGATCCGGACACCTTCTGGGCGGAGCAGGCGCGACGGATCGACTGGGTGGAGGCGCCGACGGTCGCCGGCAACTGGTCGTTCGATCCGGTCGACGTCAAATGGTATGAGGACGGGATCCTCAACCTCTCCGCCAATTGCGTCGATCGTCATCTCGAGACCGGCGCCGACAGGATAGCGATCCTGTTCGAGGGCGACGAGCCCGGCGCCGGCCGAAGTCTGACCTATGGCGAACTCTACCGCGAGGTCGTCCGGATGGCCAACTGCCTCAAGGCGCTTGGCGCGGGCAAGGGGGACCGGGTCACGCTCTACATGCCGATGATCCCGGAAGCGGCGGTGGCGATGCTCGCCTGCGCCCGGATCGGAGCGGTCCACTCGGTCGTGTTCGGCGGCTTCTCGCCGGAAGCCCTGCACGGCCGGATCGAGGATTGCGCCAGCCGCTTCGTGGTCACCGCCGACGGCGGCACGCGCGGCGGCAGGCTGATTCCGTTGAAGGCCAATGTCGACGCAGCCTTGGCCAAGGGCACGCAAGTCGACGCCGTGCTTGTCGTCCGCCACCTCGGCAACGCCATCGAATGGACCGAGGGCCGCGATCACTGGCTTCACGACATGGCCGGCCTCGTCCCGGACGAATGCCCCCCCGAGCCGATGAACGCGGAAGACCCGCTCTTCATCCTCTACACGTCGGGCTCCACCGGAAAGCCCAAGGGGGTGCTCCATACCACCGGCGGCTATGCCGTCTGGACGGCGGCCACCTTCCACTACGTCTTCGATTATAAGGCGGGCGAGGTCTTCTGGTGCACCGCGGACGTCGGCTGGGTCACCGGGCACAGCTACGTCGTCTACGGCCCGCTGCTCAACGGCGCCACCACCCTGATGTTCGAGGGCGTTCCCAACTATCCGGATTTCAGCCGCTTCTGGGATGTGGTCGAGCGGCTCAAGGTCGACATCTTCTACACTGCCCCCACCGCCATCCGGGCGCTGATGCGCGAAGGGGAGGGGCCGGTGAGGAAGCACGACCGCTCCTCGGTCCGCCTGCTCGGGACGGTCGGCGAGCCGATCAACCCCGAGGCGTGGCGCTGGTATTACGAGGTGGTCGGCGAGAGCCGCTGCCCGATCGTCGACACCTGGTGGCAGACGGAGACCGGCGGAATCATGATCACCACCCTGCCGGGCGCCCACGACATGAAGCCGGGAAGCGCCGGCCGCCCCTTCTTCGGGGTCGAGCCGCAGCTCGTCGACGCCGAGGGCGGGCTGATCGACGGAGCGGGCTCCGGCAACCTCTGCATCGCCCGCTCCTGGCCGGGCCAGATGCGCACCGTCTACGGCGATCACGAGCGTTTCGTTCAGACCTATTTCTCGACCTACAAGGGCCGATATTTCACCGGCGACGGCTGCCGCCGCGACGAGGACGATTATTACTGGATCACCGGCCGAGTCGACGACGTCCTCAACATCTCCGGCCACCGCCTCGGTACCGCGGAGATCGAGAGCGCGCTGGTCTCCCATCCCAAGGTCGCCGAGGCCGCCGTCGTAGGCTACCCGCACGACATCAAGGGGCAGGGCATCTATTGCTACGTCACTTTGATGGAGGGCGAGGAGGGCAGCGAGCCGCTCGAGAAGGAATTGCGCCAGCACGTCCGGGCCGAGATCAGCCCAATCGCCAGCCCCGACCTCATCCACTTCACGCCGGGCCTGCCGAAGACCAGGAGCGGCAAGATCATGCGGCGGATCCTACGCAAGATTGCGGAGAACGATTTCGGGAGTTTGGGCGACACGTCGACCCTCGCCGACCCCAGCCTCGTCGACGGGCTGATCGAAGGTCGAAAGAATCGGTAGCGCGATGATCGAGCCGCTATCCCGGCGAGACAGTCGAGCGTTGAGGATGTTGAAAAACAAATAGTTATGGGCTTAGGATAGCGGCTCCGTCCCCTTCGTTCGGGAAGCGGAGGGGAAGGGCGCCGATGATGGAAGTTTCTGTGCGCCGGGTGGCGGCCCTTCTTCTGACCGCGCTTGCGCCCTCGCCGCTGGCCGCGTTGCCGCCCTCTCCCGCCGCCGTTGCGCCGCCCGTTCCCGGAGGGGACGCTGCGGCGGCCGTGGACGCCTTTCACGCGGCCCTGGGCCGCGGCGACCCGGAGGCCGCACTGGCCCTGGTCGCCGGCGACGCGCTCGTCTTCGAGGACGGCCGGATCGAGCGGACCAAGGCCGAATATGCGCTTCACCATGCTCCGGCGGACGCGGCTTTCTCGAAGGCGATGACCTCGAGGCGGCTCAGCCGCACCGTTCACGCCGTGGCGGACCTTGCCTGGGTTGCCAGCGAGAGTCGAAGCAAGGGCCGTTTCAGAGGACAGGACGTCGATCGGATCATGGTCGAGACGATGGTCCTTCGCCGCGACCCGGCGGGGGCGTGGAAGATCGTCCATATCCACTGGTCGTCGGCGATGCCCGCGACGGAGTGACCCGTCATCCCGGCGGAAGCCGGGACCTCAGGTCAGGAAGTCTCGACGAGTCCCCCCGAGGTCCCGGCTTTCGCCGGGATGACGCGAAAGTTCACCGCGTCCCGTAGGTCCGGTCGCCGGCGTCGCCGAGGCCGGGGACGATATAGCCGTGGTCGTTCAGGGATTCGTCCATGGCCGCGGTCCAGATCGCAACGTCGGGATGGGCCGCCCGGACGGCTTCCACGCCGGGCCTGGAGCAGAGCAGGCAGACGAAGCGCATCTCCGCCACTCCGGATTCCTTGAGGCGGTCGATGGCGGCGATCGCCGTGTGTCCCGTCGCCAGCATCGGGTCGACGATGATGACGAGCCTCTCCGCGCAATCCTCGGGAGTCTTGAAATAATATTCGACGCATTCGAGCGAGACGGGCTCGCGGTAGAGACCGATATGGGCGACGCGGGCGGACGGGAGGAGGTCGAGCATGCCCTCGGCCATGGCGAGACCCGCTCTCAGGATCGGCGCAATGACCAGCTTCTTGCCCGCGA
>DASVPM010000109.1:0-21164 GCA_036382815.1 Allosphingosinicella sp.
CGGCTACCGCTCTGGGGCCCGTATGACGATATGCTCTCCTCGGATATCGCGGACCTTAGCAATTCATCCGACGTGCCCATGGCGGGCGCCGTCACCGCGGCGCTTTTTCTACGGAAATTCGTCCCCGACGGTGTCCCATGGGCCCATTTCGACACCTTTTCCTGGCGGAGCTCGGCGAAGCCCGGAAGGCCCCAGGGCGGTGACGCGCTCGGGCTTCGCGCCAGCTGGGCGGCACTGTCGAAACGCTACCGGGATTGATGGACTGCGCGGTTTTTGCGTCGAATTCTCAATATTTAACGAAACGAAAACCATCCTGACTGGTTTAGGACCCGGAACAAGTCGCTTCCGAATTTGGAGACAAGCCAGTGTCAGAGCGCGCTCTCAGGAGCTGGATGCAGACTCTGATCAGCTACGTGCGGTCAGGCCAGCCGGACCTCACCAACCGCCAGATGGCGCTTCTGCTTCTGGTCTACCTTACTCCCGGACCCCATACGGTGCGCGGCCTCGCCCACATTCTGGGAGTTTCCAAGCCGGTGATCACGCGCGCCTTGAATACTCTGGGCACGCTCGGCTATCTGCGCCGGGTGCGCGACGAGGCGGACCGCCGCAACGTATTCGTCGCCCAGACCAGCATAGGGCAGGACTTCCTTGAGCGCTTCGAACGCAATATCGAGCAGCAGGAAAGCTCGAACCGCCGGGGCGCGGCCAAGGAACGGGGAATCCTCCTCCAGCATTGAACGCCGGATCTCGCTCGACGGGCCTTCGGTACGGCTCGATCCGCGACTCAATGCCTGGCGAAGCGACATCGCCGATATCGCCCTCGCCGGACGGCTCTTCGCCCCCCATTATGCCTCCCCGCTCCTCCAGGCCTGCGGAATGATCCCGGCCTCGCTGCTGCTCGAGCCGGTCGACGGCGCCGCGACGGTTTCCGAGCTGTTGCCCGGAGAGGGCTTCGCGGTGCTCGACCTTACCGCCGGCTGGGCCTGGGGCTATTGTCTCGCCGACCACCGGGTCGGCTATGTCGAAGCGATCGGACTCGCGGAGACGCTCGAGCCGACGCATGTCGTGATCGAGGCGCAGGCGCCGATCCAGTCCGGCCCCGATCCACTCGATCCGACTCTCTCCTCGCTGCCGATGGGCTCGCGCCTGCACGGGGAGGTGCGCGGCGCCTCGCTGGAGTTCGAGGGCGGGTTCGTGCCCCTCGCTTACCTTCGCGCGGCCGGGGAGGACGAGGCGGATCCGGTGGCCGTGGCACAGCGCCTGCTCGGCGCGCCTTACCGCCCCGGCGGCCGGACCTGCCACGGCATCGACTGCTCGGGCCTGGTCCAGCTCGCGCTCCAGCTGTGCGGGATCGACGCGCCCCGCGACACGAAGGAGCAGCGCAGTCTCGGCGAGCGCCTTGCCGACGACGCCCCGCTGCGGCGCGGCGACCTGCTCTTCTGCGACGACCATGTCGGAATGATGGTCGACGACCGGATGGCGATCCAGGTCAGCCATGAGGCGCTGAAGGTAACCGTCGAGCCGTTCGCCTGCGCGAGGGCGCCGGGGAGCGAGGCCGGCATCGAAAGGCGGCGGCTGGCTTGGTAAGATCCTCCCCGGATTTCCGGGGGAGGGGGACCGCGCGAAGCGCGGTGGAGGGGTCTTCGGAGTCTGACAAGAACCCCTCCACCAGGCTTCACCTGGTCCCCCTCCCCGCGAAATCGCGGGGAGGATCTTACATTTCCCCCCTCGCCCGCCTGATCGCGAACCATTTGGCGACGTTCGCATTGTGCTCCGCCAGGGTGTTGGCGAAGACGTGGCCGCCGGTGCCGTCGGCGACGAAATAAAGCGCCTGGGTCGGGGCCGGGTCGAGTACCGCGGCGATGGATTCCTTGCCCGGATTGGCGATCGGTCCGACGGGCAGCCCGGCCATGGCATAGGTGTTGTAGCCGTTGCTCGCGTTCAGCTCCGAGCGGAGGATCCGTCGGCCGAGCGGCCTGCCCTTGGTGATCGGGTAGATGACGGTCGGATCGGCATCGAGCTTCATCCCCTGCCGGAGCCGGTTCGAATAGACTCCCGCGATCATCCGCCTTTCCGAAGCCTTGCCGGTCTCCTTCTCGACGATGGAGGCGAGGGTCACCGCTTCGGCGGGAGTCTTGACCACGCTGGCCGGGCTGCGCTTCGGCCACAATTCGGCAAGGGTGCGCGTCATGGCCGCCTGCATGCGCTTCAGCACCTCGGCGCGCGGCTCGCCGCGCTGGTAGCTGTAGCTGTTGGGAAGGACGCTGCCCTCCCCTGGCACCGGCGCCTCGCCGGTCAGCGCGGGCGCGCTCATGAGCCGGTCGTGGACGAGGACGGACGGAAGGCCTTCCGGGATCGTCACCATCCGCTGGAGGGTCTTGGCGCTCTGCAGGAGCGACAGGACCTGCGAGTGGCTGGCCCGGGCCGGAATCTCATATTCGCCCGCCTTGATCGACTCGCCGCCGCCGAACAATCTGGCCTGGAACAGGAAGCGGCCGGCCGAGGCGATCACCCCAGCCTTCTCGAGCTGGTCGGCGGCCGCCACCATGCTCGTGCCGGGAGCGATGACCACCGAGGTCGGCTGCCGCGAGGGCCCGGGCCCGCTCCAGCCCTGGATGAACCAGAGGCCGAGGCCGAGGCCGGCCACGACGAGCAGGGCAAGCGCGATGAGCTTCTTCATGGCGCCGTCAGACGGCCCGCATCACCAGACTGGCATTGGTTCCGCCGAAGCCGAAGCTGTTGTTGAGCACGGCCTTGACCTGCCGCTCCTTGGCGACGTGGGGAACGAGGTCGACTCCGGCCGTGCCGTCGCTGGGATTGTCGAGGTTGAGCGTGGGCGGGACGATCTGGTCGCGCATGGCGAGGATGCAGAAGATCGCCTCGACCGCCCCGGCGCCGCCGAGCAGATGGCCGATCGCCGATTTGGTCGAGCTCATCGACAGCTTGCCGACGGCATTGCCGAACAGCCGCCGGACGGCGCCGAGCTCGAGCTCGTCGCCCAGCGGGGTCGAGGTGCCGTGGGCGTTGATGTAATCGATGTCGGAAAGATCGAGGCCCGAGCGCTTCATCGCCACCTCCATGGCGCGGTAGCCGCCCGCGCCCTCCGGGTGCGGCGCGGTGACGTGATAGGCGTCGCCCGACATTCCGTAGCCGACCAGCTCGGCATAGATCTTGGCGCCGCGCCTTTTCGCGCGCTCATATTCCTCGAGGACCACCACTCCGGCGCCCTCGCCCATGACGAAGCCGTCGCGGTCCTTGTCGTAGGGGCGCGAAGCCTTTTCCGGCTGATCGTTAAACCGCGTCGAGAGTGCGCGGGCCTGGGCGAAACCGGCGATCCCGAGCGGGCAAAGCGCGCTCTCCGCGCCCCCCGCCACCATCACGTCGGCGTCGTCCAGGGCCACCATCCTCGCCGCGTCGCCGATCGAATGGGCGCCGGTCGAGCAGGCGGTGACGACCGCGTGATTGGGGCCCATCAGCCCGTATTTGATCGAGACCTGGCCCGAAATGAGGTTGATCAGGCGGCCGTGGACGAAGTGCGGGCTGACCCGGCGCGGCCCCTTCTCATGAAGGACGATCGATTCCTTCTCGATCCCGGGAAGGCCGCCGATGCCGGAGCCGATCGAGACTCCGGCCCGGTAGCGCTCTTCCTCGGTCATGTCGGTCAGGCCGGCATCCTCGAGCGCCTGGCCGGCCGCGTCGAGCCCGTAGATGATGAACGGATCGACCTGGCGCTGGACCTTGTGATCGACGCGCTTGCCCGGATCGAAGCCATATTCATGGTCCGGCGCCTTCACCTCGCAGGCGATCTGGCAGACGAAATCGGCCGGATCGAAGCGGGTGATTCGGGTCGCCCCGCTTTTCGACGCCAGGATGTTCTTCCAGCTGGTCTCGACGTCGGGCCCAAGCGGCGACACCATTCCGAGACCCGTCACGACTACGCGGCGCATGGCCTAGCTCCTCTGAGGGCAAAAAGACGAACGGCCCCCCGCCTTGGGCGAGGAGCCGTTCATGTCAAGCGGCTCGACACCGCCGTCCTGCGAATGCAGCCGTCAGGCCTTGTGGGCCTCGATATAATCGATGGCGTCCTTGACGGTGCTGATCTTCTCGGCCGCGTCGTCCGGGATCTCGACTCCGAACTCCTCCTCGAAGGCCATGACGAGCTCGACGATGTCGAGGCTGTCGGCGCCGAGATCGTCGATGAAGCTGGCTTCCTCGGTGACCTTCTCGGCTTCGACGCCGAGATGCTCGACGACGATTTTCTTCACGCGATCGGACGTCTCGCTCATGTGTGTGCCCTTCTTCCCTAGGTCTTGGTTTTGCGATGCCCTAGCCTCTCCCAGCCGGGGCTGGCAAGGGGCGGTAACGGAAACGGATCATTCCACCTGCGTCACAGCATCGCCATTCCGCCGTTGACGTGCAGGGTCTGCCCGGTGACGTAGCCGGCTTCCCGGCTGGCGAGGTAAACGGCGGCGGCGGCCACGTCGTTCCCCTCGCCGAGCTTGCCGGCGGGGATGCGGCCGAGCAGCGCGTCCTTCTGAGCGTCGGGAAGGGCCTCCGTCATCGCCGAGCGGATGAAGCCGGGCGCGATGCAGTTGACGGTGATGTTGCGGCTCGCGACCTCCTGGGCGAGCGCCTTGGACATCCCGACGAGGCCCGCCTTGGACGCGGCATAATTGGCCTGGCCGGGGTTGCCGGTCGCCCCCACCACCGAGGTGATCGAGATGATCCGGCCGTGCCTGGCCCGCATCATCGGCTTCAGGGCGGCGCGCGCGAGGCGGAAGGCGGCCTCGAGATTGATCCGGATGACGTCCGACCATTCCTCGTCCTTCATCCGCATGGCGAGATTGTCGCGGGTGACCCCGGCGTTGTTGACGAGGATGTCGAGCTTCCCCCCCAGCGCCTCCACCGCCTGAGGCACCAGCGCGTCGACTGCGGCGGAGTCGGACAGGTTCGCCGCGAGAGCGACATGATCGCCGCCGAGCCCGCCGCGAAAGGCCTCCAGCTTGTCCGCGTTCGAGCCGGATATGGCGAGCCGAGCCCCCTGTCCGGCAAGCGCAGTCGCGATAGCCGAACCGATACCCCCGGAGGCGCCGGTCACGAGGGCGGTCATTCCTGACAAGTCGAACATGCTCACTCCGTAATTTGGTTCGCGCAGAGACGCAGAGACGCAGAGGGGTGGTAGTCGTTCACCAGCCGGCGGAACCCTTCCTTCAACGTCGCACCGCCGAAGTTGATGAGCAGCCCGACGGGCTGCTTGGTGAGCCGCAGATAGGTGAGCAGCTGCTTGGCATGCGCAGCATGCAGTTGATCGACTGATTTGAGTTCGATCAGCAGCTTGTCTTCCACCAGTATGTCGATGCGGAAGGCCGCCGGGAAGCGAATGCCGTCGAACTCAATGTCGACCGGATGCTGTCGTGCCACCCGATAGCCGGCCCTGGCCAGCCAGGCTGCGAGCAGGGTCTCGTAGACACTTTCGAGCAGACCCGGACCAAGCTCCTTATGCAGCCGGATGGCCGCGTCCAGCACATCGCCAGTGATCCGGTCTATGTCCGTCACGGGACCTCCCTGCGCCTCTGCGTCTCTGCGCGAAACCTAAATTTCCTTCACCAAGCCCTCGATATCGTCCATCGTCACCACGCTGGTCACCCTCGCATCCGGGGCGATGCGCTTGACCATCGGGCCGAGCACCTTGCCTCCGAGCTCGACGAAATGGTCGACGCCCGCCTCCGCCATCGCCGCCACGCTCTCGCGCCAGCGGACCATTTCGGTAACCTGCTCGACGAGCAGGCGGCGGATCTCGTCCGGCTCTTCCACCGGGGCGGCGGTAACGTTGGCGTAGAGCGGGACGGCGGGCTCGTCGATCCCGACCCCGGCGAGCGCCTGCTCCATCTCGCGAGCGGCCGGCTCCATCAGCGGCGAGTGGAAGGGGGCCGAAACCGGGAGGAGGACGGCGCGCCTGGCGCCTTTCTCCTTGGCGATGTCGAGAGCCCGCTCGACCGCGTCGCGATGGCCGGAGATGACGACCTGAGAGGGATCGTTGTCGTTGGCGACGACGCAGATCTCGCCTTGCGCCGCCGCCTCGGCGACGGCCCGGGCGACCTCGAGCCCGGCACCGAGCAGGGCCGCCATCGCCCCCTCCCCCACCGGCACCGCCCGCTGCATCGCCTGGCCGCGAAGCTTGAGCAGGCGGGCCGTGGTCGGGAGATCGAAGGAGCCGGCGGCACAGAGCGCGCTATATTCCCCGAGGCTGTGGCCGGCGACGAAATCCGCCTTGTCGACCGCGATCCCGGATACCCGGAGCGTCGCCACCGCATTGGCCATGATCGCGGGCTGAGCATTCTCCGTCAGAGTGAGATCTTCCTGCGGTCCCTCCGCCATCAGCCGGAAGAGCCTCTGGCCCAGCGCCTCGTCCACTTCTTCGAACAGATGCCGGGCGACGCTGCTGGATTCCGCAAGGGCCTTGCCCATTCCGACCGACTGGCTTCCCTGACCCGGGAAGATGAATGCGCGCATCCTCGTTCCTTAGTTTCGTTGCAGCGGGCGGCTTAAGAACCGGGAGACTTGCAAAATCAAGGAAATCGAGTAGATGAGCCGCTGTCCGGGGCGAAGGCCATGCCTTCAGCCCCGGTCAGCTTTTTAGACGACAGCCGGAGGGGCGTCCGCATTGGGCGGCGTCAGCGATCGGCCAAAGACAAGGAAATGCGCTGCCATGCCGCTTTACGAGCATGTGTTCATCGCGCGTCAGGACCTGGCCCAGGCCCAGGTCGACGCGCTGGCGGAGACCGCCACCAAGATCATCGAGGATGCCGGCGGCAAGGTCGTCAAGACCGAGACCTGGGGCCTTCGTTCGCTCGCCTACCGGATCGCCAAGAACCGCAAGGGCCATTATGTCATGCTCGATTTCGACGCTCCGGCCGCGGCCGTCGCCGAGCTCGAGCGCCAGACCCAGATCAACGAGGACGTCATCCGCTACATGACCGTGCGCGTCGATGCCCACGAGCAGGGCCCCTCGGCGATGATGCGCCGCGGCGAGCGCGAGCGCGAGCGCGGCGACCGTGGCGACAGGGGTGACCGCGGAGATCGCGGCGGCCGCGACCGCGATCGCGGCGACCGCGCGCCCCGCCCCGACTTCGCCGACGCGTAAAGAGAAAGGACCAGCATCATGGCACGCCCATTTTTCCGCCGCCGCAAGAGCTGCCCCTTCTCGGGCAAGGACGCTCCGGTCATCGACTATAAGGATGTCCGCCTGCTCCAGGGCTTCGTGTCCGAGCGGGGCAAGATCGTCCCCTCCCGCATCACCGCCGTTTCCGGCAAGAAGCAGCGCGAGCTGGCCACCGCGATCAAGCGCGCCCGCCATCTCGGCCTTCTCCCCTATGTCGTGAAATAAGGAGTCGAGCAGATGGATGTCATTCTCCTCGAGAGGATCGAGAAGCTCGGCGCGATCGGCGACGTGGTGAAGGTGAAGAACGGTTATGCCCGCAACTTCCTCCTTCCCAACGGCAAGGCGCTCCGGGCCAACGAATCGAACCGCAAGGTCTTCGAGAGCAACCGCGAGCGGATCGAGTCCCAGAACGCCGAGCGTCGCGCGGCCGCCGAGACGGATTCCAAGAGCATCGACGGGATCACCGTCCAGCTCATCCGCCAGGCGTCTAATACCGGCCAGCTTTACGGCTCGGTCTCGGCGCGCGATCTCGCGGAGCTGCTCGAAGCCGAAGGCCACAAGGTCGCCAAGAACCAGATCATCCTCGACCGGCCGATCAAGGCCATCGGACTGCAGGACGTCCGGATCGCCCTTCATCCGGAGGTGTCGGTGACCATCAAGGTCAACGTCGCCCGCTCGCCTGAAGAGGCCGAGCTCCAGGCCCAGGGCGTCGACGTCATGGCCGACATGTTCGAGAAGGACACCGCCGGCTTCACCGAGGATTACGATCCGAACGCCGAGCCGGGGGAGATCTCGGCGGAAGCTCCGGCCGCGGCGGAAGCGGAAGCCGAAGCGGATGAGGGCGAGGCGGCGACCGAGTAACACCGTCATTCCGGCGAAAGCCGGAACCCATGAACACCTCGGCACGAGGTTTCGTCCGATGGTGTTCATGGATCCCGGATCAAGTCCGGGATGGCAAAACAGGACAAAGGCCGCCCGCTCCTTCGAGCCGGCGGCCTTTTCTTTGGTGGCTCTTCGGCTTGGAAGCGGAAGGCTGGGACCGTTTCGAAAGGATGACGTCCAGGCGTCAACGGCTTGGTGCCTGCTTGTGGCCGTAAGCAGGCCGTCGGCTGGCAGTGTTGAGCTCTTGAAAGCGGACCTCAGCAGGCTGATGATCACATTGCTCGACCGTCCGCGCGTCCTGGCCGGCCGAGCTACGCCATCGCTTCAGGGCGGCAGGCTTCGGCGGCCCTCTAGTTTCCGAACGCGACCTGAAAGCACGCGCCCCTCCCCGCAGGATTTTTGCTCACGGCCAACTTTCCGCGAAGCTGCTTTGCCAAAAGACCGACGACTTTCATGCCGAGGCCGCTCGACGCGCCGGGATCGAAGTTCGCGGGCACGCCTTCCCCTTCGTCGCAGACCGAGAGCCGCCGAGCGGCGCCGTCGGCCTTGTAAATCACCGCGACTTTACCGGCTCCGTGCTTCGCCGCATTCGTGACCAGCTCGTTCGTCAGGAGTCCAATGGGCTGAATCCACGTCGTAGGGACGCTGCCCTCATCGCCCGTCACTTCGATTTCGACTCCGCAAATTTCCGACAGGTCGGCGCACAGCCGGCTCAGAAAGGTGAGGCACGAAACCTCTGCGGTGTCGCTGGAATAGAAGTTGCGATGAACGCGAGCGACCGCCACCACGCGAGTAGCGGCTTCCTGCAACTGGGCCGAGGCGTCGGCGGCCCCCGTCGAACGGCTCTGCATCGTCAGCAGGCCCGACACGAACTGGAGGCTGTTCATCACGCGATGGTCGATCTCCCGCGCCATCAGCTCGGCTTTCGCGACCGCCTGACGCGCGGCCAATCGAAGCTCGAGCTGATCGACGACCAGCGACGCCAGGTCCTTCAAATCGTCGATCTGCGCCTGATCCACCGGGCGAGGCGCCTTGTCGATCACGCAGAGCGTCCCGAGTTTGAAGCCGTCCGACGTTTCGAGGGGCACGCCCGCGTAGAACCTCAGACCGAAGTCGCCCGCGACAAGCGGGTTCGCAAGTGAGCGGACGTCGGTGCTCGCGTCCACGAGGACGTGGGCTTCGGAAGAAAGGATAGCCGACGCACATAGGCCCGGATCGCGCCCGATCTGCTGCACGTCCACCCCATGATGAGATTTGAACCAGATGCGGTCATGGTCGACGATGCTGATGATCGATATGGGCGCGCCGAACCGACGCGCGGCAAGCGCGGTGACGCGATCGAAGCTGCCGTCCGGCGGAGTATCGAGGATTTCGTAGCGGCGAACCGCAGCCATGCGGCCGGCTTCGTTCGGCGGGATGATATCCAGAGCTGTCGCGACCATATTCGTCATCCTAGAAAGCCGGGATCCGGTATAGTGGAGCGTCTACCACGCACGAAGGGGTATGTATTGGCCACCGTGTGTTGCACGCGAGCAGAAGGTACCCGGCACCAAGGAAAATCCTGCGTACCAGCCACCTTTCAACGCCAGCGACCGGGAAAGGCGGCCGTTCGTTCGAGCGGGCGACGAGCGGTGCCTGGTACGAAGGTTTTCAGCGTAATCCAACCCTCGGAGTCGCGGTCCCAGCCAGAAATACCGTCCAGCCCAAAGCGATCAGCGTGCCAGGTTACGCAGTGACAGTCACTAGTGACAGTCACTCAACCCTATCCCGCACCGCCCTCCCCTCGCCGGCAGCTCGGCTAACTCCGCCCATGCCCTGCCGCGGCGCCTTCGGTGCTTCGGTGCTTCGAGTGAGACATCCTTCGACCTCCGTGCCCGCTCGGCCGCCGAAAGAGATTTCACCCGAAGCACCAAAGCACCGAAGAATCACCGCTTGGCTCGGGTGCCGCGAATTGCCTGAGGCGCCGCGACCCGCATCACCTTTACCGCAACCCATTGACCGGGCCACTCGTTCGTGCTATGTTCTCATGGCCGGCCGAAATCGGTTCCTTGAACCCTCCCCCGCCGCCGGCGGCATGACCGGGGAGACTGAAGATCGGGGGCGTGCGCCACGGGTCGAAGCGCCCGTCGAGTTCACTTCGTCCACTTCGCCCGGTTCCGGACACCCGCCAAACGCCGGCGCGTTAATTTCGTCCGCTTCGTCCGGATCCGGACACGTCAGAATCGCGCTCGTCGCGTCCACTTCGTTCACTTCGTTCGAATCCGGACAGCGCATCATCCTTGCGGCTCCACCTCGGGGCGTCGCCGATGCCAGGTACGTAGGCTTTTTCCCCATGTACGTAGGCTTTTTCCCGGACACGCCCTTGGCGTTGCGACCAACCCTTGAACCGAAAGCAGGGCTCCCATATTACCCGGGGGAAAAGCTCGGTCTAATTCTACCCGGGCGGTTTCGGTGCCAGCTACGTGCCAGTCACGTGCCTGGCACGGACGCCCAAAAGGGCCCCGTGCACCGTGAACCCGCAATCCAAGGCGATCGTCGCCAGCTGTTCGATCTCCACCGGCACGGCCCCCCTTAGCGGCTTCGCGGCTTTGCGTGAGACAATGCTCGGACCTCCATGGGCGCTCGGCGGCATGCGCCATTGATCGGGCCGCCAGTTCATGTTATGTTCTCCTAGCCGAGCCGACTCAGTTCATTGAACCCTCCCCCGCCGCCGGCGGCATCACCGGGGACGCTGAAGATCGGAAAATCACTGGAGCCCGCCCCCCAGGCTCGGGACGTGCGCCACCGATGAAGGTGGCCGTCGAGTCCACTTCGTCCACTTCGCCCGATTCCGGACACCCGCCACCGCCGCCGCGTAATTTCGTCCGCTTAGTTCGGATCCGGACACGTCAGAATTGCGCTCGTCGCGTCCACTTCGTTCACTTCGTCCGAATCCGGACAGCGCATCATCGTTGCGGCTCCACCTCGGGGCGTCGCCGGTGCCAGGTACGTAGGCTTTTTCCCCAGGTACGTAGGCTTTTTCCCGGACACGCCCTTGGCGTTGCGACCAACCCTTGAACCGAAAGCAGGGCTCCCATATTACCCGGGGGAAAAGATCGGTCTTATTACCCAGGCAAAACGCCACGGAAAAATCCTGCGTATCGGGCACTTTTTCAACGCGCGGTGCCCTCTCGCGTAATGGCCGTCACTCCACCGGCAGGCGGTGGGCGGTGAAGACGGCTATGCTTTCCGCCGCGGGGAAATCGCGGTTGGCGAGGACGATCACGGTGATCCCGCTCTTCAGGAAATGCTGAAGCGAGCCGTTCATTCCCGGCGCCCCGCCGCCATGCCCGATGAATCGCCCGGCCTCGGGCACCGTCTCGCCGAAATCGAACCCGGCGAACTTTCCGTCCGCCATCTTCACGCCGCCGTCGATCAGCTTCTGGAGCGTTTCGGCGCGCAGCAGCCGGCGCGAGGTCAGGCCGACGACGAACCGGTTGAAGTCGCCGACCGTCGAATAGCCGCCGCCGGCCGCCGTGCCGTTGAGGGGAAGCGTAGACTCGGCGCTCTTCAACCCGGCGCCCGACCCCATGTAACCGACGGCCCGACGCGGCAGGTTTTCGCTCTCCGGCCGGTTTCCGGTCGAAGCCATTCCGGCCGGCTTGAAGATGTTCCGCTGGATATAATCGTCATATTGCAGGCCCGATACCTGCTCGACGATCCGTCCGAGCAGGATGAAGCCGAAGTTGCTGTAGGATTGCCGGCTTCCGGGCGCGAATTCGGGAGCCCGGCTTCCATAGAGGTCGACATAGTCCTTCGTTGTTCGCAGCGACGCCTTGCTGCGGTTGAATTCAGGCCCGAAGATGTCGCCGGTTCCACCCGTGTGGCTGAGGAGATTGGCAACCGTCACCTTGGCCGCAACCTCCTGGTTCGGGTAACCGGGGAGATAGCGTCCGATCGGCGCTTCGAGGTCGATCTTCCCCTTTTCGGCCAGCTGCATGATCGAGACCGCCGTGAACATCTTGCCCATCGATCCGAACCGGAACTGGGTATCGACCCTGTTCGGCTTGCGTTGCGCGCGATCCGCCAATCCGTAAGCCTTCTGGAGCACTACGCGTCCGCCTTTCGCCAACAGGATTGCGCCCGAAAATTGATCCTGCGCCGCCCGGTCGGCCGCGCGCTGCTCGACAGCCTCGACCAGAGCGGGCAGAGCGAGTCTCGCCGGCCGAGCGGCGCCGGGCGGAATCTCGTCGGTGAACATTCCGCCGACGAATTCGACCTTGTCCGCCTCGGTGGCGCCCGGTTTGAAGCGCCAGGTGCCATAGGAGTCCATGTTGGGATCGAATACCCACAGCTCCACGGCGTCGGCCTTGGCGGATTTGACCCCGCACAATCTCATTCCGCGCAAGAAGTCGCGCAGCCTCAGCCAGCGCTCCGGACCGTCGAGCAGCACGGGCCCGCGTTCCTGGACGAAGCGGACATAAGCGGCATCATCCGTCGAGTTGATCGTGTCGAGCCAATCCTTCGCCAGTCGCATCACCGCGGCCGCCGCCGGCAGCTGCGATCCCTCCGCCGCCGCCGCCGCGCCGCAAACGTCGGGCGCCGGGGGCGATGCCCCCGCCGCCGTCGCGATCGAGGCCCAGACGAGAGCCGAAGCCAAACGCGCAACCTTGTTCATGCCGCATCCTTATCTAGAAAATCGCCTTTGGAGCCCCGCCCATCATCGCCGACCGGACCAGCGGCACCGGCGGTCCGCCGTAGCCCAGGAAATGGTCGTGGAACGCCTTCCACGCGCCGGTGCCGCCGTGGATGGCGGTCCAGTCGTCGCGCAGCTTGCGGATCATGAGCTTGTTCATCGTGTAGTTGAGATAGCCCGGGTCGTAGGTTCCCCTGAGCGCCTGCTGGTTGGCGCCGCCTGCGCCCTGATAGCATTGCTGCTGGAACAGGGCCTGGGCGTCGGCGACCGACCAGCCCTGGGTGTGGAGGCCGATGGCGGAAAGGAAGCGGCAGTCCCGAAGCAGGGCATTGAGCAGCATCCCGAGCTTAGCCTCCGGCGTTCCGCGAAGCCCCGCCTCCCACATCATCTCTTCCGCATAATGCGCCCAGCCCTCGGCGAAGCCGCCGGTCACGAACAGGCGTCCGACGAGTGAGGGCGCCCGGTTGGCGTGGAGGAACTGGAGGAAATGGCCGGGCATGGCCTCATGCGCCGTCACGAACAGCAGGTCCGGCTCGGAAATGTTCGAACCGGCGGGGATGTAGTAGATGGACGGAATCCCCACCTCATAGGGCCCGGGCGGGTCGATGTAGATGACGGGCCGGAAGGCAGGACTGGTCCGGACCAGTACCTGCTCGTTGCCGGGGATGGTGACGAGATCCTTGGCCACGACGAAGCTGCGCAGCTCGTCGATCTGTTGCGTCGCAGCGGCGAGCGCTCCCCCGGGCGGGGCGATGGCGTTGAGCTTGCCGATGCATCCCGGGACGGTCTCGCCCGGCGCGAATTGCGCGCACGCGGCGGCGACGGCGTCGCGGTTCTTCTTCAGGTCCGCCTCGCCGATCTGGCGCAGCTGGTCGACCGGAAGGTCGACGCCGTCATTGGCGGCGAGCATCCTCGAGAAGCGGGCGCTGCCCAGCGCGTAGGTCTGGCCCGACCCGGCGGCGTTCTGGTTCATCCAGGCGGCGAGGTCCTTCATCGCCGCGGAAGCGCTCGCCGAGGAATCGGCCAGCTCCTTCTGGAGCGCGGCATCGCTGACGCCGGCGAAGACCGCCTTCGTATCGTTGACGTAGGAAGCGGCAAGGGCGTTGAAGGCTCCGGCGCCGTAATTGATGAAGGTCGTCGGCAGCGGCATCTTCAGATTGGCCTTGATGCTCGCCGCCGCCGTCGGCACCGCTTTCAGGAAGGCGATCGTCGCCTTCATCCGGGTCGCCGGATCCGCATATTCGCGCGTCAGGTAGACGTTCGGGTCGAGCCCGCCGTTCACGTAGAAGGTCGGGTTGGAGTAGGGGCTCTCCGCATCCTCGAGCCAGAAGAGCTGGCCGCGGATGATGTGGAGCAGATAGTCGCGCTCGAACTGCTGGTTCGGGTCGAGGCCGGTGAACCCCTGCGCCTGGCTGTAGATCAGGCGCCAGAAATCGATCGCCTTCTGGATCCCGGCCGAGCTCCAGTCCGGCAGCTTGCCGTCGAAGTCGTGGCGTCCCTGATAGACGGCGAAAGACGGATCGAGCTGGAAATATTGCTCGACGGTGGAGCTGACGAAGCCCTGCCACTCGCCCGCCGGCCGCGCCGGACCCGGTCCCGGGAGCGGCGGCGGCGTCGTGGCCGCCGGGGGCGGCGGCGGCGGCGCGGGCGGCGGCGGTGAAGCGGGCGGCGGCGGGGCGGGGCTGCCGCCGCCCCCGCCGCCGCCCCCTCCGCAGGCGCCGAGGCTCGCGACCAGCACGGCGACGCTGACCGTTCGAAGGATCAGATGTCTCATGGCCATGGCACTCGCTCCCCCGGCCTGCCGAGCGACAGGCTCACCCAAAGCTACTCCGCAAATGCACAACTTCCGACCGAATTCCGGGCTATGGATGCGTTTCGGTTGCGCAGACCGCGTGGGCGTGCACACTATGTGAAATGGATCGAATCGACCGCGCTTTATTGTCGCGTCTTCAGGAGGATAGCCGGGGGACGGCCGACAAACTCGGCGAGGAGCTGGGCCTCTCGCGATCGGCCGTGACCAGGCGGATCCAGAAGCTGACCCAGGAGGGCATCATCGCCAGGGAGGTGGCGGTCCTCGGCGACGGAGTTCGAACCGCCCGGGTGACGGCGATCGTCAACGTCCAGTTCGACCGCCATTCGCCTGGCGAAGCCGACCGCTTCAGGCGCGCGATCCGCGCCCTTCCCGAGGTTCAGCTCTTCGTCGAGATCACCGGCGCGAGCGACGCGCTGCTGCTCGTCTCCGTCCGGGACATGGACCACTTCAACATCTTCTCGGACGAGCTGGCCAGCATGTCCTTCGTCCGGCGCTACGAAACCAGCTTCGTCAAGCGCACCGTGAAGTTCACCACCGCGGTGCCGCTCGAGTGACCACACGCCGCGATCGCCGGTCCCCCGCGTAATCGAACACCGGCGTCGAACGGCGGCCGCCCCGACCCCGGCCTTTTTCGTTGCACCTTGGCTCAAGCCGGTGTTCAGGGGCGGCGGCGCTTGGAGGGACCATGCTGAAGCTCATCATCGGCAACAAGGCCTATTCCTCCTGGTCGCTGCGCGGCTGGCTGGCGGTGAAGCAGTCGGGGCTCGCCTTCGAGGAGATCACCGTCCCGCTCTTCGACGAGGAGTGGGAGAAGACCCGCGAGGGCAACGAGTTCGCCCCATCGGGCGGCAAGGTGCCGGTGCTGTGGGACGACCAGGCGGTGATCTGGGATTCGCTCGCCATCATCGAATGGCTCGCCGACAAGACCGACCGCGACCGGTTCTGGCCCAAGGACGAGGTTGCCCGCGGCATGGCCCGCTCGATGGCCGCCGAAATGCATTCGAGCTACGACAACCTGCGGCGCGAATGCCCGATGAACCTCAGGAAGCAATTGCCGCCCCGGGAGATGTCCGAGAACGTGCGGGCCGAGGTCGTCCGAATCCTCGAGCTGTGGGCCCAGGCGCGGGCCCGGCACGGCGGCGGCGGGCCTTACCTGTTCGGCACGTTCGGAGCGGTCGACATCATGTTCGCGCCGGTGGTCACCCGCTTCGTCACTTACTCGATTCCGGTGCCGCGCTTCGCCGCGGCATATATGGAGGGAATGCTCTCCCACCCCTGGCTTCGCGAATGGGTCGAAGCGGCGCAGGAAGAGCCTTGGGTGATCGAGAAATACGAGACCCAGGCGGAATAGCCGTCATCCCGGCGAAAGCCGGGACCTCGGCGAGTGAAAACCCCCGCGCCTTTCACCCCCTGGGGTCCCGGCTTTCGCCGGGACGACGACGGTCAATAAGGCGTGCCGTCCTTGCGGGTGAAGCGGGTGCTCGCGCCGTCGAGGTGGAGGTCGATGTCGGGATAGTGGCAGTCGCTGAGGGCAAGCTTCCCGATCGCGATGAACACGCAGGGCGAATCGCCCCGGTTGACGAGACGGTGGCCGTTGGCCACGCCCTTGGGAAAGGACGCGCAATCTCCCGGGCGCATTACCGTTTCGCTGCCCTCCTCCTCCAGGACCGCCTCGCCGCCGAGCATGATGACGAACTCGTCCTCCTCCGCATGCCAATGGCGCTGGCTTGAGATTCCGCCCGGCTCGAGCGTGACGTGGCTGACTCCGAAATCGGAGAGGCCGGAAACGGGGCCGAGGCGGCGGTAATGGCGCTTCGCCATCTCCTCGCGCCAAGGAGAAGGATAGCCGGTGGCGTTGGTCTGCGGAATGGAGTCGAGGTCGAGTTTCGGCATCGCTGGGGCCTTTGGCTGGGCAAGCGGACTGCCCCTTGCTAGGCGAAGCCGCATGATCCGTGCAATCGATCCGGTGGAGCTGACGTCGGCGCTGATCGCCAGCCCGAGCGTCACGCCCGCCCGCGGGCCGGTCTTCGACACGCTCGAAGCGGCGCTGAGGCCCCTCGGCTTCGAGGTGCATCGCTTCGTCAGCGGCGGCGAGGTCGAGAATCTATTCGCCACCCGCGGCGCCGGGAGCCCGCATTTCGCCTTCGCCGGCCATCTCGACGTGGTCCCGGCGGGGGAAGGCTGGAGCGCAGATCCTTTCCGCCCCGAGCTTCGCGGCGGCTTGCTGTACGGTCGCGGCGCGGTGGACATGAAGGGCGGGATCGCGGCCTTCGTCGCGGCGGCGGCCGAGGTGCCGCAGCATAGCGGCACCTTGAGCCTCCTCATCACCGGCGACGAGGAGGGGCCCGCCGTCCACGGCACGCGCGCCATCATGGCGTGGATGGCGGAGCGCTCGATCCGGCCGGACATGATCCTGATCGGCGAGCCGACCTCGGAGGCGCGGCTCGGCGACACCGTCAAGATCGGCCGCCGCGGCTCGGTGAACATGTGGATCACGATCCCGGGGGTCCAGGGCCACGTCGCCTATCCGCACCGCGCCGACAATCCCGTGCCCAAGCTTGCGGGGGTGATCCAGGCGCTTGAGGCGCTTCATCTCGACGACGGCAGCGATTCTTTCCAGCCGTCTAATCTCGAGGTGACGGCGGTCGAGACCGACACCAAGGCCACCAACCTCATCCCGGGAAGCGCCCGGATCCAGCTCAACATCCGGTTCAACAACCTGCAGCGCGGCGAGGATCTGGTGGCGCTGGTGCGGCGGACGGCCGAGGCGGAGGCGCCGGGAGCGACCGTCGAGGCGATGATCTCCGGCGAGGCCTTCCTGACTCCGGCGGGACCGCTCTACGATTTGATCACGAAGGCGATCCGCGAGGAGACCGGGGTCGAGCCCACCCTGTCGACCAGTGGCGGAACTTCGGACGGCCGATTCCTGATCGAGCTCTGTCCGGTGGTCGACTTCGGCCTTCCCAACGCCACCATGCACAAGCTGGACGAGGCGGCGTCCGCCGAGGACCTGCGCGCCCTCGCCCGGATCTATGCGCGCATCGTCAGGGCCGTGCTGGCGTAGACATCCTGGGCCAGGCTCCGAGCGCAATCCTGCGCCTCCGCCCAGGCCAGGAAGGCGCCTTCGGGCATCGGAGCGACGCCCGGGAAGCCCTGCAGGCTGTCGCAGCCCAGGGCTCGGAGGACCTCGACCTGGCCCTGCCGCTCGGCTCCGGCGGCGACCGCCTCGCAGCCGAGGCCATGGACGAGGTGAATGAGCGAAGCCGCGACGCTTCTCGCGCGCTCCGAGCGGTCGATGTCCGCGACGATCCCGCCGTCGAGGCGCACCCGGTTCATCGGCAGAGTCGAGAAACCCGACAGGCGCGCCCGGCCCGACCCGAAATCGCTGACGCACACTTCGACTCCGTCCGAACGAAGCCGCTCGAGCTCCGCGGTCACCCATTTGTCGCAGCCCGAAGCGGCCGCTTCGTTGAGCTCGATCTCCACCCCCCAGGGAGGCGGGCCGGCCCGGGTCAAAGCGGAGCGCAGCCGTTCGATGAAATCGAGCCGCTCGAACTGGCGGGCGGCCACGGGGAAGCAGAGCCGGTGGTCGAGGCCGGCGCCACGCCAGCGTTCCAGCGCGGCGGAGACGGCCTCGAGAGTCCATTCGCCGAGATGGACGGCCAGGCCCGTTTCCTGAAGGATCGGCTCGTCGCCCGAAAGCAGCCGCGCCCCGCCGGGGCCGTTCCAGCCTATCTGCGCCTCGGCGGCCGTGATGGCTCCGGTCCGAAGGCAGAGCCGAGGCTCGAAGACGAGCTCCAGCTCATGCCGCTCGACGGCGCGGCGGACCGACGCCTCGAGGGCGCTGCGCTCTTCGGAAGCGCGGGCGAGGCCGGGCTCGTAGGTGCACAGGCGCGAGCGGCCGCCGGCCTTGGCCTGGTACATGGCGATGTCCGCCGCCTTCATCAGATCGGTGAGGTCGGAGCCGTGTTCGGGCGCAAGGGCGATCCCGATCGAGCCTCCGATGAGCACCGATCCGATTGAGGATTTGAAGGGCTCGGCGAGCGCCCCGAGCGCCCGGGCGGCGATCCGCTCCGCTTCGTCGCGCGTCGAGACTTCGGGAAGGAGCATCGTGAACTCGTCGCCGGCGAGCCGGGCGAGCAGTGGCGGCGCCAGGGTCCCGTCCGCGACTTCGGCCTTGAGGACGACGCGAAGACGATTGGCCACCATCACGAGGACCTGATCGCCATGGGCGTGGCCGAGCCGGTCGTTGACCTCCTTGAAGCCGTCGAGGTCGATGAAGAGCAGGGCCGCGCCGGTGTCGCGGGCCGCGAGGATTCGCTCGGCCTCCCGGCGGAAATGGACCCGGTTCGGCAGCGCGGTCACCGGATCGTACATCGCCATTGCCTGGGCGTCGTCGAGATTGGCGCGCACCTGCTCGAACAGGCCTTCGACGGCCGCGGCCAGGGCGGGCATCTCGCGCTTCAGGGCTGCAGGCGCGGGCGAGGCGAGATCTCCGCGGCTCACGGCCATCAGCCGGTCGATGAGCGCGGCGACGGCCCGGGCGTGGGCGCTGTTGGGGCGCTCGGCGGCCAGGTAGACGATGGTCAGGGCGAAGAGACCGAAAACGACCGACGCCGCCACCTGCTGGTTGAGGCTGCCGAGCAGAAGAAAGCCCAAAAGCGTCAGGACGAAAGCCGACACGCCCGCCGTCACGGAGAGCACCCGATTGCTGATCTTTCCGACCGTCGAAGCCATGATCGGCGGTGTTTCCTGTCCGGCCTGCCGCTTGCCCCCACCGGCGCGCGTTGCCCATGGAGATTTATGCCGGAAGCGTTACCATTCGGTATCGATCAATCCCGCGGCCGCCGAAGGACGATGTAGAGCGCGCCCGAACCGCCGTGGCGCGGGTGAGCGTTGCGGACCGCGGCGATCCGGCCCGAATGCCGCGACGCCTGCAGCCAGTCGCCGACCGCGGCCCGGATGGCGCCGCGCTTTGCCGGGCCCTCGGGACCGGGCGGCTTGCCGGTGACGAGGAGCATCAGCCGGGCGCCGGAATTGATCGCCTGGTCGAGCCGCCGGTCGAGCAGATCGTAGGCGGTGGCGAGGTTGTGGCCGTGGAGGTCGAGCATCGCATCCGGCGCGACCAGGCCGCGGCTCAGCCGCCGGTCCCAGCTTCCGTCGAGGGTCGTGCCAGGGGGCTTGCGCGCCGGAGGAGGCGGAGGCGGAGGCGCTCGCCGGCGAAGGGCGGAGCGCGGTGGAGGCTCTCCCTCGGCTCCGGCCTCCACTGGGGAGCTGGGGGGGTTCGGGCTTGGCGACTCCGTCCAGCGGGCGGACCGACTCGACCACCTTCGACCATAATTTCGCTTCGTCAGGGTTGAGCCGTCGTCGCATCGAGCCGGGCCAGCGTCCCTTTCGGGACCAGGATATATGCGCGGCCCCGGCCCTGCATCCCGCCGGCGATCCGCGCCGCCTCGGCACCGGCGCCCCAGAAGGTGTCGAAGCGGTTCGAGCCCTTGATCGCGCCTCCCGTGTCCTGGGCGATCCAAAGACCGGTCGCCTCGGGGCGGTCGAGCTGGAGCAGGACGGGCGCGCCCATCGGAACATATTTGGGATCGGTGGCGACCGTGGCCCGGCCAGTGACGGGAAGGCCGAGGGCGCCGAGCGGGCCGGGCCCGGTCAGTTCCTGGAAGAAGATGTAGCTCTTGTTCTCGCGCATGATCGCCTTCCCCTCCTCGGGGTGCTCGCGAAGCCAGGTGACGATGCCTTGCATGGTGGTCTGGCCGGGACCGAGCAGGCCGCGATCCTTCATCAGCTTGCCGATGCCGACATATTCGCGGCCATTCTGCCCGGCATAGCCGATCCGCATCACGCCGCCGTCGGGCAGCCGGAGGCGCCCCGAGCCCTGGATCTGGAGGAAGAAGAGGTCGATCTCGTCGGCCGCCCAGGCGATTTCGAGGCCCCGGTTGGCCAGCGCCCCGGCCTCGATTTCGGACCGCTCGTAATAAGGGACGACCACCCCGTTCTCGAGGCGGCCCCGGCGCGGCGTTCCGGTCGCTTCCGCGGTCGCCGCATCGATTTCGACGAGGTCGTCGGGCTTGCGGTAGATCGGCACCTCGTAGCCGGGCTGGCGAGTGCGCGAGCCGGCGATCTCGGGCTCGAAATAGCCGGTGACGAAGGCATTGCCGTCGCCGACCTGGACCAATTCGAAATGCTCGGCGAAGAAAGCGGCGGCGAAAGCGGGACGGCCGGCGGCGATCGCGCACGCGCCCTGCCAGTCTTCGGGCCGGGTCAGGCCGCTGGAGTCGGTGCGCTTGACCAGGGCCGGACAGCTGGTCCGGAAAGCGTCGAGGGCCCGGGCGGCCTCCGCCTCGCCGAGCGCCGGGAGGGACGGTCCGGCCGTAACTCCCAGCAAGGCCGCAGTGGGCGGCGCCGGCGGAGGAGTCTCCGCCGCCGGAGCCGACGGCGGCGCAGGAGGCTCGGGCCGCTGCTGCGTGGGGACGCAGCTGGCGAGGAGAACCATGGCCAGGAGCGGCGGAAGGTTCATAAGGTTCAGCTTCCCAAGAAGGGAAAAACTTCCGCCTTCCGGGTGGAGCACGCCTCGCTTGTCCCGCCATGATTCGCTGATGCCCACTCGGCGAGGTTACCCCTTG
>DASVPM010000110.1:0-3813 GCA_036382815.1 Allosphingosinicella sp.
ATTTGTTATGAAAATAAGCGATCGGCCCTTGACAGTTCGCCGCACCACCCCGTATCTCCACCCCGTCGCTGGCACTCATCAACTTGGAGTGCTAGCGGCGCGGTTTCCGTCCGGTCGCCCGCGGTGGCCGGCTTTTCGCACAGGATCGAACCCATGAAATTTCGTCCCCTGCATGACCGGGTCGTGGTCAAGCGAGTCGAAGGTGAAGAGAAGACCAAAGGCGGCATCATCATTCCGGACACCGCGAAGGAGAAGCCGCAGGAAGGCGAAGTGATCGCCGTCGGCCCCGGCGCCCGCGACGACGGCGGCAAGCTCGTCCCCCTCGACGTGAAGTCCGGCGACCGCATCCTGTTCGGCAAATGGTCGGGCACCGAGGTCAAGGTCGATGGCGAGGACCTCATCATCATGAAGGAAAGCGACATCCTCGGGATCGTCGGCTGATTCTGATCACGACATCGTGAACTTCATGAACTTTGCTTTTGAAAGGTAGAAAATATGGCAGCGAAAGACGTACGCTTTTCGCGTGACGCCCGTGAGCGGATCCTCCGCGGCGTCGACATCCTCGCCGATGCGGTGAAGGTCACCCTCGGTCCCAAGGGCCGCAACGTCGTTCTCGACAAGTCGTTCGGCTCCCCTCGCATCACCAAGGACGGCGTCACCGTCGCCAAGGAAATCGAACTCAAGGACAAGTTCGAGAACATGGGCGCGCAGATGCTGCGCGAGGTCGCGTCGAAGACCAACGACCTGGCCGGCGACGGAACCACCACGGCCACCGTTCTCGCCCAGTCGATCGTCCGCGAGGGCATGAAGTCGGTCGCCGCGGGCATGAACCCGATGGACCTGAAGCGCGGCATCGACCTCGCCGTCACCCGCGTCGTCGAGGACCTCAAGGCCCGTTCCAAGCCGGTCAGCGGCTCGAACGAGATCGCCCAGGTCGGGATCATCTCCGCCAACGGCGACACCGTCGTCGGCGAGAAGATCGCCGAGGCGATGGACAAGGTCGGCAAGGAAGGCGTGATCACCGTCGAGGAGGCCAAGGGCCTGGAGTTCGAGCTCGACGTCGTCGAGGGCATGCAGTTCGACCGCGGCTACCTCTCGCCCTACTTCATCACCAACCCCGAGAAGATGCAGGTCGAGCTCACCGATCCGTACATCCTCATCCACGAGAAGAAGCTGTCCAACCTGCAGGCGATGCTTCCGATCCTCGAGGCAGTGGTCCAGTCGGGCCGTCCGCTCCTGATCATCGCAGAGGACATCGAGGGCGAGGCCCTGGCCACGCTCGTCGTCAACAAGCTGCGCGGCGGCCTCAAGGTCGCTGCCGTCAAGGCGCCGGGCTTCGGCGATCGCCGCAAGGCGATGCTCGAGGACATCGCGATCCTGACCAACGGCGAGATGATCAGCGAGGATCTCGGCATCAAGCTCGAGAACGTCACGGTCCAGATGCTCGGCCAGGCCAAGCGCGTGACCATCGACAAGGACAATACGACCATCGTCGACGGCGCCGGCGACGGCGACCGGATCAAGGGCCGGGTCGAGGCGATCCGTTCGCAGATCGAGAACACCACCAGCGACTATGACCGCGAGAAGCTCCAGGAGCGCCTCGCCAAGCTCGCCGGCGGCGTTGCCGTGATCAAGGTCGGCGGTTCGTCCGAGATCGAGGTCAAGGAGCGCAAGGACCGCGTCGATGACGCCCTCCACGCCACCCGCGCGGCGGTCGAGGAGGGGATCGTCCCGGGCGGCGGCACCGCCCTCCTCTACGCCACCAAGGCGCTTGCCGACATGAAGGGCGCCAACGACGACCAGACCCGCGGCATCGACATCGTCCGTCGCGCCCTGCAGTCGCCGATCCGCCAGATCGCCGAGAATGCGGGCCATGACGGCGCCGTCGTCGCCGGCAAGCTGATCGACGGCGAGGACCAGACGATGGGCTTCAACGCCCAGACCGAGGTCTACGAGAACCTCGTCTCGGCCGGCGTCATCGACCCGACCAAGGTCGTCCGCACCGCGCTGCAGGACGCGGCCTCGGTCGCCGGCCTGCTCATCACCACCGAAGCGGCGGTGAGCGAGGCTCCGGAGGACAAGCCGGCCGGCGGCGGCGGAATGCCGGGCGGCGGAATGGGCGGAATGGGCGGCATGGACTTCTAAGTCCGACCGTCAGACGCCGAACGAAAGAAGGGCCGGGGAGGCGACTCCCCGGCCCTTTTTTTTAATCCTCCCCTGCCTTTGCAGGGGAGGGGGACATGCGAAGCATGGTGGAGCGGCTTTTCTGCGACCGAAGAACCCCTCCACCGCGCTCCGCGCGGTCCCCCTCCCGGCGAAATCGCGGGGAGGATTTCTATCAGCTACATCCCGTTCGAAGCGTCGCTCACGACGCCGTTGCTCACCACCGGAAGCTCACCCGTCTCGGCCCCGGCCTCGCCGTTGCCGAGCGCGGGGTCTTCCGCGACCAGGCTGTCGGCCGAGGTGTCGAGCACTTCGGAAATGTTGTTGAGCTGCTCGTTCTCGGCCGCGGTCGGGCTTCCGTCGTCCTCGCGCCCGCAGGCGGCGACGAGTGAAGCGCAAGCGAGCAATGCGGCCAGGGCACCAAATCTCTTCATCTGTCTTGCTCCCGATGGGCGTTTCAACGGCCAGCTTGCCGCAGCTCGGCGCAAATAAAAAGGGCCGCGTGCCAGGCGGCACGCGACCCTCTCGTTTCCGGCTCGGGCCTTCGACTTAGTCGGCGGCGTTCGAAACGGTGTTGGCGGCGTCGGTGGCCGCGTTGCCCACGGCGCTCGCCGTGTTGGCGGCGGCGTCGCCGACGCTGTCGAGCGCATTGTCGGTCGAGCTGACCGCGGCGGCGCCGTTGACGTCGAGAGCGGCGTCGTTGACGTCGGTGTCGGTCTCGTTGACGGTCATGTTGACGTCGGTCGCGTTGTTGCCGGCGTCGTTATTGGCCGGGCTGCAGGCGGCGACGCCGAGCGCCAGAGTGGCCGCGGCGGTGAGGACGATCTTCTTCATAACATTCTCTCCTTGGAGAATAAGGGCTTAGCCGGGCGAGGTCCGGACGCGGGCAGGCCCGCGCCGGCTTCCGGCGGCACCGGATGTATAGACGGTCCGGCGATATGTCTACTGTTTCGGTAGGCAATTGCGCCGAACCGAAGCGGGACGATTGCGGAGGTAGTTTCGGAGAGTCAACAGCTTAGCGGTAAGGTGGGAGCGGCTCCGCCGTCCTTGCGAGCGCAGCGAAGCGATCCAAGTGCGGCGTCCCAGACCGGGTGGATCGCTTCGTCGCTGCGCTCCCCGCAATGACGGCGGCACGCAATGCTTGACCCGGATATAAAGATATCTTTATGTCCTTATCCCTATGTTCCCAACCGCTTCCGCCGCCGCTGAAATCTTCCGCTCGCTGGGCGATCCGACCCGGCTTCGGATCCTCGCGCTGCTTCGAGCGATGGAGCTTTCGGTGGGCGAGCTCGCCCAGGTGCTCGGGCAGAGCCAGCCGCGGGTGTCGCGGCACGTCAGGATCCTCATCGAAGCCGGACTCGCGGAGCGCCGCAAGGAAGGGAGCTGGGTGTTCCTCAGCCTCGCCGACCCGAGCCGGGTCGAGCCGCTCTTCGCCGCCCTCGAGCGCTGGGCCGAGCTCGACGGCGAGGATCCCTGGGGGCCCGCCGACGCGGCCCGGCTGACCGCCGTCCGCGCCGATCGGGCAGCCGCCGCCGAGCGCTATTTCGCCGCCCATGCCGGCAATTGGGACGAGATCCGATCGCTCCACATCGCCGAGAGCGAGGTCGAGGCCGCCTGCGCCCGCGCGCTCGGCGAGCGACCGGTCGGGCG
>DASVPM010000111.1:0-13413 GCA_036382815.1 Allosphingosinicella sp.
TGCGCGCCAAAGGAAAATCCGCCAAGACCGCACTCATCGCCGTCGCCCGAAAGCTCATCGTCCTCGCCAACACCCTCGTCACCGAAAACCGCACATGGAGCCCAACCCGGCCTTGACCATCAACACAGATGCTCCACCATGGTTCGCATGGTCCCCCTCCCCTGCAAATGCAGGGGAGGATTTTCAGGCGCTCCGCCGCTCCTCCGCCTTCCTCAGCACCTCGTAGGCGGCCTGGACCGCCTGGAAGCGTTTGGCCGCGTCGGAATCGCCGGGAGCGGCGTCGGGATGGTTGGCCTTGGCGAGGCGGCGCCAGGCCGCCTTGACGTCCTCGAACGGGGCGTCGACCTCGACCTCGAGCGTTTCGAGGGCGCGCATCTCGTCGCGGCTCCGGCTGCCGTCGCCGGGTCCGCCCCAGCCATAATGGTTGGCCTGCCTGTAGCCGTCGGCGCCGCGCTTCTCCTCGGCCTCGCGCGCCGCCGCGTCCTCGGCGGTCAGCCCTTCGAAATAATTCCAGTTGCGGTTGTATTCGCCGGCATGCGCCTCGCAGAAATACCAGCGGTCGGGACTGTGCGGGGATTTGGGCGCGGGACGATCGCCGGGCTCGCTGCAGCCCTCCCGGTCGCACAGGCGAACGCGCGCCGTCTCGCGCTCGGCGCCGTAGGCGCGCCAGCGCGGAAATCCCCAGTCGTTGGAGCGAGTGTGCCTTGCCATCGTCGCCTTCTAATCCACGCCCCGGGAAAAAGTGCCAGAGGATCTATAAGCCGGGTTCTGTCCTCCCCCTAAGGGGATGGGCGACCATTCATCTGGGAGACGGATCGCTCCGCCCCTCAAGCAACCAACCCGGACCACATTGGGCGGAACGAGCCCGCGCGGTCCCTATTCGATCTTGCTCCCGGTGGGGTTTGCCGTGCCGGCCGCCGTTACCGGGACCGCGGTGGGCTCTTACCCCACCCTTTCACCATCGCGCCTCCGAAGATTTGGGCCGAAGCCTGGCGCGACCTGCTTTCTGTGGCACTTTCCCTGGGGTCGCCCCCGCCGGACGTTATCCGGCACCGTCGTTCCGCGGAGCCCGGACTTTCCTCGGCCCGCTTGCGCGGGACGCGGCCGCCCGATCCTCTGACTCGCCGTCACTTAGGCGGTGCGCTCCGGCTATCCAAGAGCAAACCGAGCAGGATCGCCCGGGTCTCGCCGTCGATCTCGCCGTCGATCAGCTCCGGGCGGAAGCGGCGCTGGAAGGCGGCGACCGCGGCCTTGGGCTTGTGGACGTCGTAGCCGTAGCGTTCGAGGGCGAGAAGGAAGCCCCCGTCGGTCCACAAGGGATCGATGAGCTTCTCCGTCGGCCGCGGCATCGCAAGGCCGAGCCGGGCAAGCCGCGCCCAGTCGAACAGTTCGCCGGGATCGCGCTTTCGCGCCGGGGCGATGTCCGAATGGCCGACGACGTAGGGCGGCCGGATCCGGTAACGGCCGACGATGTCGGCGACGAGCGGGATGAGCGCGTCCATCTGCGGCTCCGGAAAGGCCCGGTAGCCGAATTCGTGGCCGGGATTGACGATCTCGATCCCGATGCTCGCCGAATTGATATCGACCGCGCCGCGCCAGAAGGCCCGGCCGGCGTGCCAGGCGCGCTTCGCCTCGTCGACCATCCTCAGCACGCGCCCCTCCTCGTCGACGAGATAATGGCACGAGACCTTGGCGTCCGGGTCCTTGAGGCGGGCGATCGCGCCGTCCGCATCCTCCATCCCGGTATAATGGAGGACGAGCATCGAGACGGGCAGCGCGCGCTCGTCGAAATTGGGCGAGGGAGCGTCGATTAACCCGTCCATCGACCCTTCCCGCGCTAAAAACGGCGCTTCGTCAAGGGGCGGCCCAACGCCATTCGAACGGGCTGGGCTTCTCAAATCCTCCCGTGCATTTGCAGGGGAGGGGGACCATGCGAAGCATGGTGGAGGGGCATGGCCCCAAAGAACCCCTCCACCGCGCTTCGCGCGGTCCCCCTCCCCGAGAAATCTCGGGGAGGAATTAAGAGGAGACGGCGCGGCGCCGCTCCGGCCGTGCCGGGACCCGCACATAGAGACCGCGGCATTCGGGATCGGAGACGAAGGCGTCGGTCTGGCCGATCACAGTCTCGCCCGCTCCGAGCATCAGCACCCCGTCGTCGGTGGAAGCTGAGGCGAGCCGGGAGAAGGCGGTGCGGCGCATTTCGGGCGAGAAATAGAGGAGAACGTTGCGGCACAAGATGATGTCGAACCTCTCGGCGGGGGCATCCGGGCCGACGAGGCTGCCCAAGCCGAACCGCACCGAGCGCCTGAGATCGGGGGCGATCCGCCAGGCGGCGCCGGGAAGCTCCTCGAACCAGCGCATCATCTGGACGACGGGAAGCCCCCGCTGGACCTCGAACTGCGAATAGACCCCGCTCTTCGCCTGCTCGACCGCGGAGCGCGACACGTCGGTGCCGAGGATGTCGATCGTCCAGCCGCCCCAGCGCGCCTTATGCTCGGCGAAATGCAGGGCGATCGAATAGGCCTCCTGGCCGGTCGAGCAGCCGGCGCACCAGATGGCGAGCCGGCGCTCGCGGCGGCGCGCCGCCTCGAGCCGCTGCAGCGCCGGGCCGAGCAGAAGCTCGAACGCCTGGCGGTCGCGGAAGAAGAAGGTCTCGTTGTTGAGCAGCGCCTCGACCACGGCCTCGGCGAGCCGCTCGTCGGAGCGGGCGACCAGGGCCGCCACGAGGCCGTCGAGCGAGCTCAGGCCGCGCTCGCGCATCAGCGGCTGGAGCGCGGTCTCGATCCGCCAGCGCCGGCTCATCGTCAGCTGCTGACCGGTGCGCGCCTCGAGCAGTCCGGCGAGGATCCGGCTGGACGCGTCGTTCACCTTCACGAGACCGCCTCCACCCGCGCCGCGACCTCGGCCGCGAGCCCGGCGGGCGGGAGCACGGCGCTGGCCAGGCCGGCTTCGACGACGACCCTCGGCATTCCCCAGACGGCGCAGCTCTGGCGGTCCTGGGCCATCATCGTTCCGCCGCGGGCGACCAGCTCGCGGCTGCCCGCCAGGCCGTCGCGGCCCATTCCGCTCAGCATGACCCCGACCGCGGCGGGGCCGAAGGCCGCGGCGACCGAATCGAGCATGACATCGACCGAGGGGGTGCAGCCGCTCGGGGCCGGGCGGCGGTCCAGCAGGACCCACACCCTCCCACCCTTCCGCTCCAGGCGGATGTGCGCGTCGCCGGGGGCGATGAGGATCTCCTCGGGCCTGAGCTCGAGCCCGTCCTCGGCGATCCGGGCGGGCCGGCCGGAGGCGGCCTCCACCTGGCGGGCGAAGAAGGGGACGAAGACGGCGGGCAAATGCTGGGTGATCAGGATCGGGGCGTCGAGCCTCGCGGGGAGCGCGCCGAGCAAGGCGGCGACGGCGTGGAGGCCGCCGGTCGAGGCGCCGACGGCGAGGCAGCCGAGCTTCGCGGCCGGCGGTTCGGGAGCGCGGGCGGCGTCGCGGCGGCCCATCCGGCGCAGCCGCTGGGCGAGGGTGTCGGAGAAGCGCCCCCCAAAAGCCTCCGCGCCCGGCTTGGACAGGGTCTCGGCGGCGCCGGGAGGGAGCGAGCGGACGGCGGCGTCGGCATCCCGGTCGCAGAAGGAGGAGACGATGAGGACCCGGGCGCCGCGGCCCAGCCGGACGATCTCGGGGAGCGCCTCGAGGCCGCTCTCGCCGGGCATCTCGACGTCGAGGAGGACGATGTCGACCGGCGTGGCGGGCAGCAGCCGAAGCGCCTCGCCGGCGTCGGCGGCGGTGGCGACGACCTCGAAATCGTCGAAGGCGCGCAGCATCCGCGACAGCACCGCGCGCGCGACCTGCGAATCGTCGACGATCATCAATCTCAAGGGCGGCGCGGCCGGAACGGTCTCCCCCGCCGCCCGGGCGGCGGAGCGGGTCACGCCACTCCGACGATCTGAAGCTTGCTCTCGAGGGTCTCGCGGTCGAACGGCTTCATCACATATTCGTCGGCGCCGGCGTCGATCGCGGCGCGGATATGGGCGGCGTCGTTCTCGGTGGTGCAGAAGACGACCTTGGGCTGCGGCTCGAACTTCTTCTGGCGAAGGGTGCGGAGGAACTCCATCCCGCCCATCACCGGCATGTTCCAGTCGAGCAGGACGACGTCGGGCATCCGCGTCTCGCAGCTCGCGAGCGCCGCGCGGCCGTCCTCGGCCTCGTCGACCGAGAAATCGAGAGTCTCCAATATGTGGCGGGCGACCTTCCGGATTACCTTCGAATCGTCGACGACCAGACAGCTCTTCATGTTCGCTCTCGCTCTTGTCCGCGGCCGCAACCTAGCCGCAATAAGTTAACCGGCGCCTTAAAGCTCATGCCGCTTCGCGGGCCGGGCCGGCGATCAGCGCCTCGACGTCGGCGACGAGCAGCAGGTCGCCCTCGGCCTCGATCGTGGCGCGGCCGATCCGCCGCCATCCCGGGGCCAGCGAAGCCGCCGCCGGCCGGCGCTCGGCGCTCGCCTCGACGACGTCCTCCACCGCTTCGACGAGAAGGGCGTAGGGGTGGCCGTCGACCACCGCCATCACCGCCTCGCGGGCGCCGGCGGGCAGCCGGCGGGAAGGGTCGAGCGAGGCGAGGCAGTCGATCACGGTCAGGACCCGGCTGCGCAGGGCGGCGAGGCCGGCGACGTGCCCGGCGGCGCCCGGAACCGGGGTCAGCGAGTCGATCTCGACGACCGATTCGACGTCCGCGGCGGGAAGCGCGACCCGCTCGCCGGCGAGCCTGACGATGAGCAGCAGCTCAGCCACGGCCGCGCCTCCGTTTCGGCCGGGAGTCGCCGGCGAGGGCGGCCAGCAGCGCCGCGCGGTCGTAGCGGTGGATGGAGCCGGCCGGACCGTCGGCCTCGGCCCGGAGCCTGACGAGGCGCGCCCGCGGGGGAGCGGCAGTCTCCAGCGAGTCGCCGGCGATGACGATCGCCGCCGACTCGCTCCCGGGCGCGCCGGCGGCGACGACGGTGTAGCCGGCGCTCTCGACGAGCGGGCGGAGGATCGAGTCCATGAACGGATCGCCGGCCGGGATGACGCAGACCGGCCCCGGCGCCGAGGCCGCGGCGCGGGTCCCGTGGCGGGCGAACAGCCAGTGGAGATCGAGCAATTCGGCCTGCTCGCCCTCGACGAGGACGACCCCGCTGACCTCGCCGGGCGCGGCCGCGGCGATCAGCCCCGCCGGCAGCGGGACGATGTCGACGACGTCGGCGAAACCGTAGGCGATCTCGGAGCGCCCGTCGCCGAGCCGAAGCAGCCGGAGCGGCCGTTCGGGCGCCTCCGAGCCGCAGCCTTCGAGCGGCAGAAGGGTGTCGCCGAGCGCGACATGGAGACGCCCGGCGCTGAGCCGGACGGCCTCGGGGCGGACGTCGTCGATGCGCTGGACGGCGGCCACCGGCACCAGCCGCTTCGCGCCCGCCAGCGTCCTGAACAGCAAGGCGGCCGGACCTTCGGCCTGGGCCGTCGCCTCCGGGGCCTCGGCCGGAGCGGCCCGGGGGTCGAGGGCGAGCCCGGCCCGGGCGGCGATTCCCGGAGGATCCAGCAGAAGCACGGGCTTGCCGTCGTCGGCGATGGTGGTTCCGGCGTAGAGGCCCGCCGCCATCACGGCCGGAGCGGCCGGCTTCACCACCAGCTCCTCATGATCGCGGATCTCGTCGACGGCGAGCGCGTAGAGGTCGGCGCCGGCGGGCCTCAGCAGGACCAGGCTCTGCGCCGAGGGGTCCGGGCAAGGCTCGAGGCCGAGAGAGCGGCGGAGATGGACGAGCGGCAGCCGGCGGCCGCGGACGGTGGCGAAAGCGGCGCCGCCGACCGACTCGACCCGGATCGCGCCGCCCCTGACCCGGACGATCTCCTCGATCGCCGAGCGCGGGATGGCGTAGACCTGGCCGGCCGCGGCGATAGTAAGCGCCGGAATGATGGTGAGGGTGAGCGGCGCCCGGAGAGTAAGGACGACCCCCTGCCCCATGCGGCTCTCGATCTCGACGAGGCCGCCGATCCGCTCGACATTGGCGCGGACCACGTCCATCCCGACGCCCCGGCCGGAAAGGTCGGTGACCGCCGCGGCGGTCGAAAGGCCCGGCTCGAAGACGAGCGCGTGCTTCTCCGCCTCGGTCAGCCGCTCGGCCCGGTCCGCGGCCAGGACGCCGCCGGCGACCGCCCGGCTGACGAGCTTGTCCCCGTCGATGCCGCCGCCGTCGTCGGAGATTTCGAGCAGGATCTGGTTGCCGGCCTGGCGGGCGCAGACCCGAAGGCAGCCGCTTTCCTTCTTGCCCGCCCGCCGCCGGGCCGCCGGGCTCTCGATGCCGTGATCGATGGCGTTGCGGACGATGTGGGTGAGGGGATCGCGGATCATCTCGAGCATCTCGCGGTCGATCTCGACGTCGCCGCCGTCGATCTCGAGGGCGACCTGCTTGCCGGTCTGGCCGCAAATGTCCCGGACCATCCGCGGCAGCGGCGCGAAGAGATTGTCGATCCGCTGCATCCGGGTCCGCGTGATTCCGTCGCGAAGGTCGGCCACGGTGGCCGAGACCCGGTCGAAGGCGGCGGCCATCTCGGCATCGCCATGGTCGCGGATCCGGCGCGAGAGCTCGTTGCGGGCGAGGACGAGGTCGGAGACTCCGCTCATCATCCGGTCGAGCAGCTCGACGGGGAGTCGCACCGTCCGGCTCGAGCCTCGCGGCGCCTGGCCGGCCGGGTGGGCTTCGGCCTCCGCCGCTCCAGCGGGCGCCTCGGCCGAGAGGGCGTCGATCAGGGCGCTGTCGTCCTCGCTGGCAAGCGCTTCGCCGGTCTCGAGCGCCTCGACCAGCTCGGCGAGCCGGTCGATCACGGCGAGGACGGCGCTGACCAGTGGCGCATCGGCGTTCCTCGCGCCCGAGCGGACTGCGGAGAGCGCATCTTCGGCGGCATGGCTGAGGGCGCGGATGCGCGGCAGGTCGAAGAAGCCGCTATTGCCCTTGACGGTATGGACGAAGCGGAAAATCTCGTCGAGGCGGGCGCGATCGTCCGGCGAAGCTTCCCAGGCGACGATCTCCCCGGAGAGCGCCTCGAGCATCTCCCGCGTCTCCGCGATGAAATCGTTGATGAGATCGTCCACTGGGCCCCGCCTTGCGCGTGGAGCCGGATTAGGGCGGGTTGGTTAAGGAGCGGTTTACTCGGCCGTCGTCCCGGCGAAGTGGGGGCCAACGGGGGTGAAGGGCGCGCCGCACTTCTTCCGTCATGCCAGCGAAGGCTGGCATCCATGCTGGCTACGCCCGCGCGGCTCGGGCTCGGCATGGGCCCCAGCCTTCGCTGGGGCGACGAGTAGGTGCGAGGTCGCCGCTCGCCCCGTCATGCCAGCGAAGGCTGGCATCCATGCGGCAATTTCATTAAAAACGGGGAATGAAAGGCGGCTGGGTGTATATTATGACAAATGCGCCCTACGGCACGCTCTACGTCGGAATCACCGGCAACCTGGCGGCGCGCGTGATCCAGCACCGGACCGGCAGGGGCTCCAAATTCTGCAGGAAGCACCGCCTGAAGCGGCTCGTCTATTGCGAACCCTACGACAGCATCGAAGAGGCAATCGCGCGCGAGAAGGCGATGAAGGCGTGGCAGCGGCGATGGAAAACGAAACTGATCGAAAAGGCCAACCCCGGCTGGGACGATCTGTTCGCGTATATCGTGCAGGCGAGCTTCTGACTTGGTGCGGCCGGATTGCCAGCATGGGCCCCAGCCTTCGCTGGGGGGACGAAGGAGGGGTGCGAGGTCGCCAGGCCCTCCCGTCATGCCAGCGAAGGCGGGCATCCATGGTGAATCCGCGATGCGCGGCACCGGCTCGGGACGGGCCCCAGCCTTCGCTGGGGCGACGGGTGGGGTCAGGCGGTGGGGATCGACGCTCCGATCAGGAGGACCCGCTCCTCCTGGTCGGCGACCTGCACTTCGCCGCCGCAGTCGGCGAGGAGGCAGTGGACCAGCCAGGCGGCGGCGCCGCGCGGGGCGATGGCGTCTTCGGCGAGGTCGCCGAGCAAGGCGCGCTTCAGCTCGGGGTCGAGGACGATCCGGGGGCCGTCGGCCCGGACGACGATGTCGACTCCGCCGGAATGCTTCTCCGCCCCGACGTCGAGGCGGCCGCCGCGGACGAGCGCGTCGCCGGCGATGAGGACGAGGTTCAAGAGGACCTTCAGCGCCCGCTTGCTCATAGTCGGCTCGTCGACCATCCAGCCGAGCTGGATCCGGCCGTCGCCGCCGAACAGCCCCTCGATGGCCACCCTCGCCTCGCGCGTGTCGACCTCGTCGCCGAAGCCGCCGGCGGCGCCGAAGGCGAGGCGGAAGAATTTGAGCTTGTTCGCCGAGGCCCGGGCGCTCTCGCCGAGCAGGTCCATGCAGCGGGCCCGCATCTCCGGATCATGCTCGTCGGCGAGCAGCTCGATGCCGTTGTTGAGCGCGCCCACGGGCGACAGAAGGTCGTGGCAGAGCCGGGAGCAGAGAAGGCTCGCAAATTCGTGGGATTTCATGCGGTCGGCGCCCGTCGGTTCAGCGATTGTCAGTCGCTATTGGCCTTTGCGGCCAGCGCTTGCAAGAAGCCGGGCCTGGAATTTGCTCAGATTCAGGCCTTGCGGCAACGGTGCGAAGGGATAGCCTGCGCAAACATGGGCGGACCGGCCATCATGCTCCCCACCCTGCGGGAAGCGATAGCCTCGATGGAGGCGGTTATCGCCGGCTCGGTCGGGTCCGTTTCGGTGGAAGATACCGGCCTTTTCGGACCTGGAAGCGTCAGCTGGCGCATCTGCCGCGAGCCGGCCTACGCCGTTTCGGCGATCGCCGGTCTGCTGATGGGGGCATTGCACCCGGTGGCGATGGCGGCGATCGACCAGCATAGCGACTATCGCCGCGACGCCTGGCGAAGGGCTCATCGAACCACCCAATATGTGTTCACGATCACTTTCGGGAGCACCCCCGTCGCCTTGAGCGCGGCGGAGCGGGTGAGGAGGATCCATGACCGCGTCGCCGGCACCGATCCGGTGACCGCGCGGTCCTACCGCGCCGGCGATGCCGACCTCCTGCTGTGGATCCACTGCGTCAACACCGAGATGGCGCTTACCGGCCAGCAGGCGTTCGGGCGGCCGCTGACTTCGGCGGAGCAGGACCGTTATGTCGCCGAGCAGGTCAAGGCCGCGGCTTTGGCCGGCCTCGAGCCGGCCCGGGTGCCGGCGAGCCGGGCCGAGCTCGAGCGCTGCCTCGCCCAGGATCGGCCGCTGAAGCTGACCCCTGCGGCCGGGGAGTTCGCCCGACTCCTTCTCGAGGCGGAAATGCCCTGGACGATGCGGCCCTTCTGGGCGCTCCATGTCGCCGGGGCGCTGATGATCCTTCCCGAGCGGGTCCGCGAGCTTTACGGCTTCTCCTCCCGGCTGCCGAAGGGGCGGCTGGCGCGGTGGGCGGTCCGGGCGGTGCTGAGAACGATGGACGTCGCCTATGCCGCCTTTCCGCCGATAAGGCGGGCGCGGCGCCATCTGCGCAGGGTCGGGGCCCCGGCGCGGTCTTGATATCCGCGAATCCGGGGCCACATCGGCTTTAGAATGACCCGGGGGGAGTCGCACATCAACGCCACGATCGCCGCCGATGCCGTGGGCCGGCGCCTCGACCGGGCGCTCGCGGCCGCCGTGCCGACGCTGTCGCGCGAGCGTCTCAAGGCGCTGATCAGCAGCGGCCGGGTGAGCGGTCCGGGCGGGATCGTCCGCGATCCCTCGGCGAAGGCCCTGAGCGGCGCCTATCAGGTCGTCGTGCCGGAGCCCGTGCAGGCCCATAACGAGGCGCAGGACATCGCCCTCGACGTCGTCTTCGAGGACGATCACCTGCTCGTCGTCGACAAGCCGGCGGGGATGGTCGTCCATCCCGCGGCCGGCAATTTCGACGGGACGATGGTGAACGCCCTCCTCCACCATTGCGCCGGGCGGCTGTCGGGCATCGGCGGCGTGGCCCGGCCGGGGATCGTCCACCGGATCGACAAGGGCACTTCGGGGCTGCTGGTCGTCGCCAAGACGGACCGGGCGCATGAAGGGCTCGCGGCGCAGTTCGCGTGCCACAGCATCGACCGGCGGTACCTGGCGATCGTCGCGGGCTTGCCGGGCCCTCCCTCGGGTACCGTCGACGCCCCACTCGCCCGCTCCTCGGCCAACCGCCAGAAGATGGCCATCGTCGAGGAAAGCCGGGGCAAGAGGGCGGTGACTCACTATCGGACGATTCGGCCCTTGCGGGACTCGGCCCTGGTCGAATGCCGGCTCGAGACGGGGCGCACCCACCAGGTGAGGGTCCACATGACGTCGATCGGTAACCCCTTGCTGGGCGATCCCGTATATGGACGGACCCGGACGGGCCATCGTGAGTTATTGAAAAAGCTGGGTTTTGAACGGCAGGCGCTGCATGCGGCGGAGCTTGGGTTCATCCATCCCGTGACAGCGGCGCCCTTGTCGTTCAAAAGCGACGCTCCGTCGGATATGCAGCAACTGTTAAGCGCGCTGGCGGTATAAGGGCGGCGGTCCCGGCGAAATCAAAAGCGGTCGGATACCAGGGAGTGAGTGAAGACGATGGCTAGCGGTAAAAGCGTGGCGACGATTCCCGCCATGAGCGGCGAGGCGGGCCTCAACCGCTATCTCGCCGAGATCAAGAAATTCCCGATCCTCGCCCCCGAGGAAGAATATATGCTGGCCAAGCGCTGGACCGAGCATCAGGACACCGAGGCGGCGGCCAAGCTCGTCAACTCGCATCTGCGCCTCGTCGCCAAGATCGCGATGGGCTATCGCGGCTACGGCCTGCCGACGTCCGAGCTCATCTCCGAAGGCAATATCGGCCTGATGCAGGGCGTGAAGAAGTTCGAGCCGGAACGGGGCTTCCGCCTCGCCACCTACGCGATGTGGTGGATCCGCGCCTCGATCCAGGAATATATCCTGCGCTCGTGGAGCCTCGTGAAAATGGGTACCACGGCGGCGCAGAAAAAGCTCTTCTTCAACCTGCGCCGGATGAAGAACCAGATCGAGGCGTTCGAGGACGGCGATCTCAAGCCCGCCGACGTCACCAAGATCGCCACCGATCTCGGGGTCTCGGAGGAAGACGTCATCTCGATGAACCGGCGGATGTCGATGGGCGGCGACACGTCGCTCAACGTCTCGCTTCGCGAGGAAGGCGACGGCCAGTGGCAGGACTGGCTGGTCGACACCGATCCGCTCCAGGACGAACGGGTCGCCGACGCCCAGGAGAGCCAGGTCCGGCACGAATTGCTGGTCGAGGCGATGAAGGCCCTGAACGACCGCGAGAAGCATATCCTGACCGAGCGGCGGCTGACCGACGAGCCCAAGACGCTCGAGGAACTGAGCCAGGTCTATGACGTCAGCCGCGAGCGGATCCGGCAGATCGAGGTCCGGGCCTTCGAGAAGCTCCAGAAGGCGCTGATGGGGCTGGCCGGCGAGCGGCGGCTGCTTCCGGCGAGCTGACACCGTCATTGCGAGCGAAGCGAAGCAATCCAGTGCGGCCCCCGGCGAAGGCTGGATTGCTTCGTCCCTTCGCTCCTCGCAATGACGGGGGGAGAAGCGCCATTCTCTTTTTCACCCTCTGATGCCTCGCGTAAGGGCGAAAAAGCGCGGCTTGATCGGCCGCATCCTGGCCTGGGCCGTCTCCGCCGTCTTCCTCTTCGTCCTGCTCAGCCTGCTCTGGGTCCTCCTCTACCGGGTCGCGAACCCGCCGATCACCTTCACCATGATCGGCGACCGGCTGAGCGGCCGGCATCTGTCGCGGGAGTGGATGAGCCTCCAGCGAATCGACCGCGACGCGGTGCGCGCGGCGATTGCGGCCGAGGACAGCAAATATTGCTCGCACTGGGGCTTCGACCAGGACGCCATCGCGGCGGCGATGCGGCGCAACGCGCGCGGCGGCTCCGTCATCCGCGGCGGCTCGACGATCAGCCAGCAGACCGCGAAGAACGCCTTTTTGTGGCAGGGCGGCGGCTATGTCCGGAAGGGCCTCGAAGCCTGGTTCACCCTGCTCATCGAGAATTTGTGGGGCAAGCGCCGGATCATGGAGGTCTATCTCAACGTCGCCGAGACCGGGATCGGCACCTACGGCGTGAATGCCGGAGCGCAACGCTATTTCAACCATGACGCCGGCGCGATGAGCCGGGTCGAGGCGGCCCGGATCGCGGCGATCCTGCCTTTGCCCAAGAAGCGCGGGGCGACTGCGCCCAAGGGGTTCACCCGGCGCTACGGCAACGCCATCGCGGCGCGGATCGGAGTGGTCGCGAGGGACGGCCTCGACCGGTGCGTCTACGAGGGCGAGGCGGCGGCGGCGGAGCGGGAGCCGGTTGTGCCGGCGAAGCGGAAGGCGGCGCCGAAGGCCAAGGTGCTTCCGCCGGCCGCTCTGCCCGGCGAGGAATATGAGCAGCCTCAGGCTGCGGCGGAGGCCGAGGTCGCGGCTGAGCCCGAGCCGACGACTGCGCCCCTCCCAAACGGCAACGCGCAATAACCGTCATCCCGGCGAAGGCCGGGATCTCGGGTCGGAAAGGCTGGGCGGGTCTTGCCGAGATCCCGGCTTTCGCCGGGATGACGGCCTGTCGCGGCCGTCAGAACGGCATCTTGAAGCCGGGCGGGAGCTGGAGCCCGGCGGTCATTTTCGACATCTCGGTCTGGGCGGCCTGGTCGGCCTTCATCCGGGCGTCGTTGATCGCGGCGGCGACGAGGTCCTCGACCATCTGCTTCTCGCTTGGCACGAGCAGGCTCTCGTCGAGCTCGACCGAGACGATCCGGCCCTTGGCGGTGGCGCGGATTTTGACGAGGCCGCCGCCCGACAGGCCCTCGACCTCGATCTTGTCGAGCCCCTCCTGCGCTTTCATCAGGCCGGCCTGGGCATTCTGGGCCATTTTCAGGATTTCGTCGAAATCGGGCATTATCTAAGCGCTCCGTTGTTCATCCAGAGTGTAGCGGGCGAGCTCGGCCCCGGGAAAGGCCTCGAACGCGGCCCTGACCAGAGGGCTTTCGAGCACCGACTGTTCCTGCGCTTTCTTCGCCGCCTGCTCCTGCTCCTGGAGCGTGGGCTCGCCGCCCTCGTCCTGGGTCCGCACCTGCCAGGGCTGACCGGTCACCTCCTTGAGGGCCAAAGCGAGGTCGCGGGTTGCGATCGGTCCTCTCAGGCTGAGGACGAGCTCGGGCGGCGAATAGGTTATCGGCCGGGCGTAATCGTGGAGCTGCTGGGCGAGATGACGGCGGCCCCCGGCCTCGAGCGCGTCGACCAAGGCGCGGAAGGTCGCGGGCATGGCCGGCGCCGCGGCCGGCGACGGCGCGCCGCGCGCGGGCGCGACCTCGCCGCTTGCCAGCCTCTCGATGAGGGCGCCGGGATCGGGAAGCGCGGAGGCGTGGATGACCCTCAGGAG
>DASVPM010000112.1:0-13439 GCA_036382815.1 Allosphingosinicella sp.
GTGGGGGTGGGGGTGGTAAATCCTCCCTCGCCCGTCATTGCGAGCGAAGCGAAGCAATCCAGTGCAGCGTCCGAGGCCCGCTGGATTGCTTCGTCGCTTCGCTCCTCGCAATGACGGCCTAGGGCAATCCCTGCAGCAGCCTCAGCAGATTGCCCCCCATCACCTTGGCGATCTCCTCGTCCGTGAAGCCGCGGTCGACCAGCGCCTGGGTCACGTTGACCAGCCCCGCCGTGTCGAAGCCGGTGGTCACCGCGCCGTCGAAGTCGGAGCCCAGGGCGACGTGGTCTATCCCGACGAGGTCGCGGACATGGGCAATCGCCGCGGCAATCGCGGCCGGCCTCAGGTCGCAGACCGCGGCGTCCCAATAGCCGATCCCGACGAGGCCGCCGGTGCGGGCGACGCCCTTCACCTCCTCGTCGGTCAGGTTGCGGTTGACCCTGCAGGTCGCCTGGACCCCGCCGTGGCTCGACACGACCGGCTTTTTCGCCATCGCCAGCACCTCGGCCACGGTTGCATGGCTCGAATGGGCGATATCGACGATCATTCCACGCCGTTCCATCTCCCGTACGACCTCGCGGCCCAGCGGGGTGAGGCCGCCTTTCCTCAGCCCGTGCATCGAGCCGGCGACCTCATTGTCGAAGAAATGGGCGAGGCCGGCCATCCGGAAGCCGGCCGCGTGGAGGCGGCCGACATTATCCAGGCGGCCCTCGATGTTCTGGAGGCCCTCGATCGAGAGGAGGGCGCCCGTCACCTTACGCCCCGCCCCCCGGTCGGCGAGCAGCCGGCGCACGTCGATGCCGCTTCGGACGATCCTCAGCCGACCGTTCGAAGCTGATTCGGCGCGGCGAAGCTTCTCCGCGTGCCAGAGTGAGCGCTGCAGAAGAGAATTCCAGGTGCGCGGCGGCTGAAGCTGGGTGATGGCGAGAAGCGTGATGTTGTCGGTGTCGGGGCCGTTGCTGTCATAATTCTGGCCCATCGGGGTCTTGGTCACCGACGAGAAGACCTGGAGTGCGACGTTGCCGGCTTCGAGCCGGGGCAGGTCGACCTGGCCGCGCTTCGACGGGTCGAGGAGGCTGCGCTGCCAGAGCAGGGTGTCGGCGTGCATGTCGGCTATGGCGAGACGAGGGTGGAGGGCCTTCGCCCGCTCGCTGACGGCGGGAAGCGGGGTCGCCACCACCTTGTTCATCCCGCCCTCGACGTAGCCCGGACCGAAGATGAGGAAGGCGCCGATTGCGATGACGATCAGGGCGAGAAGCCCATAGACGATTTTGCGCATCAAGCCCCCCGCGTTTCCGGGGAGTATAATCGTCTCTCCCGCCCGCCGTCATGCTGAACTTGTTTCAGCATCCAGCGTCGAGCCGCCTGGCGGATGGAGGGCTGGACCCTGAGACGAGTTCAGGGTGACCGGGAGAGGCTGGCTCGCCTTTCCAGCCTGACGAAGCTGTAGCCCGGATGGTCTTCGCGCGATGTCTCCCGCCACTCGGTCGGGTCAAAATCCGGCATGAAGGTGTCCGCCCTGGGCTCGTCATGAACCTCGGTCAGCTCGATCGCGTCGGCGCGGGGAAGAAACAGGGCTATGATCTCGGCGCCCCCGATCACGGAGAGTGGCTCGCCCGCGGTCTCGGCGAGCGCCTCCTCGACCGATCCGGCTTTCTGAGCCCCTTCAGCGTGCCAGCTCGGATCGCGGGTGAGCACGATGTGCCGGCGGCCGGGCAGGAGGCCGGGAAGACTATCGAAGGTTCGGCGGCCCATCACCATCGCGGTCCCCATGGTCACCGCCTTGAAATGCTTCAGGTCGGCGGAGATTCGCCAGGGAAGGCCGCCATCGAGCCCGATCGCGCCGTTTCGGGCCCGGGCGACGACGATGGTGATTGGGCTCATCTCGTCACCCCAGCGAAAGCTGGGGTCCCAGGGGGTGAAGACCATCGGCGCCTGTCCCCCGCCAGGATGCCAGTCTTCGCTGGCATGACGGAAGCGCTCACACCGCCACCTCGGCCTTGATGTGCGGGTGCGGGTCGTAGCCGGTTATCTCGAAATCCTCATATTCATAGCGGTCGATCGCCTCCGGGCGCCGGAGGATGTTGAGGCGAGGCAAAGGCCGGGGGTCCCGGGTGAGCTGCAGCCGCGCCTGCTCCAGATGATTGGAGTAGAGGTGGCAGTCGCCGCCGGTCCAGACGAACACGCCCGGCTCCAGCCCGCATTGCTGGGCGAGCATGTGGGTCAGGAGCGCGTAGCTGGCGATGTTGAAAGGGACGCCCAGGAAGGCGTCGGCGCTCCTTTGGTAGAGCTGAAGGTTGAGACGGCCGCGCGACACCTGGGTCTGGAACAGGCAATGGCACGGAGCGAGCGCCATCCGCTCGATCTCGGCCGGGTTCCAGGCCGAGACGATCTGCCGGCGTGACGCGGGATCGCGGTTGATGAGGCCGATGAGGTTGGCGATCTGGTCGACATGGACGCCGCCCGGTCCTTCCCAGTCGCGCCACTGCTTGCCGTAGACCGGGCCGAGCTCGCCGCCTTCGTCGGCCCATTCGTCCCAGATCCTGACCCTGTTCTCCTTCAGCCAGGCGATGTTGGTCTCGCCCTTCAGGAACCAGAGCAATTCGATGATGATCGAGCGCAGGTGAAGCTTCTTGGTGGTGACCAGCGGGAAGCCATCGGCGAGGTCGAAGCGCATCTGGTGGCCGAAGACGGAGAGCGTGCCGACGCCGGTCCGGTCCTGCTGTTCGGAACCTTCGTCGAGGATTCGGGAAAGGAGCTGGAGATAGGGCTGCATGGGTGGGTTATGGCGGTTTCGAAGCCCCCCGTCATCCCGGCGAAAGCCCGGACCTCGTCGAGCAAAAGGCGCCTTTTCCGGGCGGAGGTCCCGGCTTTCGCCGGGATGACGGGCTAGCCCTTGCTCTGCCGGGCCTCCTTAATCGCGTCCCTCAACGCTTCGTAGCCGACCGCGCCCTGGAAGATCTGGTCGCCAACGACGAAGGTCGGGGTGCCCGACGCTTGGAGGTTGCGGGCGAGCTGGAAGTTGCGGGCGAGCTCGCGGTCGGCGGCCGCGGCCGGAAGGTCGCCGCCCAGGCCGACCGCCGCGCGCGCCCTTGAGACGGCATCCGCGCTGGGGCGGCCGGCGGCGAACAGAGCGTCGTGGAAGGGCTTGAACCGCCCTGCCTGGGCCGCGGCGAGGCTAGCGCGGGAAGCGGCTTCGCTGTCGGGGCCCAGCACGGGCCATTCGCGCCAGACAACCTTCAGCTTCGGGTCCTCGCGAAGGAGCCGCTCGACGTCGGCATTGCTCTTTCGGCAATAGCCGCAGGCATAATCGAAGAACTCAACGAGGACGACGTCGCCGTCCGCAGCGCCCGCCCAGGCACCGGCGAAGGGCGTTTCGAGGCTCGCCCGGTTCGAGGAGACCGCGCGAGCGGCCTCCCGCTCGCGAAGCCGGTCCATCGCCTCGGGAAGTATCTCGGGATTTTCGAGAAGATAGTCGCGGACTGACTCGCGCGACCCCCAGGCGACGGCTCCGCCGCCGACGAGGGCTCCGACGAGTCCGGCGGCCAGCGCCGTCTTCCAGCCTCCGAAACCGCGCCGCCCGGCGCCTGGGTCAGTTGTCACGATTCTTTTTCTTCTTTTCCACTTCGGTGCGCGACACCATGGCGATGTCCTGGGCGCGCAGCCAGTCGGGCGTGCCCGAGGGGACGGTCTTCAGCGCCTGCTCGGCATTGACCAGGGCCAGGCGAGGCTCGCCCTGGAGGTTGTAGCGCTCGGCGGTGGCGAGCGCAGCCCGGCCCGGGTCGCCTTCGCGATCGTAGACGATGCCGAGCTGGTACCAGGCGAAGGGATTGGAATTGTCGCGGCCGATCGCCGCCCGAAGCACCCTTTTCGCCTCCTCGTAATTGTCGGGGCGCTCGGTCGCGATGAGCGCATGGCCCAGCAGGGCGGCGATGAGCGGCTGGTCCGGGGCGTATTTGACCGACTGGCGAAGGGCCTCGAGCGCTTCACCGGGCCGGCCCGATTCGAGCAGGATCTGGCCCTTGAGCTCGAGGAAATAGGGATCATTAGGCGTGTCGGCGAGCAGGCTCTCCGCCTCGGCCAGGGCCCGGTCGGGGTAGGCGCTCTTGTGCCAGGCATAGGCCCGGGCGTAGCGGGCGGGGATGCTCTTGTTGCTCTCGGGATAGGCGACCCGGGTGCGGGTCGGGTCCTCGACATAGCCCGCGAGCTTCGCCTTCACGCGCTGGAAGCGGGCTTCGAGCCTCGGGTCCGTCGGCACGTTCCAGCCTGGCGCGTTCTTCACCGATTGTTCGAGCGCGGCAAGCCGCTCCCCGGTCAGCGGGTGAGTCCGCATATAGCCGTTGTCCTGCGGGATAGCGTAGCGGAATTCCTGGTTCTGGAGCTTCTTGAAGAAGCTGAGCAGGCCCGCCCCGTTGGTCCTGGATTTGGCGAGGAAACCGGCGGCGGCGGCGTCCGCCGAAGATTCCTGGGTCCGGCTGAAGGCCAGGAACTTGCCCATCGCCGCCTGCTGCCCGGCGGCCATGACGCCCATGCCGGCCTCTCCGGCGCCGGCCGCCATCGCCGCTGCGCCCAGCACGAGCGAGAGCAGCATGATGCCGGTAGCGACCTTGATCCCTTCCTGAATCCGGATGACGTGGCCGCCGGTGATGTGGCCGACCTCGTGGGCGATGACGCCCTGCACCTCGTTGGCATTGTCGGCGGCGGCGATAAGCCCGGAATGGACGTACACGATCTGGCCGCCCGCCACGAAGGCGTTGATCGACCGATCCTGGATGAGCACGACATGGACGTCGTCGGGCCTCAGCCCCGCCGCCTCGACGATCGAGCGCGACATGTCCTTGAACAGCGCTTCGGTCTCCGCGTCGCGAAGGATCGACTGCGCCGCCGCCGGCCGGGCCGCGAGTCCGAAAGTCAGGACGATGAGGAATGCGAGGCGGGCGGCGAAGACGCTCCACCGTTTCAGCGTAACCGTAGCTTCAGCCATGCCGCATCCTATCTCTTCGCGGGGCTGAACCTGACATGAGCGCGCCCGGCGGGGCAAGCGCGCTCATGCCCAGTTCGTCGGCCGTCGTCAGGCGCCGAAAGTACGTTGCCACCAGCCGCGGCGGGGCTCCCCGGCCTCGGCGCCCTCGGCCGCCTCCCCGGTGCCCCCTTCGGTGTCGTTGGCCGCTTCGGGCGCAGGTGCTTCGGCCGGAGCCTCGGCTTCCGCCGCTTTCTTGCGGCGGGTACGTTTCGGCTTGGCGGGCTTCTCCTCCTCGACCGAGGAAGCGGGCTCCGCGACGGGCGCGGCCTCGGGTTCGGCCGGAGCCGGAGCCGGAGCGTCTACAGTCTCGGGCTGGGGAGCCGCTTGCTCCGGACCCTCTTCCTTGCGGCGGGCGCGGGGACGCCGGCGGCCCTTGGGCTTCTCATCGGTCTCGGCCGGAGCCTCGGGCGCAGCCTCGACCGGTTCCGCGGACTCAGGCTCGGGCGCGTACTGGCGCTCGGCGTCCCCGGGAACTTCGGCGACCTCCGGAGCCGATTGCAGCTCCCCCGAAGGCTCGGACGAACCCTGCTCGCCCTCCTCGCCTTCCCTGCGGCGACCGCCGCGACGGCCGCGACGGCGCCGGCGCTTGCGGCTGCGGTCCTCGCTATCCTCGCGGCGCTCGCGCGCCTCGCGATTTTCCGGGCGGCGCGGGCGGGACTCCGCCTCGGCTTCCTCGCTCTCCTCGGCTTCGTCCTCCTCGTCTGCGAGATCTTCGACGAATTCCTCCTCGTCCACCTCCGGCTCGACGATACGCTCGACCCGAGGCCGAACCGCCGGGGGCGGGCCGAAGGATTCGACCGCCATCTTGGCGCCTTCGAAGGATTCCTCGATGAGGACCTCGATGACGACCCCGTAGCGCGACTCGATCTCGCCGATCTCGCCGCGCTTGCGGTTGAGCACATAGACCGCGGCCTCGCGCCCGGCGCGCAGCACGATCCGGCTGCCGCGGCCGCGCGCCGCTTCCTCCTCGAGCATGCGGAGGGCCGACAGGCCCGCCGACGAAGCGGTCCGCATCAGGCCGCTTCCCTCGCAATGGGGACAAGGGCGGGTCGACGCTTCGAGCACTCCGGTGCGAAGCCGCTGGCGGCTCATCTCCATCAGCCCGAAGGATGAGATCCGGCCGACCTGGATCCGGGCGCGGTCGTTCTTAAGCGCCTCCTTCATCGCCTTCTCGACCTTACGGATATGGCCGTTCGATTCCATGTCGATGAAGTCGATGACGACCAGCCCGGCCATGTCGCGGAGGCGGAGCTGGCGGGCGATCTCGTTGGCGGCCTCGATGTTGGTGGCGTAGGCGGTCTGCTCGATATTGTGCTCGCGGGTCGACCGACCCGAGTTGATGTCGATCGAGACCAGGGCCTCGGTCGGGTTGATCACCAGATAGCCGCCCGATTTGAGCTGGACGACCGGCTGATACATCGCCGCGAGCTGGTCCTCGGCGCCGTAGCGCTGGAAGAGGGGCACGGTGTCGACGTAATTCGCGACCCGCTTGACGTGGCTCGGCATGAGCAATTTCATGAACGAGCGGGCGGCCCTGTAGCCCTCCTCGCCCTCCACGATCACCTCGTCGATGTCGCGATTGTAGATGTCGCGGATGGCGCGCTTGATGAGGTCGCTGTCGCCGTAGATCAGCGCCGGCGCGGAGCTGCCGAGGGTGCGTTCGCGGATCTCGTCCCAGAGACGGGCGAGATAGTCGAAGTCGCGCTTGATCTCCGTCTTGGTGCGGCTGAGGCCGGCGGTGCGGACGATACAGCTCATGCTGTTGGGCAGGCTGAGGTCCGACATGATCTGCTTGAGGCGCTTGCGGTCGGCCCCGTTCGAGATCTTGCGGCTGATGCCGCCGCCGTGGCTGGTGTTCGGCATCAGCACGCAATAGCGGCCGGCCAGCGAAAGATAGGTGGTGAGGGCCGCGCCCTTGTTGCCGCGCTCCTCCTTGACGACCTGGACGAGAAGCACCTGGCGGCGCCGGATGACGTCCTGGATCTTGTAGCGGCGGCGCAGATTCTGGCGCTTGCGGCGGAGCTCGTCCGCCGCATTCTCCTCGGGGGCGCTTTCGGCGGATTCGGGCGGGGCGGGGGCGTCCTCGTCGGACGGCTCGTCCTCCTCGCCTTCCTCGTCATAAGCGTGCTCGGCTTCGTCGCGATCGTGATCGTCCTCGCGCTCGTCGCGGCTCTCGTAGCGCGCGTCCTCGGCGGCGCGCAGGCGCTCCTCCTCGGCCGCATGCTCGGCTTCCTCGCGGAGCAGGGCCTCGCGGTCCTCGCGCGGGATCTGGTAATAATCGGGGTGGATTTCCGAGAAAGCCAGGAAGCCGTGGCGGTTGCCGCCATAATCGACGAACGCCGCCTGCAGCGACGGCTCGACCCGGGTGACCTTGGCTAGATAGATATTCCCCTTGAGCTGCTTGTGCTCGGCGGATTCGAAATCAAATTCCTCGATCCGGTTTCCCTTGACGACCGCCACCCGGGTTTCTTCCTGGTGGCGCGCGTCGATCAACATGCGCATTGTCATTAACATCACTCCACGCGCGCCGTGCCGTCCTTGCGGCGGCGGCGCCAGGCGCGCGCTCGAATATGGACGAAGGCGCGGCCTGTTCGGCGCGCGCCTTCAATGTCCGGGTTGAAAAGAAAAAAGTCGCCTCTGCTGCGTGCGGCAGGCCGGCGGAAAAGCCCGGCCGACAGGCCCCGACCGCAATGCCCGGCCCTGTTCGGGCGGGCAATGTCTGGGGGGAAAAATGCCTCATGCAGCGTCAACCTTGGTGGCCGGCATGGGTGCCGGCGCATGCGTTCGGCCCGAGATCGGAAGGAAGGTCCCTCCTTCAGCCAGGATGCCGAGCCCGGTTGCTAGCATCTGCCATTGGCAGCGGCAACCGGTATCGGGGTTCCGGTTTGAACTCAGGGTATCGAGAGGGGACAGTCTCGAAGATCTGTCCCAAGGGACCGTCCCTAAGTGACGGAATCGATCGGCGCCGCCGCCGCAACTGCGCGCTTGTCCGCTTCCTGGCGAGCGCGCATCGCGTCGCCGCGAAGAGCCCGTGCGGCCATGGCGTCCCAAGCCTCGGCGGCCCGGAGACACCGGTCACGGACGTTGTCGAGGGTGGCGGCTTCGGCATCCGCGCGAGCCTCGGCGGCGCGGGCGAGGTAGAAATCGAGCTGGCTGGACATGCGCGGCCTTCTTCCCGGAATCGGGGTGCGAGTCCAGTACGGCCGCTCGGCGGACTGTCTCAATGATAGAAATAAGGATCGAGGACCCGAACCTCGTGGATGGCGTCGACGGGAACGCCGTTTTTCGCTCCGACGCTTCGGATCGCCTCCGGCGAGGGCGCGTCGTAGATGCAGAAGGTCTTCGTCTTGTCGGCCGAGACGTAGGAATGAACCCAGCTTACGCCTTCCTGGGCATTGGTGGCCACGATCCCGTCCAGGGCCTGGGCCCCGTCCGCATTGGCGGGGACGTGAAGTCCGTCGGGAAAGGTGCGTTCGACCATGTAGCGGGGCATGCCGTTCCTCCTGCGCGGTTCGAGGCGAGCGGATTAACACGCCGGCCGGATTGCCGGAAGCAGGGGAAAGTCCCTAGAGCGGCCGGCCGGCCTGGCAGGCCTCCAGTTCCGCCGGATCATGGGCGCAGATCAGTCGCACGTCCGCGGCGCGTTCGTTCGACAAGGCGCGCAGCCGGGCCTGATTGGCGAGCCTCCGCTCGCGGTCGACCTCCATCATCGTCTGGTAGGCGCGCAGGCCGGGGGTGCATTTGCGCTCCGCGCGGCGGACCTCGTGGCGATAGAAATAGGCGTCGCCGGCATGGAGCAGCCAGCCTTCGGCACCGCGGTCGACGGCAATTCCGGCATGCCCCCAGGTATGGCCCGGCAGCGGCACCATCAATATCTCGGGCGGAAGGCCGTCGAGCGACCGCACCGCCTCGAAGCCGAACCAGGGTTCGCCATCCGGGCCGCCATATTGCCGCCAGTCCCGAACCTCGTCGAATTGCGACGGTCGATAGCGGTTGCGTGGGATGAATCCGCGGCGCGGTCCGGTAGCCGCTTCGAACTCCCTGGCCATGACGTGGATCGTCGCGCCCGGAAAATCCTCGAGCCCCCCGGCATGGTCGAAGTCGAGATGGGTGAGGAGGATGTGCCGAACGTCCGCCGCCCTGAAGCCGAGCGCCTCGATCTGGCGCACGGCCGTCTCCCGCTCGCGCAGCCGGATGTTGAGCATCGTCCGCATCGCCCGGGTGATGCGCGGATGCGGTGGACGATGGGGATGGTCGACGTCCTTGAGGCCGTAGCCCGTGTCGACGAGGATGAGCCCGGAATCATGCTCGATCAGGAGGCAGTGGCAGACGAGACGGCCGAGCGGGCCGAGGCTGCGCCCGTCGAAGAGCGCGCCGCCGAGCGGGCAGTCGGTACCGCAATTGAGATGGTGAATGCGCACTGCCGGGCCTCTCTTTCGCCGCCCGCCCCGGCGGATGCCTGGCAGGAGCGCGGCCGCTGCCGCCATAACCTGTGTTTGCGTCGCTCGAAGGCGTGACGGCGATCACAGTGCCGGCCCGCGACAGGTTGCAGACGGGGGCGAGTCCTCCTTACCGGGGCCGCGCCTCTCCATGCGGGCGCGGGCCGCGGCGGGGGCGGGGCGGCGGCCGAATGGCACCGGACGCCGCCCCCGCCCCCAATGCCTTCAGTCCTTGAGGGCGGCGGACACCTTGCCGCCATTCTTCTCCAGCTCGGCCATGACCTGCTTGTGGAGCCAGATGTTCATTTCGGCGCTGCCGTCCTTGGCGCCGGTATAGCCGAGCTCCGTGGCGAGCTCTTTGCGGTTGGCGAGGCTGGGGTCGAGATCGAGCAGCTTCATCAGATCGACGATCGACGACTGGTAGTTCAGCTGCCGGCCCTCCTTGGCGGCGAGGTCAGCGAGGATGGCGTCGACATCGACGTCGACCGGCTGGGCGGGAGCGGCTGCGGCGGGCTTCATCTGGGGCATTGCGGCGGGACTGCCCTGAGGCGCCTGCGGCTGGGCCTGGGGTTGCGCCGCCTTTGCCTTGCCGAAAATCGCGTCGCGGATCTTGCCGAAGATACTCATGCTTACTCTCCTTGAGGGGGCGGCGCTGGTGCGCTTCCGTAAGAATGAGCAAGCCGCCCCGAAAGTTGCGCGGGCAAAGCACGAAGGCGACGAAGCGATTCGGGCACTGGACGGCCGGCGGGCGAAAAAAAAGGGGCGCCGCCGAAGCGACGCCCCTGATTTCGAACCGCGGAGGCTTACGCGCTCTGCAGGTTGACCGCGCTGGTCTTGCCGCGCTGGTCCTGCTCGAGGTCGTAGCTGACCCGCTGGTCCTTGTTGAGGGTCGTCATTCCGGCGCGCTCGACGGCCGAGATATGAACGAAGGCGTCGTTGCCGCTGCCCTCGGGCTGGATGAAGCCGTAGCCCTTGTCGAGGTTGAAGAATTTCACGGTGCCGGTCGGCATGGTATTTTCCTTTGGTAGAGAGAGTGCCGGCGGGCATTGTATAATTCGCCGGGCTTTAGCAGCGTAGAGAGAAGGAAAAACCAACCGAAGAAGGAAATGTCCGTCGCATGCGACTTTAGCCCGCACCTTATGGACCATTTCGGCGTCCGGCGCAAACCTTGTGCGGTGAGAGCGACTTTTCCCGCGATTAATCCCAACACCAGTCACGCGGCGCCGACCGCTTTGGCGAAGGCGAGGCTGTCGAACAATTCGGTGAAACGCGTCACCCGGCCGAACTCGAAGTGCCAGATGTCGACCTTGGGCGAATCGACCACCGCGCCGGTCGCCCGGTGGCGCCAGGCGCAACGGCCGATCATGACCACGTCGTCGCCATATTCGCCGTCCGCGACGAACTGGTCGACGACATAGTCGAGCATCTCCCAGTCGCGGGCGAGCGCCGCGAAATAGTCGGCCGCCTCGGCGCGGGTGCGATGGACCCCGGCGAGCTCGGAGGGAACCTCGGAGCCCAGGACCGAGCGCATCTCGACCCGGTCGTCGAACAAGGCGAGAATCTCGTCGGCGCAGCCGCCTTTGGTCTCGCGCCAGCGTTTGTAGGCCTCGCGAAGCGCGGCGACGTGCGGATTCTTCTCGGCGGACATAAGCGACTCTCCCCCCGGCTGAGCCGGGACGGAGAATAGCACAAGGCGGCGGCGATCCGAAGCAAGGCCGCGCGGCGGGGGGTGCAGGCCGGGCCGGAGTCTGGCATGGTGGGGCGAAGCGGGCGCCCGCCGCCCGCACCCGCATGAAAGGATTTCGATGCGACCGCTCCTCCGCCTTCTCGCCCTCGGCGCTCCGGCCCTCGCCGCGATTCCCGCTCAGGCCGCTTTGCCCCCCCAATATCAGCGGGCGGCCGAGCTCGAGGCGGTGGTCGCCGATGCCGGGGTGGCGAACGCGTTCGGCGGGGCGCCGATCCAGCGTGTCGAATTCGTCCGGACCGACCTCTACCGGGTGAGCGCCGGCGCCTGCCGTCTCGACGTCGCCATCGTCGACCTGCCGGCCCGGCCGGGCGTCGTCGGCCCCCGGCGGTTCGCGGTGAAGGCGGGCCGGAAGCTGTGCGGGCGCTAGCGGGCGCAGGCGGGTCCGGCGTCGTTAACCCGATTGCCATTGCGTCTTCGCCGCGACTAAGCTTAGGATAGACCGTTCAGGAGGAGTCACCCCAATGCGCATTCGAACGTTGACGGCCGCGCTTACCGCCGCGGCAATGGTTTGCACTTCGGCGCCGAGCTTCGCGCAGGCCGCGCCGGAGCCGGCCGCCAGCGTGGAGGACGGCGCCGCGCTGTCCCATGAAGGCGTGGAGCATCGCAAGCGCCGCGGGACGATGTGGGCCGTTCTCGGTTTCGTCGTCATCGTGGTCGCCGCCTTGCTGCTCTTCACCGACGACGGCGACGAAGGCCCGATCAGCGCCTGACGCCTCGGCGTCCCGACTTTCCTCTTGCTGCCGCCCGATGGCGCCATCCGGATCTCGGTCCGGATGGCCGCCGCGGGCGGCTGCTTTTGTGCGAAGCCGATCCGGGCAGCCGCCGGGGCGGGGCGGGCACTCTTCCCGGCGAGGCCGTGAGGGCGGCGAGGCGGCTTCCGGTTCACGCGAAGGCGCGAAGAGGCGGTCGGACTGCCTGCGGCGTTGGGACCGACGCCCGGTATCGCCGGCGAGCTCTTCGCGGCTTGGCGGCTTTGCGTGAAACCCGTCGGGCGGAGGCGAAGATCGGCGCTTGATCGATCGCCGGGCCAGACCTCACCTTCACGCTGCGGAGCGATCCGGGGGCGGTCGAGAAGGGGGATAAGTCGATGAATTTGACTTCGCGGCCGACCCGCGGCGGCGAAAACCGGCGAAGGCCCGGACCCGTCATCGCCTTCGTTCTGGGGCTCCTGCTTCTGGGAAGCTCGGCCTCCTTGCTGGCGGGATGCGATGGCGGCGAGCGCGTTCAGCTTCTCCTCGAAGCGAAGAGAAAAGATGCGAGCGGCGAAGCGATGGACAAGGCCCGGGACGTCATCGAGCGGCGGCTCGGCGCCGCCGGGGCGTCCGGGGCGACGGTCGTTCGCCAGGGTCCGAACCGGATCCTCGCGACGTTCGGCGCCGTCGGGGACACCGGGCCGATCAAGGCGCTCATCGGCCGCTCGGCCCGCCTCGACGTCTGGCTGGTCGATCTGAGCGCCACGCCCGAGCAGATCGCCGCCGGCGAGGCTCCGCCAGGCACCCGGCTCCTGGCCTTTCCGGGCGAGGGGCCGGACGGCCGGATCGCGGTGCGCGGCCGGCCGATCGTCAACGGCTCGATGATCGCCGACGCCCGGTCCGGCTTCGACCCGGCCGGACAACCGGTCGTCAACCTGCGCTTCGACGATCTGGGCAGCCGCCGATTCGCGCGGGCGACGCGGGAGAATGTCGGCCGCCCGTTCGCCATCGCCCTCGACGACGTCGTCGTCTCGGCGCCCGACGTCAACGAGCCCATCCTCGGCGGCGAGGCCATGATCAGCGGCAACTTCACCGTCGAGTCGGCGAGGGAGCTCGCCATCGCATTGCGCTCGGGGGCGCTGCCGTTCGACCTCGTCGTGGTCGAGGAGCGCCGGCTCGAGCAATGAGGCGGGCGGGGCCGGCGGTGCGTCTCCGCCTCTTCGCCTGGGCGATCGGATGGGTTCACCCAGGCACCGAAGGGCCAGGGAGGGCGGCGTCCGGCAAGCCGCAGCGAAACATCCCTGGCGGTCGAGGCGGCCTTGGCGCCTTTGCGTCATCGGTGCCTGGGTGAAACCCTCCAGCCCAGGGTCGCTGCGCGGTGCCAGGCGCCGAGGAGAAATCCTGCGTATCAGGCACTCGCAGCGCGTCCGGTTCCGGGCGAAGTGGACGAAGTGGACGGATCGGACGGTCGCGGGGCCTGGCTGCAGGTCCCCGGCGAAGGCCGGTGCCCAGTTTGGTCCCGCGGCAAGCCTGGGCCCCGG
>DASVPM010000113.1:0-6140 GCA_036382815.1 Allosphingosinicella sp.
CGGGCGGATCCAGCTCCACCTCGGATCGAACCCAGGGGCATACGATCCCGCCCGTCCGACCGCCGGGGGTGGCCACCCCCGGCGGTCGACCAATCCATAACCAGATCGGCCTACGGGCAATATGCAAGGGGCCTTCCCGACTCCGAAGAACCCCTCCACCGCGCTTCGCGCGGTCCCCCTCCCCCGGTAATCCGGGGGAGGATTAAGTGGATCGACATGAAGGTGCCCACAAGATGCAATGCATGCTCTTTCGTACCGCGATTCTCGCCCTCGCCACCCTCCTCGCCGCCTGCGGGCTCGACTCGGAAGCGGCCGCGCAGCCGTCCGCCGCCTCGAACCCGGAGTCCTGGACGATCGGCCCGATCATCCGAGGCCGCAATCATTCGGTCGGCGCCGCGCTCCACCCGGCGCGGCGCCGCGGCGGCGGCTGGCAGTTCGATCTGCCGCGGCCGCCGGGAAGCGTCCATTACGTGACCTTCCGCCACGGCTCGCTCGCCGGCAAGCGCCGGATCGTCATGCGCTACCGGATCGAGGCCGCCCGCGGAGTCCGTCTGCTGGCGGCGAGCGACGGCCGCTCGCCGGCGATGATCACCCTCTATTTCCAGCGCCGAGGCGACACCTGGAGCGGGCGCGGCCGCTTCGAGACCTATCGCTGGTACGCGACCTTCGCGACGAAGACTCCGCTCACGCCCGGCAACTACGTCCTGATCGCCCCGCTCGACGGCCCCTGGACCGCCATCGAAACCAGCAAGGCGACCACCAATCCCGCGGCCTTCCGGGCGGCGCTGACCGACGCCGACCAGGTCGGCTTCGTCCTCGGCGGCGGCGACGGCTTCGGCCACGGAGTAACCGCCACCGGCCCGGCAAGGCTGATCGTGATGGATTTCAGGGTGGAATGAATAATCCTCCCCTGCATTCGCAGGGGAGGGGGACCATGCGAAGCATGGTGGAGGGGCTTTACTGATTCTGAAGAACCCCTCCACCAAGCTTCGCTTGGTCCCCCTCCCCGCGAGATCGCGGGGAGGATATTCAGTCCGTGAACATGAAAGTCCCCGTCACGTGAGCCACCGGATCCGCCGGATCCCCGTCATGCGCCATGCCCCGGACGAAGCCGACGCTCCGCGTCGTCCCGTAGCATTCGCCGCGTCCCACGATCCGCTGGCCCGGAGCCGCGGGCCGCAGATAGTCGACCCGCATGTCCAGGGTCGCCTGCGGCCGGAAGCGGCCGAGCTTGACCCAGATCGCCATGCTCGTGGCCATGTCCATCAGGCTGACGATCGGCCCGGAGGCGAGGACGCCCGACTCCGGCACTCCGACCAGCTTCTCCCGCCAGTCGAGGCCGAGCTCGACCCAGTCGGCGCCGTGGCCGAGATAGAGGATGCCGAGCGCCCCGCCATGGCCGACCTTGCGGGCATATTGCGTGAACAGCTCCGGATCGAACCCGCTGGTCGTGCCGGGCCGGCTCATGCCGCCAGCCGGGCCGCGGTCTCTTGAACCTTCTTGATCATGTTGGCGACGCCGGACGTCCGGTTAGAAGTGAACTGCCTCTCAATATCGAAGGGCTTCAGCAGGGCCGGTAAGTCCATGCGCGCTATCTCATCGGCGCTACGATCCTGAACGGCCAGCAAAATGAGAGCGATGATGCCTTTGGTCAGGCCCGGTCCCGGCGCCCCATCCGCAAGGAAGTGAAGCTTTTCCCGCGAGGAAGAGGGGAGGGCGTATACCCAGACGGGGGTGGCGCAACCCAAGACACGCGTCGCATCCGTCTTCAAAGCATCGGGCATCGGTTCCAAAGTCCTGCCAAGCTGGACCAGCAGGCGCATGCGCTCGTCATAGGGATCGTCGTAAAGATCACCGAGGGAATCCCATTCGGCATAAACATCTTCGAGTGACTGAAAGGACATCGGATCGCGCTATCAGAGCGGAGGGAGAGAGGCAAAGGCGTGCCGACCTAAATCCTCCCCTGCATTTGCAGGGGAGGGGGACCGCCCGAAGGGCGGTGGAGGGGCCTTGCCGCCCCCGAAGAGCCCCTCCACCGCGCTTCGCGGGGTCCCCCTCCCCGCGAAATCGCGGGGAGGATTTAGCCCTCGCCCCCGCTGGCGATCGCCTCCAGCCGCCGCACCCGCGCCCTGAGCTCCGCCATCTCCGAGCGCCCGCCCGCGCGCCGGCCGCCCCCCCGCCTGGCCAGCTCGGTGCGCCGCAGCTCGAGCCAGCCGTGCCAGCCCTTGAGCAGGGCCGCGCTGGCGAGGCCGACCGCGAGCAGGCCGGAAGCCGTAAGGGCGGCGAGGCTTGCGGGGTCGGTCATCTTCCTCTCCTCTAGCGGTCGCGCAATTTCTCGATTTCGCGGTCGAGGCTGTTCTCCTTCTCGACCGTGATCCGCTCCAGCACGGCGATCCGCTCGTGCAGGGCCCGCACTTCCTCCTTGAGCCGCTGGTTCTCGGCACTCGCCTGGGGCGCCTCCAGGTCCCGGCCGCGATGGCGGCCGCCGCCCATCCGCGCCTTGAACACGCTCGCGATCATCACGATCGCGACGATCATGACGATCATCTCGAACTGGTTCATCAGATTTCCTCCTCCAGCCCCGCCCGCTTCAGCCGGTCCGGCCGCTGGTCGCGCAGCTGCTCGATCTCCTCGGCGACTCCGAGGCCCTTCGACGTCGCGATCCGCTCGAGCACCCGGACCCGCTCCTCGAGCCGCTCGGTCTGCGCCGCGTAGCGCTCGGCGCGCTCGATGGCGGTCCGGCTGATCGCCTGCATCTCCTTCTCCTTGACGTCCAGCCAGCGCTTGACCACGCCCGCGAAGATCGCCGCCAGCGGGATCAGCACCCAAATCCAAGTCGCAATCACGTCCTCATCCTTCGGTTTCTAGTGCGTTCAATTTCTGGGGAGCCTCAGGGCTTCGATCTCCTGGGTCAGCCGGTGGCCGTCGTCGGTGACGATCCGCTCGACGGTGGCGAGCCGGTCCTTGATCGAGCCGAGCTCGGCGCGAAGCTGGGCGTTCTCCGCCGAGATGAGCTTGATCCGCTCCAGCGCCTCGTCGCCGGTCTTGGGATAGACCGCCTGGCCCCACGCTCCATCGAGCGGATAGCCGTGCCTCATCCTCAGCCAGGTGGTGAGGACCCAGGCGCCGATCGCGAGCACCCCGAGGATGACGAAGACCGGTGCCATCTGCGCGAAAAAGTGATTGTCCATCTCAAACCCCTGTTGCTCGATCCTATCGAAGGCTCTCGATCTCGCGGGCGGTGCGCTCGGCGGGATCGGTGGCGATCCGCTCGAGGACGGCCATCCGCTCCTCGAGCCGGCCGACGGTGCTTTTCAGCATGTCGTTCTCGATGTTGAGCCGCTCGTTCTCCCGAACGGCCGCCGAGTCCGCGGCGGGATTGGTGCCGACCTGCCGGAACTGCAGGTAATTGATGACCTGGATGATGATGCAGGCCGTCGCGATGATTGCGACGATCGGGATCATCGCACCGATATCCATGATTTTTCTCCTTTGCTCTGGCCGCTTAGCGCAGCTGCTCGATCTCGCGGGCGAGACGGCTGTTGGAGCTGGTCACATAGGTCTCGACCTCGGCCAGCCGGCGGTCGATCTCGCGGAAGCGGGAGCGCACGTCCCTGACGGTCCGCGTCGGCGAGGCCCGCACGCCCTGCCAGAACTTGGTCTGCTCCGGGGTCTCGCTGGCGAGCTCGCGCGGCTTGACCGGGGCCAGCCAGGCGGCGACCCAATAAGCCACCAAGGTCCAGGGAAAGCCGCCGACGAAGGTCAGGATGACGAGGCCGATCCGGATGATGGTGACGTCGACGCCCGTATAGTCGGCGATCCCGGCGCACACGCCCTTCCACTTGCGGTTCGCCTTATCGAGATAGAATCTGGGGTGCTTGGAGCTCATTGACCGATCCTCCTGATCGGGGCGGCGGCGGTGCGGTCCTCGATCCCGGTGGCGGCCGGGTCGCAGGCGATCGCCCTCCAGTTCGGGTTCTCGGCCGTCATGATCCGCTCGATCGAGCACATGCGGTCGTCGAGCCGGCGGGCGAGGTCGTACAATTCCTCCATCAGCCGCTCGTCGTCGCTGGTGAGCGTCGCCGCCGTCTTCCAGCGCGTGATGTAGTGGAAGACGAGCCAGGGCAGACCGATAATCGCGGTCAGGATGGCAAGTACCGGAATGATGACCTCTTCCATCGCCTCAGCCTTCCTTCTTGTTCATGCGGGCCTTGAGCGCCTCGAGCTCGGCGTCCACTTTTTCGGAATTGCGCAATTCGGCGATCTCCTCGTCGAGGGTCTTGGGCGGGGCGCCGAGCGCCAGGGCGTCGGCGCGGCCCTCGGCGTCGTCGGCCCGCCGCTCGAGCACGTCGAAGCGGGAGAAGGCCTCGTCGACCTTCGGGCCGGCATACATTTCGCGAAGCCGGGCGCGCTGGTTGGCGCTTTCGAGCCGGCTCTGGATCGCGTTCTGGCGGGTGCGGGCCTCGCGCAGCTTGCCCTGGAGCTTGGCGATGTCGGCCTCGGAGGCGCGGAGCGCGTCGTCGAGCACCTCGATCTCCTGCTTCAGGCTGTCGCCCATGTCGGCCGCCTTCTGCTTCTCGACGAGGGCCGCCTTGGCGAGATCCTCGCGGTCCTTGCTCAGCGCAAGCTCCGCTTTCTCGGTCCAGCTTTCCTGGAGCTTGTCGAGACGCGCGATCTGGCGGCGCATCTCCTTCTGGTCGGCGATGGTGCGGGCCGCGCTGGCACGGACCTCGACGAGGGTCTCCTCCATCTCGAGGATGATCATCCGGATCATCTTCGCGGGATCCTCGGCCTTGTCGAGGAGGTCGGCGAAATTGGCGGCGACGATGTCGCGGGTGCGGGAGAAAATACCCATTCAATCACTCCTTACGCATATCTGTTCAGGCGACGGATTGCGGCGGCGGCCAAGGAAGGCAAGGGGGCGAACCCTCCTGCGCCGCCGCCCGCGGGTCAGGCTTGAGCCTGGCCCGAAACCGAAGCCGCCACAAGGCTGATCGGAGCGGTCTCGATCGCCCGGGCCGGACCGACCGCGGCGCCCACCGCCGTCGCGGTCAGGATCATCGCTCCGACCGTCGCCAGGATCGTCTGTCCCAATTTGCTCATGTCGACCATTGTCTTCCTCCCTGAATGCCATTCGCCCCGCGGCGTTACGCAATTAACGATACAAGGGGCGTGCCAATCGCAAAAAGTGGCGAAAAACCGCGATTCCTCCACTTTCGACCACATTCGTTCACATCTTTTTCTTGCCAAAGCGTGGGAATCCGTCCCAATCTTTGGCGGTGGAACGCAACACCCAGCTGGTCGGCCAGTCCTCCTCCTTCCTCGACGCCGTCGAGCGGGCGAGCCGCGCCGCCCCTCTCGACCGGCCCGTCCTCGTCATCGGCGAGCGCGGCACCGGCAAGGAGCTGATCGCCGAGCGGCTCCACCATCTCTCCGCCCGCTGGGACGGCCCGCTCGTCGCGATGAACTGCGCCGCCCTCCCCGAGACCCTGATCGAGGCCGAGCTTTTCGGTCACGAGGCCGGCGCCTTCACCGGCGCCACCAAGGCCCGGGCCGGCCGCTTCGAGGAGGCTGACGGCGGGACCCTGTTCCTCGACGAGCTCGCCACCCTGTCGCAGGCCGCCCAGGAGCGCCTTCTCCGGGTCGTCGAATATGGCGAGGTGACCCGGATCGGCGCCTCCCGCCCGGTGACGGTCGACGTCCGGATCGTCGCCGCGACCAACGAGGACCTCCCCCGCCTGGCCGAGCGCAACCGCTTCCGGGCCGATCTGCTCGACCGGCTGTCCTTCGAGGTCGTCACCCTGCCGCCGCTCCGCCACCGGAGCAGCGACATCCCCGTTCTCACCGACCATTTCGCCCGGCGCATGGCGCTCGAGCTCGAATGGCCGAGCTGGCCCGGATTCAGCGCCGGCGCGATGGAGAAGATGCTCCAGTACAATTGGCCGGGCAATGTGCGCGAGCTCCGCAACGTCGTCGAGCGCGCCGTCTACCGATGGGGCGACCACGAGCGTCCCATCGACCGGATCCAGTTCGATCCCTTCGAGTCGCCCTGGCTTCCCGCGCCGCCGGCCCCCGCTCCCGGTGGCGAGGAGGCGCAGGCGCAGCCGCACATCCTCGCCCCGACCGAGGCTTCTCCCTAC
>DASVPM010000114.1:0-3411 GCA_036382815.1 Allosphingosinicella sp.
GCGGGGGGCGGTGGGCGTGGCAGCTACGTGCCAGCAACGTAGCTGGCACCAGAGCATCGGTGCGGCCATGACGCCCGGATTGGGTTCACTCGAAGACGCAAAGCCGCAAAGGGGTCGAGCCCGTTGAGTAGGGTAGTTCTAACCGGTCGAGCGAGCGTGCGGCAGTTCTAGGCGCGTAAGCTTTTGCTCGGTGCCTGCCACCAGAGGTCCCCGGCGTCAGTCGTCATTGAATCTGATTGCCGTCCGCACCGCCGCTCTCCTTCACGCGCTGGGCTTCAAGGGCAGGAATAGGGACAGATACCGGTACCTGTCCCCGGCAGCGCCCCAGCAGCGCCATTGAGTGGTCCCTCGATGTCCACGCCAGTTAGGGGCCTCGGTGCCGGGGCGGCCTGCCAAAAGCACGCACTCAGCATCAGAGAATTCTTACTTGGCCCGCTGTTGGCCCAGCGCCACCTCAATCAACCGCCTTATCGCCTCCGGCTTTGACGGTTTCGGGTCCGGCTGAGCCGCGATCCATGCATCCAGCTCCGCCTGCATCTCCGGGTAAAGCCGAACACCGATGACCGGGCCAATGCCGGTTTTGGGGCGGCCCATCTTCTTTTTCGGCTTGTCGGGGGTTGCGGGCAATCAAACTTCCTGTTAACGGAATGTCGAACCGGAGCGAGGCGGCAACCTTGCTCCGGCTCTCACCGCCGCAACGCCTTGTGAAGGAGGCGAGGGATGGCTGCTGGCCGTCATAACCCGTCGCGTCGCGCGCTGCTAGGCGCGGTTGTGGGGCTGCCGCTCCTCCCCCGTCATTGCGCGGAGTGCAGCGACGAAGCAATCCAGAGTGGCGCCAGACCCAGTGCTGGATTGGTTGACCTCCGGTCGCCTTCGGCCCGCTCCGCTCGCAATGACGGGAAGGGGGACGAGCAGTGGCAGCGGGCGCTCGCGAGGCTGCGGTCGGTGGAGGCCGAGGTGCGGGCGATCGAGCGGGCGACGGCGGGGGACGGCGGAGGAAGAGGAGGCGCTCGAGGCGGTCTATCTGGCGCGGCTGGGGGATCATTCGGCGGCGCTTCGGCGGCTGATGAAGGTTCGGGCGCCGCACCTGGCAGCGCTGGCGCTGAAGATCGAGATCGCCATCGACCAGGAGGTGGCCAGCCTCAGCGGCGGCGAGCTTTGCCTGGCGGCGCTGCGGCGGGATGTAAGGCGGCTGATGAGGTGAAGGGGGTGGGAGGGCGGCATGGCCCGCTGGGGCGGCCTTCTTATTCCTCCCCGTGATTTCGCGGGGAGGGGGACCGCCCGCAGCGCGGTGGAGGGGCTCTTCTGGGTTTGGAAGGACCCGTCCACCATGCTCCGCATGGTGCCCCTCCCCTGCAAATGCAGGGGAGGATTTAGAAGGGACGGCACGGCCCGGAAAAAATGAAGGAGACGTGACGTTCTCTACATGTTCCAAGCCCCCGATGGGCGGGAAGCGGAAAAGGTTGGGGCGGCCGGCGGTGATCGACGCCGGGGCGAAGGTGGCGATGCTGGCGGCGCTTCGGGAGGGGCGGCGGCTCGACGCGGTGGCGGCGGCTTACGGGGTGACTCTCCAGGCCTTCTACTCGGCGCGGCGGCGCGATCCGCTGTTCGCGGCGGCGTGGCGGGATGCGCATGCGCTTTCGGCGGAGGCGGAGCGGCGGCCGGTGGAGGCGGGGGACCAGGTTCGAATCGCCTCCAACAACCGGCGCGTCTTTCAGCGGCGCAGGATGCGGCACGTCCGCTTCGACGCGCGGCGGAAGGGGATATTCCTCGCCGCCTTCGCCCGGAGCTGCGACCTGCTCGCCGCCGCGTTAGAGGCCGGGATCTGCGAGCGGACCGTCTATTATCACCTTCGAGACGACGGGGCGTTCGCGCAGGCCTTCCAGGCGGCGCTGGAGGAGGGCTATGCATGGCTCCAGGCGGAGGCGGTCCGGCAGCGGCTCGTGGCGCAGGCGCGGCTTCGGGCGGCGATCGAGGAGGCGGAGGAGACCGGAGGACCGTCTCCGCTCGCCGAGGAAGGCCTGGAGTTCGACCGCACGATGAAGCTTCTCGCCCGCTGGGACCGCCGCGACGGGCGGCTCGGGCCGCGGGAGGTGAGCTTGGGCGCTCGGCGCGTCTGGACGTTCGAGGAGGCGATCGCCGCGCTCGACAAGAAGATGCGCCACCTGGGGCTGCGCGGGGAGGGACCCCGGGGCGCTCCGCCCCCGGAGGGGGAGGGTGAAGGCGACGGCGCCCCTCCGAGCCGCCCGGCAAGCCCCGCTTGAGGCGGCCCGGCGGCGCCCCTATGGTCGCGCCCGACAAGAAGGGTCCCGCAGAATCATGAGATTGTCCTACAGCGCCGTCTGGGCCGAGACCGCCGCCCTGCTGCGCAGCCACGCCTCGCTGGTCGCGACCGTCGCGGGCGTCTTCATCTTTCTTCCCGGGCTGCTGGTCGGCTATTTCCGGCCTTTCGAGGCGGCGAGCCTCGACCGGCTGCTCCAGGCCTGGATGGAATATTCGAGCGCCAACTGGCCCTGGCTGCTGCTCAACAACCTGATCGGGATGACCGGGTCGATCGCCATCCTGCTGCTGCTCTTCGCCCGCGACATCAGCGTCGGCGGAGCGATCGCCGCCGCTTTGATCCTGCTCCCCGCTTATTTCGTCGCCTCGATGCTGAGCAGCGCCGCGATCGGGCTCGGCACCCTGCTCCTGATCGTCCCCGGCCTCTATCTGCTCGGCCGGCTGGGCCCGTTGAACGCCGTCCTCGTCGCCGAGACCCACCGCAACCCGATCGCCGCGCTTCGCCGCTGCTGGGCGCTGACCGCCGGCCAGGGGTGGGCGATTGCGGGCCTGATCCTGATCGTCGCGGTCACCGCCGCGATCGCCGTCGCGGCGGCGGCGAGCGTGCTCGGAATCCTCTTCGTCCTCGTCGCCGGCCAGGATCTCGGCCGGCTGCTGGTGCTGATCGTGAGGACCGCCGGCCACGCCGCGATGATCACGCTGCTGCTCGTCCTCGGCGCCGCCTTGTACCGGCAGCTGAGCGGGGGCCGCTCAGCCCCCGCCGCCGCCGATTAGGGGGACTTGCGGCGCGGCGCCGGCGGGGAGAAGCCCGGCGAGGCGCGGGTCGGGGAAGCTCTCGAAGGCGCGGGAGACCGCGGTGAAGCCGGCGCCCAGATAGGCCTTGAGCGCGGCCGGATGGTCGAGCGTGCAGGTGTCGACGGAGACGCGGCCGACCCCGGGGCGCCAGGCGAGCGCGAGCGTCCGGGCGAGAAGCCAGCGGCCGTGGCCCTTGCCGGCGAGCTCGGGGACGAGGCCGAGGAAGCGGATCAGCCCCTGGCCCGGTGTCCTGAAGTCGAGTTCCACCATCCCGACCTCGATCCCCTTGCCGTCGACGACGGCATGGACCTCGGCGGTCTCGGAGCGGAGGCGCTC
>DASVPM010000115.1:0-3758 GCA_036382815.1 Allosphingosinicella sp.
CCATGGCCATCAGCCCTGCGACTCCATCAGCTGCCGCCGCGCCTCGACCGTCTTGTGGTCGAGCGCCTCGCGGATTCGCTTTTCGTCGCATTCGACCCCGGCGGACGTGAGATCGCCGACCAGCTTGCGGATGACGTCCTCGTCGCCGGCCTCCTCGAAATCGGAGCGGACGACGTCGCTGGCATAGGCGTCGGCCTCCGCCTGGCTGAGGCCCATCAGCCCGGCCGCCCACTGCCCGAGCAGCTTGTTGCGGCGCGCCACGATGCGGAACTGCATGTCCTGGTCGCGGGCATATTTGGTCTCGAAGGCCCGTTCGCGGTCGTCGAAAGTGCTCATGACGCTCCCTTGCTCTGTTGAGTGTCAGATAGGCGTGGCGTTGGGGCGGCGCAACGGTACGTCATCCCGGCGGAAGCCGGGACCTCGGGGAGACCCGCCGAGACTTCTAGTCCTGAGGTCCCGGCTTTCGCCGGGATGACGTTACTCAATCCATCGTCACCACGAGCTTGCCGACCGCCTTTCGCGCCGCCATGTGGGCGATCGCGTCGCCGCCCTGCTCGAGCGGCCAGGTCCGGCTCACGTTCGGAGCGATCTTCCCATCGCGCCACAGCCGGAACAGGGTCTCGATGTGCGCCGCATTGGCCTTCGGGTCGCGGGCCGCGAAGGCGCCCCAGAAGACGCCGCGGACGTCGCAGCTCTTGAGCAGGGTGAGATTGAGCGGAAGCTTCGGGATCCCGGCGGGGAAGCCGACGACGAGGTAGCGGCCCTCCCAGGCGATCGAGCGCAGGGCCGGCTCCGCATAATCGCCGCCGACCGGATCGTAGATCACATCCGCTCCGCCGGGCCCGACCGCTTCCTTGAACATCTGGCCGAGCGCCTTCGAGCCGTCCTTGTCGAAAGGCCCCGTCGGGTAGACGATCGCCAGGTCGGCGCCCGCCCGCCGCGCCACTTCGGCTTTCTCGTCCGACGAGACGGCGGCGATCACCCGGGCGCCGAAAGCCTTGCCGAGCTCGACCGCGGCGAGGCCGACCCCTCCGGCCGCGCCGAGGACGAGCAGGCTCTCGCCCGGTTTCAGACCGCCGCGGTCGAGCAAGGCGTGGATCGAGGTGGCATAGGTGAGGATCAGCGCCGAGCCTTCCTCGAAGCTCCGCTCCGGCGGAAGCGGCACCGCCTGGCCCGCCGAGATGACCACCTTGTCGCTAAGCCCGCCGTGGCCGATCATCGCGATCAGCCGGTCGCCTTCGGCCCAGCCGGAGACCCCCTCCCCGACCGCTTCCACGACTCCCGCGACTTCCCCGCCCGGCGCGAACGGCCGCGGCGGCTTGAACTGATATTTGTCCTCGATGATCAGGACGTCGGGATAGTTGATCGCGCAGGCCCGCACCCGGACGAGCAGCTGGCCCGGGCCTGGCCGCGGCTCGGGCAGCTCGGCCAGCTCGAGCGTCTCCGGCCCGCCCACCGCCTTCGAGAGCAAGGCCTTCACTGTGCGGCCTTCGGGAAGGCGGGGAGCTTGGCGATGTCGCCGGGCTCGTGCTGGATGATCGTCTTCGCCTTCAGGCGCCGCGCGATCGCATCGAAACGGTCCATCGAGGCGAGCGTGTCGGCGCGGTCCGTGTTGAAGCCGGGGACTCCGCGGTTGCGGACATTCTCGTAGAAGTGGAAGAGGTCGCCGGTCAGAAGCACCGCCCCCGTCTTCGGCAGCCGGACGAGCAAAGAATGATGGCCCGGCGTATGGCCCGGCATGTCGAGGATGACGACGCTGCCGTCGCCGAACACGTCATGGTCGCCCTCGATCTTCTCGACCTTGCCGCCGCCCTTGATCCACGGCGCGAAACGGGGCGCCGACTCGCTTCGGCTTTTCACGGTCTCGAAATCTTCGGCGCCGATCAGGAGGGTGGCCTTGGGGAAGTCCGCGGCCTGGCCGATATGGTCGTCGTGCCGGTGGCTGATGCCGACGAAGTTGACCCGTTCGGGAGGGACCCCGATCTGGGCGAGCTGGTCCACGAGCCGACGGGCGACCGACAAGGTCATGTCCCCCATCGGCACCGTCTTGCCGGCCAGCTCGCCGGGCAGACCGGTATCCCAGAGCAGGTAATTCTCGCCGTGACGGATCAGGTAGCAGCTGTCGGTCAGGGTCTTGCTCTGGCCGACGTAGAGAAAGGCGTCGGAGAACATGTCCAGATTCTTGACCTGGACGGTGCCGCAGTCGAGCCGCCACATCTGCATCGCCGGCGCCGGCGCCGGCGCCGGCTGGAAACCGCCCAGCGCGAATAGCGCGGCGGCAAGTCCGATCGATTTCTTCAGCATCAGCGCATCCCTTCTTTGGGCGAGACATAATAAGGATCGTGGAGGAAGGGCAATGGCCGCCCCTCGCGAAGCGAGTCCAGCACCGAGGCGAAATCGGTCCGGCAGCGGAAGCCGAGCCGGGCCTCGGCCGCGGCGGGCACATAGACCCGGTCGATCCGTTCGGGCAGGGTCCAGCCGGCGCGGGCATAGAGGGCCGCCGCGTCGGGGAAGCGGCGCTGAACGACGGCGGCCGCGTCGACCGCCAGCGCCTCGCAATCCTCCGCCGAGAAAGGCGGCGGCGCGGAGACGATGAAGGTGCCGAAGCCGAGCTTCGGCGTCCTGTCCAGCGCGGCGAGATGCGCTTCGGCGGCATCCTCGACGGTGAGGCGGCGATTGAGGAACTCGTTCGCCTTGATGTTCGGGCCGCTTGGCTGCCGGTGGGTGTCGTCCTCCTCGGGGAAGAAGCGGGAGGTGCGCAGGATGCAGACAGCCAGCCCCTGCTCGCGGTGCGCGAGCCGGCACAGATGCTCGGCGGCGAGCTTGGTGATTCCGTAGATATTGCGCGGTTCGGGCGGGCCGTAATCCTCATCCATCCAGGCCGCGCACCCGATTCGGCCGGAATGCACCGCTTCCGACACCATCAGCGACGTGGTCGAGGTGAAGACGAAACGGTCGTTCCCGGCCGCCGAAGCCGCTTTGAGCAGGTTGAGGGTCCCGGTGACATTGACGTCGACGAAGGCCTGGCGCGGGTAGCGGACGATGTCCGGCTTGTGCAGAGCACCGGAGTGGATGACGGCCTCGACGCCCTGCTCGGCGAAGACGCGGTCGATCAGGGAGCGGTCCGCGACCGAGCCGAGGATGTCGGTGTCGTTTCCCGGTGCGACGTCGAGGCCGGTAACCTCATGGCCTTCCTGCCTGAGCCGCGGCGCGAGGAAGCGGCCGAGCCAGCCTGAGGAGCCGGTCAGGAGAATGCGCATGCAACCCTTCCCCGTCGCCCCAGCGACGGTTATTCCTCATACTTCGCCGTCGTCCGCTCCCGCACGTCCCCGGCCGTCACCCCCGGCGCGAGCTCGATCAGCCGGAACGGGCTGTCATGGTCGGGCCGGTGGAAGACGCACAGATCGGTGACGATCATGTCGACGACGTTGCGGCCGGTGAGCGGCAGGGTGCATTCGGGGATGAACTTGGGGTCGCCGCTCTTCGAATTATGCTCCATGACGACGATGATCTTCTTGACGCCGGCAACGAGATCCATCGCGCCGCCCATGCCCTTGATCATCTTGCCCGGGATCATCCAGTTGGCGATGTCGCCATCCTGGCTGACCTCCATCGCGCCGAGCACGGTCAGGTCGATGTGCCCGCCGCGGATCATCGCGAAACTGTCGGCCGAACTGAAATAGGCAGAGGAGGGAAGCTCGGAGATGGTCTGCTTGCCGGCGTTGATGAGGTCGGGGTCGACCTCATCGTCGTAGGGG
>DASVPM010000116.1:0-7770 GCA_036382815.1 Allosphingosinicella sp.
CCGCGCTGGATTGCTTCGCTTCGCTCGCAATGACGGGCTAGTCGAATCCTCTCGGCGCCTGCGACACCACGATGGTCCCCGTCGCGGTCACCTCGCGCACTTCGAGCGAGCGCTCGGCGATACCGGTCGAAGTGAACCGGAAGGCGCCGTCCACGCCCGCGAAGCCGACGGGATCGCGCAGCTCTCGCTCCGGGAAAGGACGGCCGAGCCGCCAGTTCTTGGCGATCCGGACGGTCAGCAGCACCGCGTCGTAGCCGAGGCTCGCGAGGCGATAGGGATTGGCGCCGTAGCGGGCGCGGTAACGGCTGCGCAGCTGGTTGAACATCGAATCGCCCACGCTCGCATACCAGGCGCCGCGCAGAGCGGCGGTTCGGCCGAGCCCGGTCTCGGTCGACCACAATTCGGTACCGAGCAGCCGGACGCGGGCATTCGTCCCGCTTTTCAGCAGGGGCGCGGCGGCCGCGGCGCCGCGGCCGCCGTCGGCGATCAGCACTGCGTCGTATGGGCCCTGGGCGTAGAGCCTGGCAACGGCGGTCCTGACCGCTGCGGGCCCGCCGTCATAAGTCTGCATGGCGACGAGGCGCCCGCCGGAATCCTCGACCGCGCTCACCATCGCGTCCGAGGCGCGGCGGCCGTAGACCCCTACCGGCGCGAGGGCGCCGAAACGCTCGAGCCCAACGCTGCGCGCATGACCGACGACTCGCGCGATCGACTGGCCCGGAGTGAAGCCCATCAGATAGACGCCGTCGCCGGCGACGCTGGAATCGTTGGAGAAGCTGATCACCGGGATATCGGCGCGGCGGGCGATCGGTGCGACGGCGCGGACGTCCTCGGCGAGAAGCGGGCCGAGGAAGAGGCCGTTGCCTTCGGCGAGCGCCTGGTTGGCCGCCGCGGCGGCGCCGCTACGGCCGGTATCGTAGACGGTGATTCGGATTCGCTCGCCGCCGGCGTCGAGCAAGGCGAGGTTGGCCGCGTTGGCGATCGAGAGGCCGACTCCGGCATTGGCGCCGGAAGTCGGAACCAGAACCGCGACCCGGTTGCGGGTCTCCTCGGGCGGAAGCTGGGGACCGGGCTCCTCGTCGCGCGGCTGCTCGACTTCCGGTGGCAGTTCCTCCGGAGGTAGGTCCGGGCGAGGCTTGGGAACGAGCTGGCAGCCGGCCAGGGCCGTCGCCAGCAGGACCGACATGGTCAGGCCAAGGATGTTGCGCCGCGCTTGCGACCCGGGGGATTGCTCTGCCATGACCCTGTTCCTCATGAACGCGCTGCCCCCCGGCCTCTATATCGTCGCGACCCCCATCGGCAATCTTTCCGATCTGTCGCCGCGGGCCGCCGACGTGCTGGCGCGGGCGGACCTGATCGCCGTCGAGGACAGCCGGGTCACCGCCAAGCTCCTCCACCATATCGGCGTCAGGCGGCCGATGCTCCCCTATCATGACCATAATGCCGAGCGCGTCCGGCCGCAGCTGCTGGACCGGATGCGGGAGGCGGCGGTGGCGCTGGTCTCGGATGCCGGCACTCCGCTCATCAGCGATCCGGGCTACAAGCTGGTTCGGGAGGCGCGCGCCGCCGGGATTCCGGTGACGACCGTCCCCGGGCCGTCGGCCGTCGTCGCCGCGCTGACCCTGGCGGGCCTTCCGACCGACCGGTTCCTCTTCCTCGGCTTCCTTCCGCCGAAGGGCGGCGCGAAGGCGACGGCGATCGCCGAGGTGGCTTCGGTCCGGGCCACCCTCGTGCTTTACGAAAGCGGGCCCCGGCTCGCCGCCACGCTGCAGGCGCTGAGAGAAGGCCTCGGCGACCGCGAAGCCGCGGTGGCGCGCGAGATCAGCAAGAAGTTCGAGGAAACCGTCACGGGTTCCCTGTCCGGGCTCGCGGAGCGCTATTCGCAGGCGGCGCCCAAAGGCGAGATCGTCGTCGTCGTCGCGCCGCCGGGCGATGCCGAGGCCGCGGGCGAGGAACAGGTCGACTCGGCGCTTCGCGAGGCGATGGGCAGGCTTTCGGCATCCCGAGCGGCGGCCGAGGTGGCCGAGAAGCTGGGAGTGCCGAGGCGCCAGGCCTATGAACGGGCGCTCAGGCTTAAATGAAACGGCAGCGGGCCGAGCGCGGGGGCCGGCGGGCCGAGCGGCTCGCCGCTTTGTGGCTTCAGCTCAAGGGCTGGAAAATCCTCGGCCGCCGGGTCCGCATTCCGGCCGGCGAGGTCGATCTGGTCGCCCGGCGCGGAAGGACGGTCGCGTTCGTCGAGGTGAAGGCACGGGCGACCCTCGAAGAGGCCGCTCATTCTCTCGACGAGTGGCGGCTGCGCCGGGTCGTCGCGGCGGCGGAAGCGCTCGCACCCCGCTATGTCCGCGCCGGGGACGACATCCGGCTCGACGCGATCTTCATCGCCCCGCGCCGGCTGCCCCGCCACATGGCCAATATCTGGCATGGATGACAGCGCGGGCGCACGCCGCTAAGCGCGCCCGATGAGCCTTCGCGTCGCCGTCCAAATGGACCCCATCGAGGGGATCAACATCGAGGGGGATTCGACCTTCGCGATCATGCTCGGCGCCCAGAAGCGCGGGCACGCCCTGTGGACCTACGGCGCCGAGGATCTCAGCTTCACCGGGGACCGCCTGTGGACGATGGCCCGGCCGGTGGAGGTTCGGCCGGTGAAGGGCGATCATTTCACGCTCGGCGATCCCGTCCTCCTCGACCTCGGGCGCGACGCCGATGTCGTTCTGATGCGCCAGGATCCGCCCTTCGACCTCGGCTACATAACTGCCACCCACCTGCTCGAACGCATCCGGGGCGAGACCCTGGTCGTCAACGACCCGGCCTCCGTGCGCAACGCCCCGGAGAAAATCTGGGTGCTGGACTTCGCCCGCTACATGCCGCCGACCCTCCTGACCCGCTCGCTCGGAGCGGCCCGGCGCTTCCTCGAGGAACATGGCGAGATCGTCGTGAAGCCGCTCCACGGCAATGCCGGCAAGGCGGTGTTCAAGGTCGGGCGGGACGGCGCCAATCTGTCCGCGCTGATCGAGATGTTCAACACCGCCTATCGCGAGCCCCACGTCGTCCAGGCCTTCGTTCCCGAGATCGCCGAGGGCGACAAAAGGATCGTCCTCGTCGACGGCAAGGTCGCCGGGGCGATCAACCGGATCCCGGGCGCCGGCGAGATCCGCTCCAACCTGGCGGTCGGCGGCTCGGCGGTGAGGACCGAGCTTACCGAGACCGAGCGCGAGATCTGCGCGGCCCTCGGCCCGGAGCTTCAGGCGCGCGGGCTCCTCTTCGTCGGCATCGACGTGATCGGCGGAAAATGGCTCACCGAGATCAACGTCACCTCGCCGACGGGAATCGTCGCCATGGACCGCTATAACGGCACCGACACTCCGGGGATGATCTGGGACTCGATCGAGGCGAAGATCCGCTGAGATGGGCGACTGGACGACCAGCCTGATCGAGCAGACCGGCTATGTCGGCATATTCCTGCTGATGTTCCTCGAGACGATCTTCCCGCCCATTCCGTCCGAGGTGATCATGCCGCTGGCCGGGGTCCAGGCGGCCCAGGGCCAGCTTTCGCTGTGGGCTGTGATCGCCAGCGGGACCGCGGGCGCAATGCTCGGCAATCTGTTCTGGTACGCCCTGGCGCGGGTAATCGGGATGATGCGCTTCAAGCCGTTCATCGTCCGCTACGGCCGCTGGCTCACCCTCGACTGGGACGACGTGGAGAAATCGGAGCGCCTGTTCGGACGTTTCGGCGGAATCATCGTCTCGGGCGGGCGTCTGCTGCCGACGATCCGCTCCGTGATCTCCATCCCCGCCGGGCTGCTCAACATGCGCCTGAAGAGCTTCCTGATCTGGTCGACTCTCGGAACGGTCGTCTGGACCGCCGTCCTGGCCACCGCCGGCTGGGGCCTCGGCAAGGCCTTCCGCGATATCGAGAAGGTGCTCGGCCCGCTTTCGACCGCGATCATCGTCCTCATCGTCCTCGCCTACGTCTGGCGCCAGCTGACGTGGCGGAAAAGGCATCCGTGACGTCCCGTTACGCCCTCGGATGCGCGTTGCGATAGACGTCGAGGAGATGAGCGGCGTCGACGGCCGTATAGATTTGCGTCGAGGAGAGGCTGGCGTGGCCGAGAAGCTCTTGGAGCGAGCGCAGATCCGCGCCTCGGCCGAGCAGGTGGGTGGCGAAGCTGTGGCGAAGGGCGTGGGGGGTCGTGCGGTCGGAGAGGCCGAGGCGGATGCGCGCCTTGCGGACCGCCCGTCGAATCATCTCGCCGTTGAGCGGCCCGCCGCGGGCGCCTCGGAACAGGGGCTCGTCCCGTGAGGGCGCATAGGGGCAGAGGGACAGATAGCGGTCGATCGCCGACCGAACCGGCGCCAGCAGCGGCACGATCCGGGTCTTCGCCCTCTTGCCGGTGACGCTGAGCGCCTCGCCGAGCGGAAGTGCCGCGCCGGTCAGGCCGAGCGCTTCGGCCACTCGAAGGCCGGAGCCGTAGAGGAGCAGGAGCACCGCCTGGTCGCGGGCCGCGATCCATTCCTCGCGGGCATCCTCGCCGGCTTCCTCGGCGAGCGCGACCACGTCGTCCGGCGCGACCGGCCGCGGCACGCTGCGCGGCCTTTTGGGTCCCTTCAGCCGCGGGAGGCCCGGCTCCCCTCCCCGTTCCGCGGCGGCGAAAGCGAGGAAGGCGCGGACTGCGGAGAGCTCCCGCGCCGCCGAGCTGTTGCCCAGTCCTTCGCCGCGCCGATAAGCGAGGAAGGCGCGCAGGTCCTTCGGCTCGAGGCCGGCCAGCGCCGCTCCGTCGACCGCGCCGCCAAGATGCTGCGCGAGAAAGGAGATCAGGCGGTGCGCCGTGGCGGCGTAGGCCCGGACGGTATGCGGCGAACGGCGGCGGTCCTGGGCGAGATGCCGCTGCCAGCGAAGCGCCGTCGCGGCCGCGGCGTGTCCGTTCAGGGGATCAGCCACCGGCCCATCGAGCGGGTGAGGACCCGGCCGAGGAACATCAGCAATTCGGACCCGTGCCGGGTCTCGAAGCCCTGCGCCTCGCGCTGGCCCAGCGCGAGCAGCCCGCTGGGCAGGGGCGACTCGCTGTCGAGACGGACCAGGGCCTCGGCCCGGATCAGCTCGCAGGCGGGGCCGAAAAGGGGATGGCCGCGGTCGACCCCGCGAAGCACGACCCCGTCCAGCCCCTCGAGCGAGCGGCGGATGACCCGGACGTCGACGAACTGCAGGCCCGAGGCGTCGGCGCGGACGCCCTTGTCGCCGGCGAAAAGGGAAACCGCGACGGCGTCGAGGCCGAGGATGTGCGGCCATTCCTGGGTGACGATGTGGATGAGATGATCGAAGCCTTCCGCCTCGATCGCCGCCAGCACCGCCTCGTGGATCGAGGCGACCGCGCCGGAATGGCCGCGGGCGAAGGCGATGAGGTCCTGATTGGCCTCCTCCGCCGCCGCGACCCGGGCGCGGAGCTTGGCCACCGCCCGGTCCTCGAAGTTGATCACCTTGCCCATCGCGCGAAGGCTAACCCGAACAAGGTTAAGAAGCTACGTCAATTCCCGCCTCTGCCGTTACCCGATCTTCTGCCCGGTCTTCGCCCAGTCGGCCGCGAAGCCCTCCAGCCCCTTGTCGGTGAGCGGATGCTTGAAGAGCTGGCGGATGACGGCCGGGGGCGCCGTCATGACGTCGGCGCCGATCATCGCGGACTGGAGGACGTGGATCGGGTGGCGGATGGAGGCGACCAGGATCTGGGTCTCGAAATCGTAATTGTCGTAGATCGTCCGGATCTCGGAGATGATCTGCATCCCGTCGAAGCCGGTATCGTCGTGGCGGCCGACGAAGGGCGAGATGAAGGTCGCGCCGGCCTTGGCGGCGAGGAGCGCCTGGTTGGCGGTGAAGCACAAGGTGACGTTGACCATCGTCCCCTCGCCGGTCAGCGCCTTGCAGGTCTTGAGGCCGTCGATCGTCAGCGGCACCTTGACGGCGATATTGCCGGCGATTTTCCGGAGCACCTCGGCCTCGCGCATCATCTCCTCATGGTCGGTGGCGACGACCTCGGCGGACACCGGCCCTGAAACGATGGAGCAGATTTCGCGCACCACCTCGAGGAAATCGCGCCCCGCTTTATGGATCAGCGAGGGGTTGGTCGTTACCCCGTCGAGCAGGCCGGTTTCCGCAAGGTCGCGGATTTCGCCGGTGTCGGCGGTGTCGACGAAGAATTTCATTTGGGCCATGCCTTTTCGGGAGGGATTCGCCCTCTTCTAGCGTGGCGGGGGCGGGCTTGGCGACTGGTGATGAGAGGGGGGCACTGAACCGCGCGATCTGGGCGATCGCCTTGCCCTCGATGCTGACCAACGTCGCCACCGCGCTGTTCGGGATCGCGGATCTCTGGGTGATCGGCCAGCTCGGCGAGGCCGAGCCTCAGGCCGGAGTCGAGCTCGGCGCGAAGTTCATGATGGGCCTCCTCATCGTCTTCAATTTCCTGAGGACGGGGACGATCGCCCTCACCGCCCAGGCGGCCGGACGCGGCGACGAGGAGGCGCAGGCGGCGACCCTGGCCCGGGCGCTCGGACTGTCGCTGGCGATCGGGCTTGTCCTGCTCGCGCTCAAGCCGCTGGTCGTGCCTTGGGGAATGGAGCTGCTCCACGCCCGCGGCGGGGTGGCTCGGGAGGCCGGCGTCTATGTCGGCATCCGCTATTGGGGCGGGCTGCTCTGGCTCGCCAACGCCGCGTTGATGGGCTGGCTGATCGGGCGGCGGCGGGTACGGGTGGTGCTTTGGACCGAGATCGGCTCCAACCTCGTCCACATCGGGCTCGACCTCGTCTTCGTCCTGGGATTCGGCTGGGGCGTGGCGGGAGTCGCCGCGGCAACGCTGCTTTCCGAAGGCGGCAAGACACTCGCCTTGCTGGCCGCGACGGCGCGGCAGGGGCCGGCTCTGGCGGCGCTCGCCGCGGCGAGGCGACGGCAAACATGGGGCGCCGCTCAGATGGGTGCGCTGTTCCGGCTGAACCGCGACCTCTTCCTGCGCACGGTCTTGCTCACCGCCGCGATCCTCCTGCTCACCCGGCAGGGCGCCCAGCAGGGGCCGCTGGTCCTCGCGGCGAACGGAATCCTCTACCAGTTGTTCATTCTCTCGGCGCTGATCCTCGACGGCTTCGAAAGCGCCGCGCAGGTGCTGTGCGGTGAGGCCGTGGGTGCGAAGGACCGCCGCCGGTTCGACTCGCTGGTGAAGGCGCTGCTGCTCTGGGGTCTCGCCGGCGGAGCCCTGTTCAGCCTTATCTACGCCGGCGCCGGCGCCCGCTTCGCCGCCAGCTTCAGCACCGATCCGGTCGTGATGGCGACGACCCTGACCTACGTCCCCTGGGCCGTGCTGCTGCCGGTGCTCGGAGTCAGCTCCTACGTCTTCGACGGCATCTTCATCGGCGCGACGTGGACCCGTGCCCTGCTGATCACGATGGCCGCGGCCTGTGCCGTCTACGCGGCTTTGCTGTTCGCGGCCGCCGGCATGGGCAATCACGGATTATGGCTGGCCTTCAGCCTGTTCCTGGCGGCGCGGGCGATGGCTCAGGCGGCACTGCTGCCGAAGCTGACCCGGAGGGCCTTCGCCGACGCTGCTTCGCCGAGGTCGACGTGATCGCCAGCCGCTGCCCCGCGGCCTAGAGTCTGTTTGGCTTTGCCTGAATCGATTTGGGATTCCCGTCTGGCCTGAAGTGTGATTCAAGCTGCTGGCTGGGATGGAGGCCAGCAGCGATGGCCAAGCCTTATTCGGATGATCTGCGGGAGCGAGTGGCGCGCTC
>DASVPM010000117.1:0-1609 GCA_036382815.1 Allosphingosinicella sp.
CGCTCTCGGCCGCCGACTCGATTCGCGCGGCTGACGCGCATGGCCCTCGTCCCACCGCTCGACCGGCTTCGCCTGCCCGTGATCGGAGCGCCGCTCTTCATCGTCTCCAATCCCGATCTGGTCATCGCCCAGTGCAAGGCGGGCATCGTCGGCTCCTTCCCGGCGCTCAACGCCCGCCCCCAGAGCCTGCTCGACGAATGGCTTCACCGCATCGACGAGGAGCTCGCCGCCTGGGACCGCGACCATCCCGAAACCCCTTCAGCTCCCTATGCCGTCAACCAGATCGTCCACCGCTCCAACGACCGGCTCCAGCAGGACATGGCGACCTGCGCCAAGTGGAAGGTGCCGATCGTCATCACCTCGCTCGGGGCGATCGTCGAGGTGAACGAGGCGGTGCACGGCTGGGGCGGCATCACCCTCCACGACATCATCAACGACCGCTTCGCCCGCAAGGCCGTGGAGAAAGGCGCCGACGGCGTGATCGCGGTCGCCGCGGGCGCCGGCGGCCATGCCGGCACCCTCTCGCCCTTCGCCCTCGTCCAGGAGATCCGCCAGTGGTTCGACGGGCCCCTGATCCTGTCGGGCGCGATCGCGACCGGCCGGGCCATCCTCGCCGCTCAGGCGATGGGGGCGGATCTCGGCTATATCGGCTCGCCCTTCATCGCCACCGAAGAGGCCAATGCGGCCGAGGCCTACAAGCAGGGAATTTGCGACGGCCGGGCTGCGGACATCGTCTATTCGAGCCTGTTCACGGGCGTCCACGGCAATTACCTGCGGGCTTCGATCGCTGCCTCGGGGCTCGATCCGGACAATCTGCCGGCGGGCGATCTCAAGACTATGGATTTCGGCGGCGGCGAAAGCGCGAAAAAGGCCTGGCGAGACATCTGGGGCTCGGGTCAGGGCATCGGCGCCGTCGACCGCGTACGCCCGGCGGGAGACTATGTGGCCGAGTTGATCCGCCAATATGAGGAAGCCAAAGCGGAGCTGAGGGGGAAAGCCCCTTGACCGTTCAGAACGACCGCTCCAGCCGGCTCATCAGGCTTCGTGCAGGACTCGCCTGCGGCTCGGCGGTCTGAACCCCCGCCTCGTCCAGCCTCTTTACCCGCGCATAGAGATCTCGGCTTGCGTGGACCAAAGCCACGGCCGCCTCGGGAAGCTTCGCCAGCAGCACCTCGTCGGTGTCCGGCGCTTCGCCCAGGCGCCGGCCCGGCCGGCGGGCCTGGCTGGCGCTCAATTCCCCGGCTTCGACCGCCCGCTGGGTCAGGAGCCAGGCGATGACATGCATCAGCCGGGTCGTCACCTTCAGCGACTCGCAGGAAAAGCCGACCCGGTCGATCGGATCGAGCGAATCGCGGTCGGCGCGGCCGCTCATGTCGAAATAGGAGCGCGCCTCGTCGGCGAGAAGCATCGCTTCGGTATAGAGCGAGGCGACCAACTTGGCCGTGAGAGGGAGTCGCGCTTCCTGCATAGGCTGATGGTGCCACAGCGGCGGCGACGCCGCGAGGGGCAAAGAAGGTAAAGGCCGGGATGTGCCGGAGCGACACAATTCCTCCCCGGCATCTGCCGGGGAGGGGGACCATGCGAAGCATGGTGGAGGGGTCCTTTCAGG
>DASVPM010000118.1:0-9710 GCA_036382815.1 Allosphingosinicella sp.
CGGGACGATGGTCGCCGCGGAGATCGGCCTCAACCACCCGCGGGCCGCCGCGTCGCTGGTCCTGATCGGCGGCTATTATTATCCTTCGGCGAGGCTGGATGCCGTCGTCTCGGCTCCGCCCGCGGTTCCGGTCGTCGGGGATGCCATCCGCTACACGATCTCCCCCTTCCTCGGGGCGGCCCTGAAGCCGGCGATGGAGGCCCAGATCTTCGCCCCCGCGCCGGTCCCGGCCGGATGGGAGCGGGAGTTTCCGTTCGCGATGACCCTTCGTCCCTCGCAGATCCGGGCCGCCGCCGCGGACGCCGCGCTCATGGTCCCGGCCGCGGCTTCGCTGGCCGGACGCCTGGCCGTCCTGACCCTTCCCGTCACGCTCGTCGCGGGGGACGGCGACAAGGTGGTGAGCACCCCGGACCAGTCCGGGCGCCTCGCCAGGACGCTCGGCCGAAGCGAGCTCGTGATCGTCCAGGGGGCGGGCCACATGGTGCATCATACGGCCTGCGCCGCCGTCGCCGCCGCGATCCGGGGCGCTGAAGCTTGAGGGGTAGCTCCAAATCTCATCGCACTGAACGCGACTAGAGCGCTATCATCCTTGCTTGAATCGTCATTGCGAGGAGCGAAGCGACGCGGCAATCCGGCGGGCATCAGAGAACCTGCTGGATTGCTTCGCTACGCTCGCAATGACGGGGGTATCTCAGTCAAGCCGATCATGGTCCAGCCTTCACGTCTTTCACCGTTTCCTCGTGGATGGCGACACAGGCCACGACGGCAGGCTGGACGAGGGCGTCTGACTCATCAGCAAGCCCTTCACCTGCGACCAGCTGGCCGCGAAGGTGAGGGCGGACTGGACGGGTTGCGCGTGCCTCGCCGGTCGTAGACCATGGGGCCGCGGCGCCTTGCCGCAGCGGCTCGGGAGGGAAGGTCGGATGCCCGAATACCTTGCGCCGGGAGTCTATGTCGAGGAGATCGAACGCGGCCCGAAGCCGATCGAGGGGGTGGCGACGACCACCACCGCCTTCCTGGGGGAGACGGAGCGGGGCCCGACCCGGCCGCGCACGATCACCAGCTACGGCGAATATCTGCGCCTGTTCGGAGACGTCTTCGGCCCGGACAAATATCTGCCCTACGCGGTCAAGGCGTTCTTCGACAATGGCGGCCGCCGCGCCTATATCGCGCGCATCGTCGGCGACCTGCCGGCCGGCCGCACCGGCATGTCCGAGGCCATGCTCGACACGTTCACAGTGCGGGCGAACGGCCCCGGCGCCGCCTCCGACCGGATCTGGGCCAGGATCGATCCCGGCACGACCAGGAAGAGCGACGGGACTCCGGCCGGATTCCGCTTGCGAGTCTTCTACTGGGACCGGGCGGCGGCGGCCGTTCCGTTCGATCCGGTGGATCCGGCCAATGCGGCGACAGCACCGAAGCCCACTCTCAGCGAGGACTTCGACGACCTCAGCATCGACCCCGATTCGCCGAACTATTGGGAGAAGCGGGTCAACAACGGCAATTCCTCGCTGATCATCCTCATCGCTTCCGCTCCCGTGAGCGAATTGCCGGTGGCGGCTTCGGCCGCGCTGACGGGCGGCGACGACGGCGCGGGGCCCTTGGCACCGGCCCATTACGAGGGCGCGCACGCCGATGCCGACAAGCGCACCGGCCTCGAGGCGCTGTTGCTGGATTCCTATCGCGACGTGGCGATCGTCAGCGCTCCGGGCGCCGCTCCCGACATCGCCCAGAAGGTGATCGCTCACTGCGAGAACAACCGTTTCCGGTTCGCGGTGATCGACTCGCCGCCCAATTTGGCGGATCCGGGCAACTTCGATCCCAGGTCGTCGCTCCAGGACACCAAATATGCCGCTTTCTATTATCCGTGGATCGTCGTCAGCGACCCGCGCAGCGGCAAGCGAATCAAGGTTCCGCCGAGCGGCTCGGTGTGCGGCATCTATGCGCTGACCGACAACACCCGCGGCGTCTGGAAGGCGCCCGCCAACGAGACCATCGCCGGCGCGCTCGACCTTGAATATGACGTCACCCACGCCGCCCAGGAAGTGTTGAACCCCAGGGGAGTGAACATCATCCGGCGATTCCCCGGGCGGGGCATCCGGGTGTGGGGCGCGCGGACCATGTCCAGCGATCCGCTATGGAAATATATCAACGTCCGCCGGCTGTTCATCTTCCTCGAGGCGTCGATCTACAACTCGACCCGGTGGGTGGTGTTCGAGCCCAACGACCCCAGGCTGTGGGCGCGGGTCAAGCAGACCGTCACCCACTTCGTGCGCACCCAGTGGCGCGAAGGCGCCCTGCTCGGGGAGAAGGAAGAGGAGGCCTTCACCGTCGCCGTCGGACGCGAGACGATGACCGAGGACGACATGCTGAGCGGCCGCCTCATCGTCCAGATCGGCATCGCCGCGGTGCGCCCCGCGGAGTTCGTCTTCTTCCGGATCTGCCAGAAGACCTCGGAAGCGGGGCCCGGAGCATGATCGTCCGAGACTGACGTGAAAGGGGGCGCCGGCTCTCCCGGCCGACGCCCCCTGGACGGCGGCCTAGAGGCCGTTGGCGAGGTTGGTGTCCTGATCGTTGGTGGTGGCGTCCTTCTGCATCATCATGTTCTCGGTCGAGGCGTTGGTGGAGGCGTTGGCGTCCATTCCGCCCGTGCCGTTCATCGACGCGTTGGAATCCATCATCAGATTGTCGTCGACCATCATGTTGTCGGCGCCGAGGGCGTTGGCCTCGTCCGCGCTCGAATCGTTTCCGCCGCCGCAGGCGGAGAGGGCGAGGGCCGCAGCGGCCAGTGCAAGGATGCGCATGAAATTCCTCCGTTATGTGCCGCGCGACAACGCGGCGGCGACGGCTTGGCTCCGCTGCGTCTTCAGCTCCACGTCGCGAGCGGGGGCAGGCTCATCAATATGGCGTCGACATTGCCCCCCGTGCGCAGGCCGAACAGGGTGCCGCGGTCGTAGATGAGGTTGAACTCGGCGTAGCGCCCGCGCCATTCGAGCTGCCGGGCCTTGTCGGTCTCGTCGAACGGGGTCGACATGCGCCGGCGGACCAGCCTGGGGAAGACGTCGAGGAAGGCTTCGCCGACGTCGCGAGTGAAGGCGAAGCTCGCTTCGAACGGGCCTTCGAGATGGTCGTAGAAGATCCCGCCGACGCCGCGATGGACGCAGCGATGCGGGATGTAGAAATAATCGTCCGCCCATTTCGAGAAGCGGTCGTAGAAGGTCTGGTCGTGGGCGGCGCAGGCGGCGCGGAGGCGGGCGTGGAAGTCGGCCGTGTCCTCCTCGTAGGGGAGGGGCGGGTTCAAGTCGGCGCCGCCGCCGAACCAGCGCTTCGTCGTGACGAGGAAGCGCGTGTTCATGTGCACCGCCGGAACGTGCGGGTTGGCCATGTGGGCGACGAGGCTGATGCCGGTGGCGAAGAAGCGCGGATCCTCGCCGGCGCCGTGGATGGTCGCGGCGAAATCCTCGGAGAAGCGGCCCGCGACGGTCGAGACGTTGACCCCGACCTTCTCGAACACCGCCCCCTTCATCAGGCCGCGCACCCCGCCGCCGCCCGGCGAGCCGTCGGGATCGGTCCGGTCCCAGGGCGTGTAGCCGAAGACGGCTTCGCTTCCGGCCTCGCGCTCGATCGCCTCGAACTCCGCGCAGATGCGGTCGCGAAGGCTTTCGAACCAGGCCCGGGCGCGTTGCTGTTCCTCGTCGAGCGCGATCATGGCATCCGGATGCCGCCCGAGGCGGCGAGTTGCAAGAGCCTCGCCGGACCGCTCCGGGCGGCGGGCGGCGGAAACCGTCCGGCGCAATTGTGCAAAGGCCGGGGAACGCAGCGAATCCTGCCCCGTTGGGCGGTTCGAAGGCGGCGGGCTTCCGACCGCTCCCCAATCGATTCGGCCAGATGGAGACAATCTATGACTCAAAATGCGACTTCCCTTTCCGAAGGCGCCGGTGCGACCACGGCGCGCGGCGGCGATTCCGGCGGCTTCCGGCCGGACGAATGGCGGGCGAGCCCGGGCTCGTCCCACCGTGAGATCGAGCTCGTCGAGACCCGCCCCAGCGCGGCCGTGGTCGCCGGAGCGGCGCTGGCCGGGGCCCTCGTCGGCGCCGCGGTCCCGTTCATGTTCTCGGGCCGCGGCTCCGGCAGCACCAGCCGGGCGACCACGACGGTCGAGGAATCCGTGATCATCGACCGCTCGCCGCGGGAGATTTACGATTTCTGGCGGGACTTCACCAACCTTCCCCAGTTCATGGACAACATCGAATCGGTGACGAAGCTCAACGAGGTGCGCTCACACTGGAAGATCAAGGCGCCGGCGGGGACCAGCGTCGAGTTCAACAGCCTGGTCACCGAGGACATTCCGGGCCGGCTGATCGCCTGGAAGTCGGAGGAAGGCGCGAGCGTCCCCAACCGCGGCCGGGTCGAGTTCATCGAGACCTCGGACGGAGGCGGGACCAACGTCCGGGCAACCATCTCCTACGATCCGCCGGCCGGCGCCGTCGGCCGGATCGTGGCGAAGCTGTTCCAGCGTGAGCCGGGAGTGCAGGCCCGGCAGGACCTGGATCGCCTTAAGGCGCTCCTGGAAAGGTAGGCGGGGCAGGGGACGGCCGTGGCGGCCGTCCCCCCCCCGTCAGGTCTTGCGCGAAACTAGGGCGTATCGACATTCAGTAGGCTTAGGCTTCCTAAAATCCTCCCCTGCTTTCGCAGGGGAGGGGGACCATGCGAAGCATGGTGGAGGGGGCTCTTCCGAACCTGCAAGAACCCCTCCACCGCGCTCCGCGCGGTCCCCCTCCCCCGGAAACCCGGGGGAGAAATTAGGACGGCCCGCCCTCAGCTGAATGTCGATACAGCCTAGGGCCTGCCTCTGCGCCGTGAACGCCCGCGGGTCATCGGGTCGGGTTTGGGTGGAGGGGTCCAGCCTTCCGGCGGCGTGACCCGCTGCTGGCTGGTGCCAAGCCCCATCCGCCCCGGCTGCTGCCGGGTCAGACCGGACGAGTCGGCGCGCTCCGCCTCCTCCCGGCTCGCGCCGCCCCGCATCAGCGCGATTCGGTCGCGAAGGCGCTTCGCCTCCTCGAAGTCCATCGCGGCCGCCGCTTCCTCCATGCGAACGCGCAATTCGCCGATCTCGTCGCTCATCCCGCCCCAACGCTCCAGCGGCCGATTGGCTCACCCCTGCCTATGTCGAGGGCCACATCTGCGTCTGCCGCAACGCCTCGGCGAGCCCGATCCCGGCCGCCACGGCGAGGTTGAGCGAACGCGTCTCCTCCACCTGGGGGATGCGGATCCTGAGGCCCGCCCGTCCATGCGCCGCCTCCGGGGCGCCGCTGCTCTCGGAGCCGAAGAGGAGCGTGTCGCCGGCCTCGAACCGCGCTTCCGGCAGGCGGACGGCGCCCGCCGTCGTGAACAGCACCAGACGCCCCTCCAGGGTCGCCTCGAATGCCTCCCAGCCCGAATGCCGGGTCACGGCAGCCATCCGAGCATAATCCATCCCCGCCCGCCTCAGCCCCCGGTCCGAGAAAGGGAAGCCGCAGGGCTCGACGATGTCGACCGGCACTCCGAGGCAGGCGGCGAGGCGGAGGATGGTGCCGACATTGCCGGCCTGGTCGGGCTGATGGAGGGCGAGGCGCATTCCCCGTCATTGCGAGGCGCGAAGCGACGAAGCAATCCGGCCTGGGATTGCGGCGCCCCGCCCCGGCCCGGATTGCCGCGCTTCGCTCGCAACGACGGGCTAACGGATCCCCGGCGCGAACGTGCTCGTGTCGCAGCGATAGGGGGCGCAGCGGTCCCAGGCGTTGGGCCGCGGGCCGAAGGGGGCGCCGGGGCCGGTGAAGGTGTCGAGGACCCTGACGGCGGTGTTCGCCCAATTGTCGCGGGTGCGGAGCTTGCCCGCCAGAGTGTCGAGCTCGGCCCATTTCGAGTCGAGCGCCGAGTCCGCGGCCGACCAGTCGGCCTCCGGCGCCTCGCCGTGCAGGGCGGCGACCCGGGCCTGGAGCTCGGCGAGGCGGTCCTGCTCGCGATGCATGACGCCGGAGAGGCAATCCTCGAACGCGGCCCGCCGGCCTGCTGCGGCGCGCTGCTCCCAGGGCGGGGCGTTCCACAGCGCCGGCACGGGCACCGAGCAGCCGACCCGCATCCCGACCCGGTGCGCGTCGATCTCGGCGAGGGCGCGGGCGAGCGGTTCGGGCTGCTGCTGGGCGACGGCCGGGGAGGCGTGGAGGGCGAGGGCGGCGAGGAGGGGCAGGCGCATCGGCGGTCTCCGTTTCGGTGCCGGACCGATCCACCCCAGGCGGGCTGAACCGTCGTTGAACGGAAGGGGACGCCCGCCACGTCATTCCGGCGAAGGCCGGATACCGGCGGGGGAAACCCCCGCGCCTTTCACCCCGCGGGGCCCCGGCCCGCGCCGGGGCGACGAGAGTCGAAAATCGCTGTTGGCAAACCGGCGCGCACGCGTCTATCAGGCGCGCCAAGCCGCTCAGGGGAGGCTTCTCTCTCCCCTTGGCGCGGCGCTGCGCGGGCTCTTCCTCTGCCCACGCATTCCTGTTCGAAGCGCTGAAGGACATTATGGCGACGGTTGAACACAGCGACGGGACGCTGGCCGCGGGGCCGGACTCCGCGTCCGACGCGGGCATGAGAAGGCGCGACTTCATCAACATCGCGGCGGTGAGCGTCGCCGGAGTCGGCGCGGCGGCGACCCTCTACCCGCTCGTCAACCAGATGAACCCGTCGGCGGACGTGCTCGCCCTGGCCTCGATCGAGGTCGATCTCGCGGCGATCCAGCCCGGCCAGGCGGTCAAGACCATCTTCCGCAAGCAGCCGCTCTTCATCCGGCACCTCACGCCCGCCGAGATCCAGGCGGCGAACGCGGTTCCCGTCGCATCGCTCCGCGATCCTCAGACGCTCGCCGAGCGAACCAAGGAAGGCAAGCCTCAGTGGCTGATCACGATGGGCGTGTGCACCCATCTCGGCTGCGTTCCGCTCGGCGCCGCGGAAGGCGAGAGCCGGGGCGCCTACGGCGGCTATTTCTGCCCTTGCCACGGCTCGCATTACGACACTGCCGCCCGGGTGCGCAAAGGCCCGGCGCCGAAGAATCTGGAAGTGCCGGCCTACGTCTTCAAGTCGGACACCGTCGTCACCATCGGCGAAGAAGAGGCATAAGATGAGCTTCCCCTGGGCTGAAGAATATCGTCCCAAGAGCGGCTTCATGCGCTGGATCGACCAGCGCCTGCCGCTTCCGCGCCTCGTCTACGGCGCGGTCGGCGGCGGCTATCCGGTGCCGCGCAACCTCAATTACTTCTGGAATTTCGGAGTCCTCGCCGGGATCGCGCTGGTCATCCAGATCGTCACCGGCATCATCCTGGCGATGCATTACGTCGCCTACGATGCCCAGGCCTTCCGGTCGGTCGAGCACATCATGCGCGACGTCAACCAGGGCTGGCTCCTACGCTACCTGCACGCCAACGGCGCCAGCTTCTTCTTCGTCGTCACCTACATCCACATATTCCGCGGCCTTTATTACGGCTCGTACAAGGCGCCGCGCGAGCTGGTCTGGATGCTCGGTCTCGTCATCCTTCTGCTGATGATGGCGACGGCGTTCATGGGCTACGTTCTGCCCTGGGGACAGATGAGCTTCTGGGCCTCCAAGGTGATCACCGGCCTGTTCGGGGCGATCCCCCTCGTCGGCGAGCCGGTCCAGCAATGGCTGCTCGGCGGCTATGCGCCCGACCAGCCGACCTTGAACCGCTTCTTCTCGCTCCACTATCTGCTGCCGTTCGTGATCGCGGGGGTGATCATCCTGCACATCTGGGCGCTTCACATTCCGGGCTCGGGCAACCCCACCGGGGTCGACGTCAAGGGTCCGCAGGACACCTTGCCCTTCCATCCTTATTATACAGCCAAGGACGGCTTCGGGCTCGGGGTCTTCCTCGTCCTGCTCGCCGCGGTGACCTTCTTCGCGCCCAATTACCTGGGCCATGCCGACAATTACATCCCGGCCAACCCGCTCTCGACGCCCGCCCACATCGTCCCGGAATGGTATTTCTGGCCCTTCTACGCGATCCTCCGAGCCTTCACGGTGGACTTCATCCTTCCCGCGAAGCTGTGGGGCGTGCTGGCGATGTTCGGGGCGATCGTCCTGCTCTTCTTCCTGCCCTGGCTCGATCCCTCGCCGGTGCGCTCGGGCAATTACCGGCCGCGCTTCAGGCAGTTCTTCTGGATCCTGATCCTCGACATCCTGGTCCTGGGCTGGTGCGGCGGGCTTCCGGCGGAAGAGCCCTACGTCATGATCAGCCAGGTCGCGACCATCTATTACTTCGCCCATTTCCTCATAATCCTACCCATCCTGAGCTGGACCGAGCGCACCTTGCCGCTGCCCAACTCCATCTCGGAATCGGTGCTCCACGGGGAAGAACGGGAGTCGGCGCCGGTCGACCTTTCCGGCGCCCGGCCGGCCACCGCGGCTGAATAAGGGAAAGACGACACATGGTCCGCCTGCTCGGCATTCTCATCGGCCTCGGCTTCGTCGCGGTCGCCAGCTGGTCGCTCGGCTGGGGCGTCTATGCCTATATCACCGAAGAGCATGAGGTGAGCGTCGAGCACCGCTTCCACCAGGAGCCGCGCGACATCGCCTATTCGTTCGACGGACCGTTCGGCAAATATGACCGGCGCCAGCTGCAGCGCGGCTTCCAGGTCTACAAGGAGGTCTGCTCCTCCTGCCACGGCCTGAGCTTCGTCGCCTTCCGCAACCTCGAGGATCTCGGCTACGGCGAGGCGGAGGTGAAGGCGATCGCCGACAAGTGGCAGATCGAGGTCCCCGCGGTCGATCCGAAGACCGGCGAGGCGAGCACCCGAAAGGCGCTTCCGGCCGACAATTTCCCCAATCCCTATCCGAACGAGACCGCCGCCCGGGCCGCCAACAACAACGCGCTCCCGCCGGACCTGTCGCTGATGACCAAGGCGCGCCACGGCGGTCCGGCCTATGTCGCCTCGCTCCTGACCGGCTATCGCAACCCGCCGGCCAATTTGCCGAAGGACAACCAGCCCGGCCCGAACCTTCACTTCAATCCCTGGTTCGCCAATCTCAACATCGCGATGCCGCCGCCGCTCCGCGACGGCCAGGTGGGCTATGCCGACGGCACCAACCCCAGTGTCGAGAACATGGCGACGGACGTCAGCGCCTTCCTGGCCTGGACGGCGGAGCCCAAGCTCGAGAATCGCAAGCGGGCGGGCTGGGCGACTTTGATCTTCCTGATCCTCGCCACGATCCTCGCCTATCTGGCCTACCAGAACATCTGGCACGGCGGGGCCAGCCGCCGCGTGCGGATGACGGGCCCGCTCGATCCCGAGAATATGGCGAAGAGCGACGAAGCTAAGCGCGACGCCGGTATCGCGGGCTGATCCAGGCATCCTATCCTCCCCTCCATTTGCAGGGGAGGGGGACCATGCGAAGCATGGTGGAGGGGCCCTCTCCACCTCTTAGAACCCCTCCACCGCGCTCCGCGCGGTCCCCCTCCCCGAGAAATCTCGGGGAGGAATTTGTTAAGCGCTCAAACGGCTCTGGGTGCCGTGGATGAGGTCGGTGGCGCGCTCGAAGCTCATCGGGCGGCCGAACAGATAGCCCTGGATCTGGTGGCAGCCGAGGTCGCGCATCCGGGTGAACTCGTCGGCCGTCTCGACGCCTTCGGCGGTGACGGTCATCCGGAAGCTCTTCGCCAGCTGGACGATCG
>DASVPM010000119.1:0-9363 GCA_036382815.1 Allosphingosinicella sp.
GCTTCGAGGTCGAGGCGACGATTCCCGCCTTGAGCTGCTCGCGCCGCTCGTTCAGCGCCTTCACCCGCTTCGCCATCGGATCCTTGACGGTCGTCGCGGCGTAGATGGCGACGAGCACGGCGAAGGTGGCGACGGCGGCCATGAAGGTCGCCACCGTCACAACGTCGATGCCCATGACGGTCGGTCCGGATGCAGGTATCGTCATTCTCGTGCCGTCCCTAGATCTCGAAGTCGACCATCTTGGCCATGATGAACACGCCGATCCCCATCCAGACCAGCCCGCCGCCGCCGGCGATCATCAGCCGTTCGTCGACGAAGAAGGTCTGCATGTATTTGCCGTTGATGAACCAGATCAGCAGGAAGACGATGAAGGGCAGGGAGCCGACGATCCAGGCCGAGGCCTTGGATTCCGACGACATCGCCTTGATCTTGAGCTTCATCTGCGCGCGCTTCCTCAGCACCTCGGCGAGGTTGGCGAGAGTCTCGGCGAGGTTGCCGCCGGTCTCGCGCTGGATGGCCAGCGTGATGACGAAGAACTGGAATTCGGGGGTGCCAAGCCGGTCGGCGACGTCCTGGAGCGCACCCTCCATCGTCCGGCCGATCTTCATCTTGTCGGAGACGGTCCGGAACTCGTCCCCGATCGCACCCGGAAGCTCGTCGGCGACGATCCCGAGGGTCTCGGAAATCGGCAGACCCGAGCGCAGGCCGCGAACCATCAGCTCGATGGCGTCCGGAAAGCGGGCGGTGAATTTGCCGACCCGGCGCTTGATCAGCTTGCCGACGAGCCAATGAGGTACGCCGACTCCGAGGAAGAGAGCGATCATCAAGGCGAGGATCAGCGGCAGTCCCTTGACGATCAGGCCAAGGCTGACGACGACGATGATGCCGAGCGAGACGAGGCCATATTGGGCCAGCGTCCAAGTCCGGCCGGTCTGCTGAAGCCGCCGGCGAAGCAGGGCCGGGTTGGGGATGAAACGCTGCGCGAGCCCATCCATCTTGCTCTGATTGCGGGTCTGGAGGATCCGCTTGAGCTGCGCCTGGGCGGCGACTTCGTTCGATTTGCTGTGGCGCTCGCGAACGCTCTCCAGGCGTCGGTTCTGCGCCTTGGCGGCATTGGGCCCGCCGACGGCGAACACCATCAGCATGAGCACGACCAGCACGCCGCCGCCCAGCATCAGGATCGGAAAGCTCAGCACAGGCTGCTCCTATTCCATGCGCCGGCTCGCGCGCGGCACCCGTTCATGCCGTCGCCGGCTTCGGCTTCTTCGCGACAAGGCCCTTGAGGTTGAGCTTGTCGAGCAGCGATTTGCCTCCGTCCTTCGGCTTTTGTGCGCCCGCCTCGCCGCCCTCGACGGTCGAGGTGGTGAGCGACACCAGCTGCGCCAGCGGAGCGCTGATCCGCGACGCGGTGGCGACCTTGGCGAAGGGCTGGCCGAGCTTGGCCGCCTGAGCGGCGGACTTCGGCTCGAAGGGGATGACGATGTCGACCGAACGCTCGATCGACTGCTCGAAATCCTTGCGGCTGATCTCCTGGGCGCCCGCCGGGACGCGGTTGGCGACGACGAGCACCCTGGCCTGGGGCGCATTGGCCTTGAGCCAGCTCAGCACTCGGATCGCGTCGCGGGTCGCGGCAAGGGTGAACTCGACCGTGACGATGACGACATGGGCGTCCTGGACCAGATGCGGATGTTGGATCAGCATCGCCCGCGGCAGGTCGAGCACGGTGCTCTCGAAGGCGTTGCGAAGCTCTTCCTGCAGCTGGAAGAAGGCGCTTCCGTCGTTGAGCAAAGGCTGGTTGAGCGGCGCTTCCGCCGAGAGCACGCAGAGCTTCTCATTGGCCCGGACCATGGCGCGCTCGATGAAGAGCCCGTCGATCCGGCTTGGATTTTCGATCGCATCCGTGAGGCCGCGGCCCGGCTCGAGGTCGAGCGCGAGCGCGCCGGTCCCGAAGTGGATGTCGAGGTCGAGCAGGGCCGTCGAGCGGCCCGCTTTGTCGCCCATCAGCCAGGCCAGCGACGTTGCCAGGGTCGAGGCGCCGACTCCGCCGCGCACTCCGATCACCGCCGCCATGACGTGCGGCTTCTCGCTCGCCGCCTCGTTGACCCGGGGGCCGGAGATGGTGAGCTGGGCATGGGCGAAGCTGTCGCGCAGCTGATCGGGAGTGAAGGGCTTGAGCAGATAATCCTGCAGTCCCGAGGCGACGAGGTCGCGGTAGAGACGCACGTCGTTGACCTGGCCGGCGGCGATCACCACCGTTCCGGGCTCGCAGACCTCCGCCAGGGCGTTGATGTCGTTCAGGGGATCGCCCGATTCCGACAGGTCGACGAAGAGGATCGCCGGACTCGCCGAGACCGACAGGGTCTGGACCGCGTTGCGGAGCCCCCCCTTGTTGACCTTCTCCGGCGCCCAGCCATGCTCGACCGCGATCGGCCGAAGCATCTCGGCGGTGGCGTCGTCGCAGACGAAGGCGCTGAAGGGATCGCGAAGCGCGGCGGCGCGGGATGCGTTGAAAGGCGCGTTCATTAGTTACCCCTGCCTCTGGTGCTGACGTCGGTGGAAAGACCTTTCTTCCCGGTCGGCTCGGTCTGCCGCCACACCCGGAGGGCCTTGGTCGAGGTGTCGGCGTCGCCGTAGACGCTTCCCGCCTGGCCGAGGACCAGGTCGTTGGGATCGGCGATCATCGCGGCGAGATTGGAGTTCACGGAGCAGCCGTAATTCGAAGAGGTCGAGCTCGGCCCGTGCTCGACGTCGTAGTTGGGACAGTTGGGCACGCTCGCCGTCGTCCGGCTGACGATCACCCGCACCGCGCCCATCGGGACGTCGCCTTCCAGGATCGGAGCGCCCGGGCTCATCAGCAGGCCGTAGGCGGCCGCGACCCGGGCGACGTCCTGACGCCCGGCGCTGGTGCCCCGGTCGGCGAAGACATGGTCGCCATAGCCGAGGCCGAGCGATTGGAACCAGGCGTCGAGCCGGTCCATGTCGGCGTCGCTGAGGCCGCCATTGTCGGCCAGATCGAGCAGATAGTCGCTGCGCTGGACGACCGGCTGGTTGAGCGAATCGAGACCGCGGCTGGCGTCGTGCCGTTCGGGCGGCCGCTTCTTGGCGAGGGCGGCCGAGGGCAGGGTAAGGGCGGCGCCGATCGCGACGACGGCGGCGATTGACTTGGTGCGTGCCATAATCACGTCCTTTCGATCGGTCAGAAGCTGAAGCCGGGAGCGGCGGAAGCGGTTTGCGGGCGGGTCGCCTTGGCCTTCGCTTCGACCTGGCGCGGTTGCGCCGGAGCCGGAAGCCGGCGGGCGGGCGCGCTCGCCACTCCGCCCATTCCGGGGCTCGCGGTGCGCGGCTCGGCCATGGTCGGTCCGGGTCGGGGGACGGCCTTGTTATATTCGCTGGTGCCGAGCATCACCCGCTCCGCCGTGGTGGAGCTTCGGAAGCCGTCGGTCGGAAGCGCGATCTGGCTCGCATTGACCGGCTTCACCAGATAGGGCGTCACGACGATCACGAGCTCGGTTTCGCCGCGCCGGAAGCTGGTCGACCGGAAGAGCGCCCCGATGATCGGCAGATTGCCGAGGACGGGCGCCTTCTCGATGCTGTTGCTGCTCGTGTTGCGGAGCAGCCCGCCGATCATGAAGCTTTGTCCCGAGCCCAGCTCAACCGTGGTCTCGACCCGCCGCGTGGTCAGCGAGGGGACCCGGAAGCCGTTGATCTGGATCGCGCCCTCGTCCGAAAGCTCGGACACTTCGGGGCGCACCCGCATCGAGATCCGGCCGCCTTCGAGAACGTAGGGCGTGAAGGCGAGGCTGACGCCATATTGCTTGAACTCGATGGCGGTGCCGTTGATCCCGTTCGACGACGGGATCGGGAACTCGCCGCCGGCGAGGAAGCTTGCGGTCTCGCCGGACAAAGCAACGAGGTTCGGCTCGGCGAGCGTGTGGACCTTGCCGTCGGTCTCCGCGAGGTCGAGCGCTCCGAGGATGTCCAGGCCGAGCAGCTTGCCGGCGCCGAAGAGGCTCGAGCCCACGGCATTGGGGATAACCGTCGTCGCTATATCTGAAGCGGTCGTGCCGGTGCCGAGGGGCGCGCCCGGAATGTGCGAAGGATAGAAGGCGCGGCCCTGTCCCACCCCGAATTTGAAGCCGCTCGTCGAGTCGCCGGACGCCAGGTTGACCCCGATGTCGCGGGCGAGCGAGCGGCTGACCTCGGCGATCCTGACCTGCAGCATCACCTGGAGCGGAGTCGCCGACTTCAGCCGGTTGACCGGAGTGATCTTGAGGACCGCGCCCGGCGAATTGGCGTCGATGCCGGGGTTGAGCATCGTCCGGACCAGCTGCTCCGCCTGAGCGCTGTCGGCGGGCGACGCAACCGTTCCGTTCATGACGGCGATCTGCCCGACGTGGGTGATCGAGATGTTGGCGTCGGGCATCGCGGCCCTGAGCATCTGGTCCACCGAGCTGATGTTCTGGCTGACCCGGACGTGAGCGCCGTAGACGACGCTTCCGTCGGCCGCCGTCGCGATCACCGTGGCTTCGCCGGCATCCTTGCCGAACAGGCCGAGCTGGCGCGGGCTGGTGACGTTGACGTCGGCGACGCCCGGGTTCGAGGTCCAGACGTCGACCACGTTCCTCGGCAGCGAGATGACTTCGCCTTCCCCGACGGACAGCAGCACGTTGTTCGTAGGCCGGTAGCTGCCCGTGGGGGGCGGCGCGGCCAGCGCCAGGCTCGGCGCCACCGGAGTGACGCTGGCGGTGAGGACCGCGAAGATCGCGGTGCCGACCGTCGCTCGGCGCATGATGTTCAGCTTTGTCATCTTATTTGGCTCCGACCGGAACGATGGTGACACTATTGCCGCGGGCGACCCGAACGCTCGGACCCACGGGAGTTGGGGCGGGGCCGACGGGCGCCTTGCCGGCGGCGGCGAGCGCCATCGCAGTCAGCGCATCGGCCATCTTGTCGGACGGGTCCGCCTTGGTCTTGGTGCCGGGGACGGTGCCGCGCTGGAAGCGCGAGACGTCGGACCCGGTGGTGTAGGTGGAGACTCCGTCGGACGGCTGGTTGGCGATGGCGAGCAGCATCCGGCGCTCCGCTTTGGGATCGTCCGTCTGCGGCACCTTCACCTCGCCCGAGGCGATGGCGCGCTCGAGCTCGGCCGAATTGTCGGCGATCGAGCGGAGCGACAGCGACAGGTCGCCGATCCTCTGCGCGACCGCGATCTTCTCGGCGAGCTTGGGCGTGGCCTCGAGCGTCACCATGGTGAAGCGCTGGACGACCGCCTTGCCTTCCTCGTTCTTGGCATCCATCCGCTGGTCGGTGGCGAGCACCCGCACGTTGCGCATAACGGTCTCGGAAACCTTTAGCGGAGTGCCTTCGCCGCCGCCGGCCACTTCCTGGGTAAGGACGATGTCGACCCGGTCGCCCGGGAAGACGAAACCGGCGACTCCGCTGGTGGTGGAGACGGCGACGGTGACCGCACGCATGCCCGGCCCGAGCGCCGCGGCGAGGAAGCCGCGCTCGCCCGGCTTGATCAGCGAGCCCTGGGTGAAGGGCTGGCCGGCCGTGATCTCGTTGCGGACGACCGTTCCGACGAGGTCGGCGGGACGGACGCCTGGCTTGCCCTTGATGTAGTAAGCGGGCTGGACGAGGCCTTCGGGCCAGCGCTGGAAGCGCAGGGCCTCCGCGTCGATGATGGTGCCGACGGGAAGAGACCGGGTCGCGACCAGCACTTCGGGGCCGGCGGGGACCGCGGGCTTGGCCGAGGCGGAAGGCGCTCCGGCTCCGCTGAACATGTTCTTCGCGGTCACCGCGGTGACGGCCGCGACGATCAGCGCTCCAATCAGCAGCACGAGCTTTTTCACATCCATGACGCCAGTCGCCTCCTAGCCCGCTTCAAATTGCAGGCTCCCATGTCAGACAAATTGGTTAAGAAACCGTTCGCCAATCAGCCAAAAACCGCCGAATGCGATGGCGATGCCGTACGGAATTTCGGGTTGGCCGGCGGCTTTCGCCATCCGGTGGGCGGCCACCATCGCCAGGGTCAGGACCCCGCCGGCGATCGACATGACCACCAGCAGCTTCACCACCCCGGCGGCGGGCAGCCACAAGGCGAGCGCCGCCGCCATCTTGACGTCGCCGCCGCCCATCGCTCCGAAGCGGAAGGCGATCGCGAACAGCCCGAAGACCGTCGCGGCGAGCCCGATCTGCAGGGCGACGCCCGGCCACGGGCTGAGGCCGATGCTCCACCAGAAGGGTATCGCGAGGAGAGCGATGGTCCCGTTCAGCCAGTTGGGGATCGTCCGGGTGCGCCAGTCGCCGATCGCCGCCACGAGCATGGCCGCGGCGAGCAAAGCGATGAAAAACCAGGAAAGGGCCCCTTGCATAAGGATGAAGCACTAGACGTAACAGCTTTCGAAACCGTAACCGGCGCCATGCCCCGCGAAGCATCCGACCGCCGTTCCATCCCGCCCGACGCCCGCTTCGATGAGTGGAAGGCGGCGGACGGCTGGACCGTGCGCACCTTGGAGCGGCGGCAGAAAGAGGGGATCGAGGCGCGCGGAAGCCTGCTCTTCGCCGGCGGACGCGGCGACTTCATCGAGAAATATCTCGAGGTCCAGGACCATTGGCATCGCCGCGGCTGGAACGTCACCGCCTTCGACTGGCGCGGGCAGGGGGCCTCGCAGGGCGACCGGCCCGGAGGCTATCTCGACCGCTTCGAGACCCTGGTCGCCGATCTTGCCGGGCTGATCGATGGGTGGCGGCGCGAATCGCCTGGGCCCCATGTCGTGGTCGCGCATTCGATGGGCGGGCACGTCCTTCTGCGAACGCTCGCCGACCGGCATCCGCCGATCGACGCCGCGGTGCTGATCGCGCCGATGCTGATGATCAACAGCGGGCCGATGCCGGCTTTCGCGGCCCAGTGGCTGGCGTCGACGGCGTCGATGTTCGGCTGGAGCGGGCAGCCGGCCTGGCGCCAGCCGCCCTTGCCCCAGGCGGCCGGCTCGATGCGCCAGGCCCTGCTCACCTCCTGCCCGGATCGCTATGATGATGAGATCTGGTGGTGGCGCAGGCATCCGCGCTTCGATCTCGGCGCTCCGAGCTGGGGCTGGCTGAAGGCGGCCTTCCAGTCCTGCGCGACGCTGAGCCCGGCAAAGCTCGCGGCGGTGGACACGCCCGTGCTTCTCATCGGCACCGAGCGCGACCGGCTGGTCACCCCCGCCGCCATCCGCCGGGCCGCCGCTCAGCTGCCGTGCGCCGAGCTCGTCATGTATGACGATTCCGCGCATGAGATATTGCGCGAACGCGACGAGATCCGGCTGAGGGCGCTGGCAACCATCGACGCCTTCCTCGATCGTCACGCTGGCCGATGAGCCTCGACTCCGACATCGCCATCATCGGCGCGGGGATGGCGGGAGCGAGCCTCGCCGCGGCCGTGGCCGGCGAGGCGTCGGTCCTTCTGCTCGAGGCGGAGGACCAGCCCGGCTATCATTCCACCGGCCGCTCCGCCGCCTTCTGGGCGGAAAGCTATGGCGGCCCGTTCGTCCAGCCGCTGACCACGGCGTCGGGGCCCTTCCTGGAGCGGCACGGCTTCCTTTCGCCACGCGGCGGGCTGCATATCGCGGCTTCGGAGGGCCTCGACGCTCTGTCCCGGCTCGAAGCGGAATTCGGCGAGCGGGTCGGCTTCGAGCGGCTCGACCGCGCCGCTCTGGAAGCCCGTCTCCCGGGCCTGCGCGCGGAATGGGTCGCAGGCCTGTTCGAACCGAGCTGCAGGGACATAGACGTCGCCGGCCTGCACGGTTTCTACCTGGCGCAGGCGAGGCGGGATGGGGCGAAGCTTCTGACACGCGCCGCGGTGAGCGGGCTTCGGCGCGAGGGACATGGCTGGACGGTGGAGACGGCCGCGGGCAGCTTTCGGGCGGGCGTGCTCGTCAATGCCGCGGGCGCCTGGGCCGATCGGATCGCGACCCTGGCGGGGGCGGTGCCGGTCGGCCTGCAGCCCTTCCGGCGCACCCTCTCGCAGCTCCGCATCGATCCGCCCGCGCCGCACGATCTCCCGCTGGTGATGGACTCGCTCGAACGCTTCTACTTCAAGCCCGAGGCCGGCGGCCGGCTATGGCTGAGCCCGCACGACGAGACTCCCTGCGATCCGTGCGACTGCGCTGCGGAGGAGCTGGACGTCGCGATCGCCGTCGACCGGCTGGAGCGGGCGGTCGACTGGAAGGTCGAGCGGGTCGAACGGAGCTGGGCGGGCCTGCGCAGCTTCGCGCCCGACCGCCGGCCGGTCTACGGCTTCGATCCGGCCGTCGGCGGCTTCTTCTGGTGCGCCGGCCAGGGCGGCTTCGGGATCCAGACCGCTCCGGCCGCGGCGGGGCTGGCGGCGGACCTCTTGCTCGGTCGCGGTCCCGCGCTCGATCCCGGGCCCTACGCGCCGGGCCGCTTCCGCTAGCGCTCACTCAAATGTGAGCGCCCTCGCCGGCTTCGCCCGGGCGACCTTCCACACCTGCATCGCGATTGCGGCGCCGGCGACGAGCGCCGCGGCGAGGCCGGCCAGGAGAAAGGCCGAGACCGGCATGTCGATCCGGTAGGCGAACTGGCCGAGCCATTTTCGCGTGACGAAATAGGCCACCGGCCAGGCGATCGCGTTGGCGGCGACGACCGGCTTCAGGAATTGCCAGGAGAGGAGCCGGAAAATGTCGCCCGATCGCGCTCCCAGCACCTTGCGCAATGCGATCTCGCGGGTCCGCCTTTCCACGGTGAACGCCGCCATGGCGATCAGCCCGAGGCACGAGAGGGCGATCGCTATCGCCGAGAAAAGGCCGAGCAGCGCGGCCTGCACCCGCTCGGTCGAATATTGCGCGTCGAGCGCTTCGTCGAGGAACTCGCGCTGAACGGCGTGGGCCGGAACGCGGCGGCTCCAGATCCCGTCGATCGCCGCGAGGAAAGCGCGCAGGTCGGCGGTGCGGTAGCGGATGGAGACGGCGCCGCCCGGCAGGTCGTCGAGCCGGTAGATTTCGGGCCGCACCGGCCGGTGCAGCGAACGGAAATGGAGGTCGGGCACCACTCCGACGATCGCATAGGCCTTGCCGCCGCCGCGAAGGACTTCGCCGACGGCCCGGTCGGGGCTGGAAAAGCCGAGCGCGGCCAGCGCCGCCTTGTTGACCACCGCAGGCAAAGGCGACCCCCCGCCGTCGCCGGCGCCACGGCCGATAGTTCCGCTGCTCCCGGCGAGCGGTTTCACGCCATAGGTCCGAAAGAACAGGGCATCGACCTTGTGGTAGCCGAGCTGGATAGGTTTCAACGAAGCGGGCCGGTCGATCGAGACATTGTCCTCCGAAGGATCGGACGGAACTGCCGACGAGAGCGCCGCCGCGA
>DASVPM010000120.1:0-8327 GCA_036382815.1 Allosphingosinicella sp.
CCATGTCGCGAGGATTCCGAGTCCCAGTGAAAGCAGAACCACGCGCGTGAAATTGACGATCGATGGCGGCCGCATATCGCTCTCCCTGCCTGGCGGAATTTATCTAGAGTCGGTCCTGATGAGGCTGAATCGCTTCCCGGCGAAGGCCGGGATCCAGTCCTTCCGGTGGTGCTGCTGGACCCCGGCCTTCGCCGGGGAACATGGGCTTCAATGTCATCAGGACAGACTCTAGAGGTCTCGCGCCTCGCCGCGAAGCTCAAAATCAGGTCTGCGCGGCGGCGAAATCCAGGCCGATATCGGCGGCCGGGGCGGACTGGGTGATCCGGCCGACCGAGATGTAGGTGATCCCGGTCTCGGCCTTGGCGCGGATCGTCTCCAGGGTGATTCCGCCGCTCGCCTCGGTCGGCACGCGGCCCGCGACGAGCGCCACCGCCTCGCGCAGCACCGGGACGTCCATATTGTCGAGCAGCAGGTGCGTCGCGCCCGCCTCGAGCGCCGGCGCGATCTGGTCGAGCCGGTCGACCTCGACGATGATTCGCGCAATGCCCGCGGCCACCGCCCGCCCGACCGCCTCGGCGACCGAGCCCGCGACCGCGACATGATTGTCCTTGATCATCGCCGAGTCCCAAAGGCCCATCCGATGGTTGCGCGCGCCGCCCATCCGGGTCGCATATTTGCCGAGGCGGCGAAGGCCCGGGATCGTCTTGCGGGTGTCGAGCAGGATCGCCCCGGTGCCGGCGACGGCCTCGACATAGCGCCGCGTCAGGGTCGCGATCCCGGAAAGATGCTGGACGATGTTGAGCGCGGATCGCTCGGCGGTGAGAAGCGCCCGGGCCCGGCCGCGAAGCCGGAGCAGGTCGGCGCCGGCGTCGACGCTGTCGCCGTCCCGGACGAGAGCCTCGATCTCCACTTCAGGGTCCAGGGACCTGAAGAAAGCCTCGGCGACCGGGAGGCCGGCCACCACGATCGGCTCGCGGCTGTCCATCACGCCCGTAAAGCGCGCGTCGGCCGGAATTACCGCCTCGGAGGTGATGTCCCCGCCCTCCCCCAGATCCTCCGCGAGGGTCGAGCGGACGAAGGCGTCGAGGTCGAAGCCGGGGAGCGAGAAGGTCATTTGGCTTCCTTTGACTTATTCTTCCCCGGACTTCCGGAGCCGGGGACCGCGGGAAGCCCGGTGGGGGCTTCGGATTCAGCAAGACCCTTCCACCATGCTTCGCATGGTCCCCCTCCCCTGCAAAGGCAGGGGAGGATTTTTGGGGCCTACCGCGGATTCTCCACCAGCTCCCGCTTCAGATAGGCCATCAGCAGGGCGGCCCGCCTGGCATCCTCGGCATTGTCCGCGCCCACCGAATGGCCCCCCTCCAGATATTCGTGGAAGTAGAAGCGGTTGCCATATTCCTCGAGCCGCGCCGCCATCTTCCGGGCGTGGCCGGGGTGGACGCGGTCGTCCTTGGTCGAGCTGTAGAAGAAGACGGCCGGGTAGCGGACGCCCTTCCTGACGTTCTGGTACGGGGAATATCCCGACAGGAAGGCCCAGTCCTCCGGCTTTTCGGGGTCGCCATATTCGTCGACCCACGAAGCGCCGGCGAGAAGGTGCGAATAGCGCTTCATGTCGAGCAGCGGCGAGCCGCTGATGACCGCCTCGGAGGTGATGTCGCCGGCCTCGCCCAGATCCTCGGCGAGGGTGGAGCAGACGAAGGCGTCGAGGTCGAAGCCGGGGAGTGAGAAGGTCATCCCTCCCTATCTACAGCTGCTTCCGGTTCAGGAAGAGTGAAAAAATATGGCCGCAGCCGCTACGGAGGAGACGCTGGACCGGTCGGAGCCGGTTGCCCCAGGATGCCCGGAGGCCTAAAGAACGTCCATGGTGTTGGTCTGCCTATATGGCGCTCCAGGCGTCGGGAAGCTCAGCGTCGGCCGGCATCTCGAAGACGCGTGCGACTATTTGCTAGTACATGACCATCTGACAATCGAAACTACCGCGACGATTTTCCCATTCGGCGCGGATGGCTTCCGTCGACTTAGGTCCACCCTGTTCCGAACTTTGCTTGATGCCGCCTGCACGACGGGCAAAGGGATCGTCGTAACGCATGCGGACGACATTTTCTGGGATCCCCCCTTCGAATCGATCCTCAGGTCCACCGCCGGTTCCCACCACTACCTAGTGAAACGTGTATTCCTGCGATGCTCCGAGGCCGAACACGAACGTCGCATTTCGAACCCAAGCCGCGCGCAATACCGAAAAATACGAAGTTTGCATCACCTCCGGTCCTTGGTTGACGGAGGAGAATTCAAGACTACTCATGCTCGCGGGGACGATCTCCTCCTGGATACATCGGAAATCTCCGCGTGGGAAACGGCAAGACAGATCGAACTATGGCTGGGGGTCTCGGCTCAGAAAGCGCGAGTGGCCTAGACCATAAGTGGGTATGCGAGTGAGCCCGCTAAGCTGGGGTGCGTTGTCTGCTCCCATCGTGGGCCTCATCACAGCATTGGTCGGCGTCGGTGTAACGGTCCGTTATAATGCGCGCATTAATCGCGCCAATCTCTTCAGCAATTATCGCCTGAAATGGATGGACCTCTTCCGGGAGGAGCTGGCGCAACTTTTAATACTCGGCGAGAGAGTCTATGAACCCTCGCTCCGGCCTGATGAACCTGACCGAAAACTCCATTCAGACCTGCGCGCCTGTAGCAAGCGATTGGTCGTCTTGCTTGGTTGCGAGGAGGGGCTGCGAAAAGACTTCGCCGAACTGGTCAAAGCATTCGCTGGGTCGCCAACGCCAGTGCTTTCCGAACGTCTCGAAACGAGCGCTCAAATCATATTCGAAGACGCATGGGACAGGGGACGTGCCGACACAGGAAAGCCAAAGCCAAAGCCAGCTGCGGGCTCTCGACATGTCGAATCGGGGGGTTCCAAAGCGAACGATTGATCGGGCCGTCCAACCGCTCTCTACCGCCCGCCTTCCACCAGCTCCCGCTTCAGATAGGCCATCAGCAGCGCCGCGCGCTTGGCGTCCTCGGCATTGTCGGCGCCGACGCTGTGGCCGCCTTCCAGATATTCGTGGAAGTAGAAGCGGTTGCCATATTCCTCGAGCCGCGCGGCCATCTTGCGGGCGTGGCCGGGGTGGACGCGGTCGTCCTTGGTCGAGCTGTAGAAGAAGACGGCCGGGTAGCGGACGCCCTTCCTGACATTCTGGTAGGGCGAATATTTGGACAGGAAGGCCCAGTCCTCCGGCTTGTCGGGGTCGCCATATTCGTCGACCCACGAAGCGCCGGCGAGAAGGTGCGAATAGCGCTTCATGTCGAGCAGCGGCGAGCCGCTGATGACCGCCGAATAGAGGTCGGGCCGCTGGTTCATCGCCGCTCCGACCAGGACGCCGCCGTTGGAGCGGCCGGAAACGCCGATCTTGCCCCTGGCGGTGACTCCGGTGCGGATCAGATCCTCGGCGACGGCGTGAAGGTCGTCGAAGCTCTTCTGCCGGTTCTCGCGGAGCACGGACTTGTGCCATTCGGGCCCATATTCGCCGCCGCCGCGGATGTTGGCGAGGACATAGGCGTTACCCTCCTCGGTCCAGAACATTGCGAGCGGGCCGGCGCGATAGGGCTGTCCCGTCAGGTAGCCCGGGGTCTGGGCGGCGCGGAAGCCGCCATAGGCATGGATGAGGGTCGGGACGGGGCCGTCCACGCCTTTGCGGCGGACGAGGAAATAGGGGACCCTGGTTCCGTCCTTCGAGGTGGCGAAGCGCTGCTCGACCGTTCGGGTCGAGGAGTCGAACCGGGCGGGCAGGCGCTGGACTAGGGCCGGCGCACCCGCGCGCTCGACCGCATAGAGCGCCGGCGGGGTCAGCATGCCTTCCACCGTCGCGAAGGCGAGATCAGGCTTGCCGCCGGTGGAGAGAAGATGGACGGTGCTGTTCGAGGGCAGGTCCACCGCCCGCGAGGCCCATCCGCCCTTTTTCCTGGGAGTCAGCGCGAACAGCCTGCCCGAGACGTCCTCGAGCGCCTTGACCCAAAGCACGTTGTCGGAGGCGGAGACCTCCTCGATCGCCTGCTTGGCGGTCGGCGCCATCACCAGCTGCGGCTCCGCATGGCCGCGCGCGAGGATCGCCTGCAGCGAGTAGGAGACGAGGGTGCCGGCGCGAAAGGCGCCGAGCGGGCTTTGAAGCTTGGCGATTAGCTTGTCGCCGATGACGTCCTCGAGCTCCGCGTCGGCTGGGAGCGGAACCGGGAGGAGGCCGCCGGCCGGGGTGATCAAATGGCGTTCGTTCGTCCAGAAGGTCTTGCCGCGCTCCACGAACACCCAGCGGCGCGCGCCGCTCTGGATCGCGATCGGCGTGACGGACACGTCCCCGGCCTCGCCCCGGAACAGGGTTCGGGCGGAAGCCAGCGCGGTCCCCCGCTTCCACAGCTTGAGGATTCGCGGATAGCCCGACGCGGTCAGCGATCCGGGGCCGTAATCGGTGCCCACGAGAAGGGTGTCCTGGTCCACCCAGGTGACGTTGCTCTTGGCCTCGGGGACGACGAAGCCGCCTTCGACGAAACGGCCGGCGGCCAGGTCGAATTCGCGCACCACGTCGGCGTCGGTGCCGCCGGCGCTGACCGAAACGAGGCAGCGCCGATAGTCGGGCGCGAGGCAATTGGCGCCGTGCCATACCCAGCTCTTGCCCTCCGCCTTGCCGAGCGCGTCGACGTCGATGGCGGTTCGCCACTGCGGTTTTCCGGCGCGATAGGCGGCGAGCGGCGAGATGCGCCAGAGGCCGCGCGGGTTCGCCGCGTCGCGCCAGAGGTTGGCCACCCTGTCGCCGAGGATCTGATCGGGCGTGGCGATCTGCTCCTTGTCGTCGAGGATGGCGAGCGCCCGGCTGCGATAGCTTTCGAACTTCGGGTCGGAGGTGAGCCGGGCCTCGGTCGCCGCGTTCCATTCCTTCACCTGCGCCAGAGCGCGCTTGCCCTCGACTTCCTCGAGCCAGAGGTAGGGATCGTCGCTCGCGGCGGGTGCTGCGGCGGCGACAAGGAGTAGGGACGCGGCTGGGAGGAGGAAGCGATTCAAGGGCGGTCTCCGGATCGGTTCGACGGACGGCCTAGCGATAACGCGCGCATCCTTCCAGCGCTGCAAATGCCAGGCGTCGCGACTTCTTAAATCCTTCCCGAGATTTCTCGGGGAGGGGGACCGCGCGAAGCATGGTGGAGGGGTTCTTCGGAGCCGCAAGAACCCCTCCACCATGCTTCGCATGGTCCCCCTCCCCTGCAAATGCAGGGGAGGATTTTTCAATCCCCCGAGATCACCGGCCGCCCGACGTCGCCCTGCCCGACCGTGCGCCCGGCCATCTCCAGCATCCGGTCGAGCGAGGTCTTCGCGGCGAGGCGGAGATCCTCGTCGAGCTCGATGCGCGGCTCGAGGTCGCGCAGGGCGACGTAGAGCTTCTCCATCGTGTTGAGCGCCATGTACGGGCACATGTTGCAATTGCAGTTGCCGTCGGCGCCCGGCGCTCCGATGAATTTCTTGTGCGGCGCCGCTTTTTCCATCTGGTGCATGATGTGCGGCTCGGTGGCGACGATCATCACCTCGGAAGGCGACGACAAAGCGTAATCGAGGATCGCCTTGGTCGAGCCGACCAGATCGGCATGGTCGAGGATGTGCGGCGGGCATTCGGGATGCGCGAGCACGGGCGCTCCGGGATGCTGCGCCTTGAGCTTGAGGAGCTCGGTCTCCGAGAAAGCCTCGTGGACGATGCACACGCCCGGCCAGAGCAGCATGTCGCGGCCGGTCTTGCGGGCGAGATAGCCGCCGAGATTCTTGTCGGGGCCGAAGATGATCTTCTGCTCCTTCGGGATCTGGGAGAGGATGATCTCGGCCGACGAGCTGGTGACGATGATGTCGGACAAGGCCTTCACCGCCGCCGAGCAGTTGATGTAGGTCAGCGCGATATGGTCCGGATGGGCCTCGCGGAACGCCTTGAACTGGTCGGGCGGGCAGCTGTCCTCGAGGCTGCAGCCGGCATTCATGTCGGGAAGGACGACGATCTTCTCGGGCGAGAGGATCTTCGCCGTCTCGGCCATGAAGCGAACGCCGCAAAAGGCGATGACGTCGGCCGAGGTCGACGCCGCCTTGCGCGACAGATCGAGGCTGTCGCCGACGAAATCGGCGAGATCCTGGATTTGCGGGGCCTGGTAATAATGGGCGAGGATGACGGCGTTGCGCGTCTTGCGCAGCCGGTCGATCTCAGCGGCGAGGTCGAGCCCCCTGAGGCTCTGATTGGGCGCATTCATGCTGCCGCTCCGGGAAGGGGGACGCGCCCTCAGGCCGGCCGTCCCTGGTTTGCCAAGCTGCCTCTCGTGCCCCGACCGTGGTCTCGAAAGGCGCGGAGTGGATGAGCGCGAGATAGGAGGGATGAGAGGCTTTTTCAATCGCCGTGGCGTCAGCGTTCCGCCGCCCGGTCGCTCAGCCTCGCCTCGAGCGGCCGGGGCCGGTCGAGGAACGCCGCCGCCTCCTTCCCGGCCGGGTCGACGAATCGCACCGCCACGCTCGCCTCGATCCCGGCGGCGCGAAGCGGCAAGGCGAAGGCCCGCGCCACGTCCCGCATCGCCGCGCCCCGGGCGAGCTGCATCGGGCCGGATCCGCGGGCCTGGCGCATCAGCTCGTCCTGGGCGGCCTGACGATTGGCGCTGTCCAGCGCCTTCTCGGACCCGGCCAGAGCCATGACGAAGCCGCCTTCCGAGCTCTCCTGGACCTGGTTGAGGTCGATCTCGGGCCCCGACAATTCGAGCGGCGGCATCGTCACCGAGAGCGTCCGGCTGGCTTCGTCCCAGGCCAGGCTCGAGCGCCGAAGCCGGGCGAGGTCGACCCCGTAGCGCACGATCCCGGGCATGATGAGCGTCTTGCGGGCGGTGAGGCCGAGATGGGTCTCGCTCGCGCTCGCCACCGAGACGAAGCGGGCGCTGAACGGCACCACCCGGCCCGAATCGCGCACGGAAAGCAGGGCCGCGACGGCGATCGCCTCGGCGTCCGGGGCGGGCCGCGGCGGGGCGGGACGAAGCGCCCAGCCCAGAGCGAAGCCGAGCAGCAGCAGGCCCAGCGCCGGAAGCAGCAGGCGGAGCCTCAGTCCGCGAGAATCCATCTCTCCTCCCGATCACGGACCCGCCCGCGCCGCTCGAGGTCGATGAGATGGGCGAGCACCGACCGGCCCGCGGCGGGGAAGAGCCTCGGGTCGAGGCCGGAGTACATCTCCGCCACCATCGCCGCGATCCGCCCCTCGCCGCGCTCGAGAAGGCCGAGTATCTGCCGCTCGCGCATCCGGCGATGCTCGATCAGGCGCCGGACATGGGCGTGCGGATCCCCGACGGCCGGGCCGTGCGCCGGATAGTAGATGCGGTCGTCGCGCCCGAGCATCCGCTCGAGGCTGGCCATGTAATCGGCCATGTCGCCGTCGGGCGGCGCGACGACGCTGGTCGACCAGCCCATCACGTGATCGCCGGTGAACAGCGCCCCTTCCCCGACGAGAGCGAGGCAGAGGTGATTCGAGGTGTGCCCCGGAGTCGCTACCGCCTCGATCGTCCAGCCTTCGCCGCCGAGCCGCTCGCCGTCAGCCAAAATCCGGTCGGGCCGATAGTCCGGATCGAAGGATTCGTCGGCGCGCGGGCCGGAATCCTCGAGGCTGAGCGGGGCGCAACCGACGATCGGGGCTCCGGTCGCCGCGGCGAGCGGACGGCTCGCCGGGCTATGGTCGCGGTGGGTGTGGGTGCACAGGATGGCGGCGATCCGCTCGCCTCGCAGCGCGCCCGTCAGGGCTTCGAGATGCTCGGGCAGGTCGGGGCCCGGATCGATCACCGCCACCTCGCCCTCGCCGATCAGGTAGGTCTGGGTTCCGGTATAGGTGAAGGGCGAGGGATTGGGCGCGAGGATACGGCGGATCCGGGGGCCCACCCGCTCTAGCCTGCCGGTCATGTCCATCGCGCCGATGTGGCATCGCGCGGGCCGAAAACCAAGCGGGCAGGACTCCGTTTCCCGGCGAAGGCCGGGACCCAGGCCTTCCGCCTGTGCCGCTGGGCCCCGGCCTTCGCCGGGGAGCGGTACGAAGAAAGGGCGGGAGTCTTGGGGCCTCCCGCCCTTCCCCGAGTCGCGCTTGCCCTCAGCGGGCGCTGCGGGCCCGTTCCATCGCCGAGCGAAGCGCGGTCTCGATCCGCGCCTTCTGCTCGTCGCTAAGCGCGTCGCTGGCCCTGATCCGCGCCAGCGCCTTCTCGATCCGCTCGGCGCTGTCGGCGGCCGGCTGACCCTTGGTGCAGATGAAGACTTTGGTCTTGTCCCCGTTCTCGCCGCTCTCGTCGACGAT
>DASVPM010000121.1:0-3032 GCA_036382815.1 Allosphingosinicella sp.
GCCGGCAGCGAACAGTAGGAGCAGGCCTGCGAGAGGCGAGGCTAAGCGGCGCATCGTCATCGGATCCTCCTAGCGGGTGAGCTTCCGGTAGGTAACGCGGTGCGGCCGCTCCGCTTCCGGGCCGAGCCTTCGAACCTTGTCCTCTTCATAGGCTTCGAAATTGCCCTCGAACCACTCTACGTGGCTGTCGCCTTCGAAGGCGAGGATGTGGGTGGCGAGGCGGTCGAGGAAGAAGCGGTCGTGGCTGATGACCACGGCGCAGCCGGCGAAATTCTCCAGCGCTTCCTCGAGCGCGCGGAGGGTCTCGACGTCGAGGTCGTTGGTGGGCTCGTCGAGGAGGAGGACGTTGCCGCCCTTCTGGAGCATCTTGGCCATGTGGACCCGGTTGCGCTCTCCGCCCGAGAGCTGGCCGACCTTCTTCTGCTGGTCCTGGCCCTTGAAGTTGAACGCCCCGACATAGGCTCTCGTCCCCACCTCGTGCTTGCCGAAGCGGAACACGTCGCTTCCGCCCGAGACTTCTTCCCAGACGTTCTTGTTCGGATCGAGGTCGTCGCGGGACTGGTCGACATAGCCCAGGCGCACGGTCTCGCCGATCCGGACCGAGCCGGCATCGGGCTGCTCCTCGCCGCGGATGAGCTTGAACAAGGTGGTCTTGCCGGCGCCGTTGGGGCCGATCACGCCGACGATCCCGCCGGGGGGCAGGCTGAAGGTCAGGTCGTCGAACAGCAATTTGTCGCCATAGGCCTTGGTCAGGCCCTTAGCCTCGATGACGGTGCCGCCGAGACGATCGGGGACCTGGATGAGAATCTGGGCCTTGCCCGGGGTGCGGTTCTCCTGCGCCTCGACAAGCTCGTCGAACGCCTTGATCCGGGCCTTGGACTTGGTCTGCCTCGCCTTGGGCGAGCGGCGGATCCAGTCCAGCTCCTCCTGGATCGCCTTCTGCTTGCCCTGCTCCTCGCGCTCCTCCTGCTCGAGGCGCTTGGCCTTCTTTTCCAGGTAGCCGGAATAATTGCTCTCGTAGGTATAATAGCGGCCGCGGTCGAGCTCGAGCACCCAGTTGACGACATTGTCGAGGAAGTAGCGATCGTGGGTGACGAGGATGACGTTGCCGGCATAGTCGACGAGATGCTTCTCGAGCCACTGGACGCTCTCGGCGTCGAGATGGTTGGTCGGCTCGTCGAGGAGGAGAATGTCGGGCTTCTCGAGCAGCAGCTTGGTCAGCGCGACCCGGCGCTTCTCGCCGCCCGAGAGATTGTCGATCGGGCTGTCGCCCGGTGGGCAGCGCAGGGCGTCCATGGCGATCTCGAGCTGGTTGTCGAGCGACCAGCCGTCGACGGCGTCGATCTTCTCCTGCAATTCGCCCATCTCGGTCATCAGAGCGTCGAAATCGGCGTCGGCGGGCGGATCGCCCATGAGCGTCGAGATCTCGTTGAACCGGTCCATCATGTCGGCGGTCGCGCGGACCCCGTCCATGACGTTCTCCTTGACCGTCTTCGACGGATCGAGCTGGGGCTCCTGCTCGAGATAGCCGACCCTGATCCCTTCCCCCGGCCAGGCCTCGCCCGTGAACTCCTTGTCGCGGCCGGCCATGATCTTCATCAGGGTCGACTTGCCCGAGCCGTTGGGCCCGATGATCGCGATCTTGGCGTCGGGGTAGAATTGCAGATGGATGTTGTTGAGAATGGGCTTGGGCGCGCCCGGGAAGGTCTTGGTCATGCCCTTCATGACGAAGCTGTACTGTGCGGCCATGGCGGCGCGGTCTCCGGCTAAAGCTTTTGAGCTGGGTGATTTTCGCGCTCTCTAACCGGGCCGGCGCGGATTGTCATCAGGGTCGCGCTCAGGCGCGACGGAGCATCACCGAAAGGTTGGGCGTGAGCCAGCCGGGGCCGACGCCGAGGATCCGGCCGAGCCTAGCCACCGCCCGGAACGGCAGAGGCGCCTGCCCCGCCCGGCGGGCCGCGGCCCGCGCCGCAAGCCACTTGTCTCCGCCGTCCTCCCGATCCTCGTCGCGAAAACGTCCTTTCAGGTGTCGGCGAAAGGCGAGCGGATCCAGGCCGCGCTGGAAAGTGCGCCCCAGCCAGGAATCGACGCGCCGGGGCAGGTAGTTGACCAGCCAGCGGCCGGAATGCACCTCTTTCGGAGCCACCCGGCTGCTGGTCCCGGTGACGAACAGCCGTCCCGCGGGCTTCAGGACCCGGTGCAGCTCGGCGACGATCCGGCCGAGCTCCTCGGGGCGGACATATTCGAGCACGCTGTTGCAAAGGACGAAATCGAATTCACCCTCGCCGAACGGCAGGTGGCAGGTGTCGCGGACGTGGTGGAGTGCGACGTTGGGAAGGCGGTACCGGGCGACATTGTGGCGCGCGAGACTGACGGCATCCGCCGACACGTCGACTCCGTCGACGCTCGCTCCGAGAAACGCCGCGACGATCGACGAGGCTCCGAAATTGCATCCGAACTCCAGCACCCGCCGGCCGCGAAGGTCGATCCCATAGGCGCCGAGCAGCGGGCGAAGCTTCGCCCATTCATATTCGACATAGCCCCCGACCCAGCGATCCCGGGGGTCGAGGCCCATCCTTCGCGCCTGCTCATCGAAGCGCCGGCCGGCCACCCCATCGGCCGGAAGCGGCATTGCGTGGCTTAGACCAACCATCCGCATTCTCCCCTCCGCAAGAATATGCCGAAGGGCGTTGTTGGCAAAGGCGGCTTCGTCACCTAAGCGCTCCGATATGAGACACTTAGCCAAGATCCTCGCCGTCCCGCTGCTGCTGGCGCCCGCATTGTCGCAGGCCCAGCCCTCCTCACCGGCCGAGCGCCTGCGCGACGCGGCGCTGAAGAATGACGAGGTCGCCTTCGACATCGTCGAGGGGCTGACGACGGAAGTCGGGCCGCGGCCCGCCGGGACCGAATCCGAGGCTCGGGCGCGGGAGTGGGCGGTGAGGAAGCTCAAATCCCTGGGCTTCAGGAACGTCCACGTCGAGGACAGCCGGATGCAGGTCTGGGTGCGCGGCTCGGAAACGGCGGAGATCGTC
>DASVPM010000122.1:0-16281 GCA_036382815.1 Allosphingosinicella sp.
CAACGATCCGTGCGATTCCCGCTTCATCAACAGCGGCCCGAATCCGGCGACTCGTCAGGCGAATTGCGCGGCTGCCGGTCTCGATCCGGACTTCCAGTCGAACATCGTCGATTTCACGTCGCAGGGGTCGCTTTCGGGCAACCAGAACCTGGTCAACGAAAAGGCCAACGCCTGGACCGTGGGCGGAGTGTTTCGTCCGCGCTTCCTTCCCAACTTCACCCTCGCGGTCGATTGGGTGGACATCCAGGTCCAGGACGCCGTGCAGTCGCTGTCGGCCCAGAATGTCCTGGAGGCCTGCTACGATTCCGCCGACTATCCGAACTCGGTTTCGGCGTCGGGGACCAACTTCTGCGAATTGTTCGATCGAGATGCGAACGGGCAGGTCGACTTCATCCGGACCGGCTATGAGAATGCCGCCCAATTCCGGTTCGAAGGGTTGATCGCGGAGCTCGCCTACCGGATCGACACCCCATTCCTCGGCTCGAACAGCTCGATGAACCTGGGCATCAACTATCTGTACAACCATCAGCTCGATCTTCAGGTCGGCACGAGCGACCGGACGACGCTTCGGGGCGGCATTGGCTATTCCAAGCACCAGTTCACCGCCAACCTGACCTACAAGAACGACGGCTTCGCGTGGCAGTGGCAGGCCCAGTATTTCGGCAAGGCGCTGAACGACCCCGATGCCGAAGAGAACGCCTACGAGTTCCCGGTCGTCGACGATTTGGTGCTGTTCAACACGTCCCTGACCTATAATCTGAACGACCGCCTGCGGCTGAGCCTGGTCGTCGACAACGTCTTCGACTCCAAGCAGCCGTTCCCGGTGCCCGCGAACGGGGGCTCGGTGACCTATTTCGACGCCATCCGCGGCCGCTACTTCCGCTTCGGGGCCGGCATAAAGTTCTGATCGATGGCGCAGTGAACGGGGCGGGGCGCGGCGGCGTCCCGCCCTTTCTTTTGGTGGCGGCCTGCCGGCGAGGGCGTTAGGCTGTATCGACATTCAGCTTTGTGCCTGGACTGGACTTTCCTAAATCCTCCCCCGGTTTTCCGGGGGAGGGGGACCGCGCGAAGCGCGGTGGAGGGGTTCTTCGGAGTCGGAAAGAGCCCCCCCACGCTTCGCATGGTTCCCCTCCCCTTCAAATGCAGGGGAGGAATTTAGAGAGGTCGGACGTCAGCTGAATGTCGATACAGCCTAGTAGCGGACCCGCAATGCCAAGCGACAGCAGCCGTTTTCTCCAGCCTGTCGCGGCGGACGATGCCGCCGGCCCGCCCCGGATCACGCTTTCCCGCGGCATCGCTGCCTGGCTGCTGGAGCAGCAGGTATCGCTCGCCTTCACTTCCTATCAGACGGGCCGGCTGATCGTCGCCGGCGTCGGCCCGGACGGGCGGATGTCGTTCAACGAGCAGAATTATGCCCGCGCCATGGGCCTGCACGCCGACGGCGACAGCCTCTATATCGCCTCGCTGTTTCAAATCTGGCGCCTCAGGAACATGCTCAGGCCCGGTGAGTATGCCAACCGCGCCTACGATCGGGTCTTCGTCCCCCGGCTCGCCCACACGACGGGTTATGTCGACGCCCACGACCTCGGCGTCGAGACGTCCGGCCGGATCGTGTTCGTCAGCAGCCTCTATTCCTGCCTGGCCACGGTGGACGATACCTACAGCTTCCGCCCGCTCTGGAAGCCCTCCTTCATTACCGACCTTGCACCGGAAGACCGTTGCCACCTCAACGGCATGGCCCTGTCGGCCGGCCGGCCGCGCTACCTGACGGCGCTCGGCAGCTCCAACCGCCCCGGCGGCTGGAGGGAGCAGCGCGGCCAAGGCGGCGTGCTGATAGATGCGATCGAGGGCGGGATCGTCGCGGACCGGCTGTCCATGCCGCACAGCCCGCGAATGTTCGGGAAGGACGTGCTGGTCCTCGAGTCGGGCCGGGGCAACATCACCCGGATCGATCCCGCAACCGGCGGGCGGGAGACCGTGGCCTTTTGCCCCGGCTATCTGCGCGGCATGGCCATCCTCGGGAATTTCGCCGTTGTCGGGCTTTCGAAGCCTCGCGAATCCGGTTTCGGAGAGCTTGCGCTGCAGGCGGAGCTCGATCGGCTCGGCGTCGCGCCCTGGTGCGGCCTCGCCATAGTCGATCTCGTCAAGGGCACGATCGTCGAGTTCATCCGCTATGAGAGCCAGATCAGCGAATTGTTCGACGTCGCCCTTCTGGCGGGCGTGCGCAATCCCGTGACGATCGGACCGGCCACCGAAGAGCTATTGAGCACGGTCCGCCCCAATCCCGAATACGCGCCGCTCCTGGAGTGATCCGGCCGGGGAGGCCCGCATCGTCGTGCGCCCTTCCGGAGGCTGGGGAGCCCGGTTAGAGAGGGCGCTCGATGATCAGCATCTCCCCAACGTCGCTTGCCGCGATCGCGCTCGTCCTCGGCGCATGGCTCGCGCTCGCGGTCTGGGCCACGGTCCGGGCCCTCGGGCGTTCGCGCTCGGCCGCCGAGCGGATCGACGCGACCCGCCACCACGAGACGCTGCTCGCCGTCTCGCCCGCAATCCCCCTCGTCGTCCGTCCGGACGGCAGCCTGGACGAGGCCGGACGGGTCGCGGTCGCGCTGGGCCTCGAGCGGGTTCCGTCTCGGCTCGCGGATCTGGGCGAGGCCTTTGGCGAGGAAGACCGGCAGGCGCTGCTCGGCCGGGTTGAGGCCGCTTCGGCCGCCGCGGGCGACTTCAGGCTCTCGGTCCGGCCCGCGGGCTCGGCGCGGGTCTACCGGGTCCGAGGCGGCCCGGCGCCGCCCGCCTACCCCGCCGGAACCGTCCTTCTCTGGCTCACCGACGCGACGGAGAGCGAGGAGGAGATGGCGACGCTTCGCGAACGGACCGACAGGCTCGCCGCGGCGCTCGACGCTTTGTCCGGCCTGATCGAGGCGGCGCCCTTCCCGATCTGGCATCGCGGACCGGATCTGCGCCTCGCCATGGTCAACAGCGCCTATGTCGCCGCCGTCGAGGCGGAGGATGGCCGAGCCGTGATCGAGGGCGGGCTCGAGCTGGTCGACGACGGCGAGGCGGGCGCGATCGCCGAGGCCGCCGCCGTCCGCCAGAGCGGCCGGCCCCACGCCCGCAACGTTCCCGCCACTGTCGGCGGAGAGCGGCGGATGATGCGCGTCGTCGAGGTGCCGCTGGGAGAGGCGGGGGTCGCCGGCTATGCGATCGACGTCGAGGATCGGGAGCAGGCGCGCTCGGAGCTTGCCCGCTTCGTCCATGCGCAGCGCGACATGCTCGACCGGCTCTCCGCCGGAGTGGCCCAGTTCGCCCGCGACCGCGGCCTCATCTTCTCGAACCAGCCCTTCGCGCGGCTGTTCGCGCTGAGGCCCGATTTCCTCGCGGACCGGCCCGAGTTCAACCGCCTGCTCGATGCGATGCGCGAGACCGGCCACCTGCCTGAAGTGCGCGACTATCCCGAGTGGAAGAAGGAGCATGACCGCTGGTTCACCGGCGGGCTCGCGGCGGAAGAGGAGGACTGGCTGCTCCCCGGCGGCCGCCACCTCCGGGTCGTCGCCCAGCCGCTCCCGGACGGCGGCCTCCTGCTCATCTTCGAGGACCGGACCGAGCAGCTCCGCCTCGCCTCGGCGCGGGACACCCTGCTGCGGGTACGGACCGCGACGTTCGACAATCTGTTCGAGGCGGTCGGGGTCTTCGCCTCCGACGGACGCCTGCATCTGTGGAACAACCGCTTCCGCGAGCTCTGGGAGTTCGACGAGGAGCAGCTCGCGGGCAATCCGCGCATCGACGCGCTCACCGCGCATATCGGCCGCAAGCTCAAGAATCCGAGCCATGCCGCCCTCGTCCGCGAGCTGGTGCGAAGCGCGACCGTCGAGCGCAAGCAAAGGAACGGCCGGGTCGCCTTCACCGACGGCCGCGAGTTCGAGTTCGCCGCGGTGCCGCTTCCCGACGGCAACGCCCTCTTCACGATGCTCGACGTCACCGCCAGCCGGACGGTCGAGGCGGCGCTTCGCGAGCGTGCCCAGGCGCTGGAGCAGGCCGACCGCCTGAAAACCGCCTTCGTCTCGAACATGAGCTACGAGCTGCGCACCCCGCTGACCTCGATCGGCGGCTTCGCCGAGATGCTCGCCGGCGGCTATGCCGGCGAGCTGGCGCCGACCGCCACCGAATATGTGACGGCGATCCTCGACTCGGTCGCGCGCCTGGGAGCCCTGATCGACGACGTGCTCGACCTGACCCAGAGCGACAGCGGCAGCCTTCTGCTCGCGGAGGACAAGGTCGACTTGGCCAGGCTGTGCGCGGAGGCCGCCGAGGCTTTCCGGGATCAGGCGGTGAAGAAGGACATCGATTTCGCGGTCGAGATCGAGCCGGGCGCAGGGTCGATCGCCGGGGACCGGGCTCGCCTTCGCCAGTCCCTCGACAACGTGCTGAAGAACGCCATCGCCTATACCGGTGAGGGCGGCCGGGTCTTCCTTCACGCCGCCGGCAACCGCAAGGCGGCCGCGATCACCGTCTCCGACAACGGCCGGGGAATCGCTCCGGCCGATCAGGCCGGGGTCTTCGACCGTTTCTCGCGGACAGCCGAGCCGCGCGGCGCCGACGGGGCGGCGCTCGGCCTCGGCCTTCCGCTCGCCAAGCAGTTCATCGAGGCGCACGGCGGAACCGTCGAGCTGCTCTCGGAGCCCGGCGAGGGCACCACGGTCACCCTTCGCCTGCCCCGGAAACGCTGATGCGCCTCGACGGTCCCGACTCGACCGAGGCGCTCGGTCGAAGGCTTGCGGCGCAGCTTCGAGCCCGCGACGTCGTCGCCCTGTTCGGAGATCTCGGTGCCGGCAAGACGACCCTGGCGCGCGGTATCCTCGCCGGCCTCGGCCATGACGGCGAGGTCGCGAGCCCGACCTTTCCGATCGTCATCCCCTATGAGGACCTCCGGATCCCAGTCTGGCACGTCGATCTCTACCGGATCGAGGACTGGGCCGAGATCGACGAGCTGGCGCTCGACGAGGCGCTGGTGGACGGGGCCCTGATCGTCGAATGGCCGGAGCGGATGGGCGACGACTTGTGGCCGCGCTCGCTTCGTCTCGCCCTGCGAAGGGAAGGGGAGGGCGCCCGCAGCTTGACAGCCGGGGTGCCCGCCGCTTGGGAAGCGCGATGGCCGCTCCCCTGATTCCGCCGGCGACGGCGCCTGATTTCCTTGCAGAGCATGGCTGGGGCGGCGCTGAGATCCGTCCTCTCGCCGGCGACGCAAGCTTCCGGCGCTATTTCAGGGTCCATCGCGATGGCGAGAGCGCGGTGCTGATGGACGCTCCGCCCGAACATGAGGATATCGGGCCGTTTCTCACCGTCGCCGGCCATTTGCTCGACCGGGGCTTCCTGCCGCCCCGGCCACTCGCCGTCGATCGCGGCAAGGGGCTGCTCCTGCTCGAGGATTTCGGCGACGACCGCGCCGGCCCGCTGCTCGAGCGCGAACCCCATCGCGAGCGCACCATCTACGAATCCGCCGTCGACATCCTGGCCCGCCTCGCCAGTCAGCGGGCTCCGGGAGATCTTCCGCCCTATGACGGCCCGGCGATGGAGCGGGAAGTCGGACTCTTCACCGACTGGTACGCGCCGGTGCTCGAGCTGCGGATCGACGAAGCGGGCTTCCTGGCGGCGTGGCGCCAGGTCTGGGGGGAGGTGCTGGAGGTCGTCGAACGAAATCCGGTGATGGTCTTGCGCGACTATCATGCCGACAATCTGATGGTCTTGCCGGGCCGGACCGAGCTGGGTCTCCTCGATTTCCAGGACGCCCTCGCCGGTCATCCCGCTTACGACCTGGAATCGCTCCTGCAGGGAAGCGGGCGATACGACGTCGCACCGGAGCTCGAGGAGGCGATGATCGCGCGTTACTGCGCGGCGGCGAACGTTGCCGATTTCGACGTCTTCCGGGCGCATTACGAGATTCTGGGAGCGCAGCGTAACACCAAGATCCTCGGCATTTTCACGCGGCTTTGGAAGCGCGACGGCAAGGGCCATTACCTGTCGCTCCAGCCGCGGGTCTGGCGCTATCTGGAACGCAACCTGGCCCATCCGGCCCTGGCTCCCGTCCGCGCCTGGTTCGAGCGCAACGTGCCCACCGACAAGCGCGCGGCCGCCTGGGCGCAGACGGTCACGGCATGAACCGCCATCGCAAGCCGCTCGCGCTCCGTCCCCTGCCGGGCGGAAACGTTCCGAGGACGGCGATGGTGATGGCCGCCGGCCTGGGCAAGCGCATGCGGCCGCTCACCGCCACCAGGCCCAAGCCGCTGGTCGAGGTCGCAGGCAAGCCCCTACTCGACCATTGCCTCGACCGGCTCCGAGCCGCCGGAGTCGAACGGATCGTCGTCAACGTCCATTACCTCGCGGATGCGCTCGAAGCCCATCTGAACAATCGCAGTCAAGGGCTTGAAATCGCTGTGTCTGACGAGCGATCCCTCTTGCTCGAGACCGGCGGCGGGATGGTCAAGGCGCTGCCGCTGATCGACTCCGATCCCTTTCTCGTCGTCAATTCCGACAATCTTTGGATCGACGGCCCGGTCGACTCCCTCCGGCTTCTCGCCAGCAACTGGGAGGATGCCCGGATGGATGCGCTGCTTCTCCTCGTGCCGCTCGCCCGTGCCCATTGCCACAAGGGTCAGGGCGATTTCCACATGAGCTCGGGCGGAATTCTGAGGCGCCGCAAGCCCGGCGGGGTGGCGCCCTTCGTCTATACCGGAGTCCAGATGGTGTCGAAGCGCCTTCTCGACGGGGAGATTCCGCCAGGACCTTTCTCGACCAATCTGCTCTGGGACCGCGCCATCGCCAAGGGCCGCCTGTTCGGCGCGGTTCACGAGGGACTTTGGTTCGACGTCGGAGCACCCGCCAACATCCGCCAGGCCGAGGAAGTGCTTGGGCTGGCCTGAAGCTCCGGCTAACCTCTTGCCCGTGACCTCCGTCCGCCCAAGAGTCTTCACCATCCCGCCGCACCGCGCCTTCGCGGACGCGCTCGCGGCGGGACTGATCGCGCGCTTCGGACAGGGCGACATGGGGCTTGCGCAGGGCATCGTCCTCGTCCCCAACAACCGCGCGGCCCGAGCCGTCGCTGACGCCTTCGTCCGCCGCTCGGGGGGCGGCCTGCTCCTGCCCCGGCTCGTGCCGGTGGGCGATCCCGAGCTGGACGAACGGATCGGCGGGGCGCTGGAGCCGCTCGGCGAAGGGGACGAACTGCCTCCGGCGGTCGAGCCGCTCGAGCGCCTCTTCCTCCTTGCACGGCTAGTCCAGCGACAGGTGACGGGGATCGACGCCGCGGAAGCGCTTCGCCTGGCCGAGGATCTCGCCCGGACCCTAGATCAGTTGCTGGTCGAAGGGGTCGAGCCGTCCAACCTCCGCGCGTTCGCCGCCGACCTGCCCGACCTTTCTCTCCACTGGCAATCCTCGCTCGATCGGCTCGGAGTGATTCTCGACCAGTGGCCGCGGCTCCTCGCCGAGCGCAGGCGAATCGACCTCGCCGACCGCCGCAACCGGCTTCTCGCCGCCGTCGCCGGGCGCTGGCGAGCCTCGCCTCCGCCGGGCTTCGTCGCGGCCGCCGGAATCACCAGTTCCGCTCCCGCGATCGCGGGCCTGCTGCGCACCGTCTCCCGGCTCGACCGGGGCCTGGTCGTCTTTCCAGGCCTCGATCTCGGCATGGCCCGGGAGGAATGGGATTCGCTCGGCCCCCACGAACCGGACGAGGCGACCGGACTTCGCCGCCGCTCGATCGAAACCCATCCCCAGTTCCACCTGAAATTGCTGCTCGACCGAATGGGAGTCGGCCGCGGCGAGGTGCAAGCCTGGCGCTGGGGCGGCGGCCGCGATGCGCCGGCCGCGCGGAGCCGGGCGATTGCGAACGCCATGAAGCCCGCCGCCTTCACCGACCGATGGCAGGTGCTGCGGCCCCCGGAAAGACGCCTGACCGGGGTCCGGGCGCTCGAGCTCGCCGATCCCGCCGAGGAAGCGCAGACCATCGCCGTCGTCCTTCGCGAGGCGCTGGAGATTCCCGGCCGGACCGCCGCTCTGGTCACGCCCGACCGTAACCTTGCCCGCCGGGTCTCGACTCACCTGCGACGATGGGGCGTCGAGGCCGACGACAGCGCCGGCCGTCCACTGTCGCAGCTCGCCCCGGGGACCCTGCTCCTCGCGCTCGCCATGGCGGCGGCGGAACAGTTCGCCCCGGTGCCGCTGCTCGCCTTGCTGAAGCATCCCCTGGTCATGAAAGGGGAGGGGCGGCTGGATTGGCTCGAAGGCGCTCGCGATCTCGACCTCGCCTTGCGCGGTCCGAGGCCGCCGGCTGGTCTGGACGGCATAACCGGCCATCTCTCCGACCGCGGCGGACGCGACGCCGGGCGCCGTGAGCGCGCGGGGCTGTGGTGGAGCGGAGTGGTCCCACGCCTTCGCGCGCTGGAGCGCGGCTTCGGAGTCGAACGGGCGGCGCTTCCCGCGTTGCTGAGCCTGTTGCGGGAGGCGGCGTCGGACCTCAGCGGCGACGAGGCCTGGGCGGGCCCGGCCGGCCGCGCCGCCGCCGACCTGCTCGAATCGGCCGAGCCCGCTTCGGCCGACGGCCCTTCGCGGCTGTCGCCGGCGAGCGTCCCCGCCTTGCTCGAGCAGCTTCTCGCCGGAGTGGCGGTGCGGCCGCCTTACGGTCAGCATCCCCGCATCTTCATTTGGGGCCTGATCGAAGCCCGGCTCCAATCGGCGGATCTGATCGTCCTGGCGGGGCTCAACGAAGGCGTCTGGCCGCAATTGCCGACACCCGACCCGTGGCTGGCGCCGCGGGTCCGGCGCGAGCTCGGACTGCCGAGCCTGGAACGGCGGATCGGCCTTGCCGCCCACGATCTCGCAAGCGCGCTCGGCGGCCGGGAGGTGCTCGTCACACGGGCCCGTCGCGACGCCCGCTCGCCAGCGATCGCCTCGCGCTTCTGGCTGAGGCTCGAGGCGATGACCGCTGGTGTGACGCGCTCCCCGCGGCACCGCAATTGGGCGCGAGCCCTCGACAAGCCCGCTTGCTTTCTTCCGGCCGCTCGTCCCGCGCCGAGCCCGCCGGTCGAGGATCGGCCGCGGCGGATTGCCGTCACCGACGTCGACCGGCTCAAGGCCGATCCGTTCGCATTCTACGCCCGCAAGATGCTCGTTTTCGCTCCGCTCGATCCGATCGACGCCGATCCCACCGCGGCCTGGCGGGGAAGCGCCGTCCACAAGGTCCTCGAATCGTGGATGAAGGAAGACCGCTGCGAGCCGTCGCGGCTTCGTCCCCGGGCGGAAGCCCTGTTGGGCGATGCCGCCGCCCATCCGCTGATGCGCGCGCTCTGGCAGCCGCGCCTGCTCGAGGCGATCGACTGGATCGCGGCCGAGATGGCGAGGAACCTCGCCTCGGGCCGTCGTCCGGCCGCCGCCGAGGTGAAGGGCAGATGCGAATTCGACGGAATCACCCTTCATGGCGAGGCCGACCGGATCGACCGCCTGGCCGACGGCAGGCTCGCCATCGTCGATTACAAGACCGGAACTCCGCCCGGGCCGAAGGCCGTCGCGCAGGGCTATGCGATGCAGCTCGGGCTGCTCGGACTGATTGCCGAACGCAATGGTTTCGAAGGAATAGAGGGGGTTCCCGCCTGTTTCGAATATTGGTCCTTAGCTCGGAAGGCGGGCAGGCTCGGCTATGTCGCGAGCCCCGTGACGAGCCGCGGCGGGGTCGACGTCGCGGAGTTCACGACCATGGCCGCCCGCAATTTCCTGGGCGCGGCCCGCCGCTGGCTGACCGGGGACGAGCCGTTCACCGCGAAGCTTCACCCGGAACATGCCCCTTACGGGGAATATGACCAGCTGATGCGGCTCGACGAATGGTACGGGCGGGAGGTTTGAGCTTCGTGGTCCCAGCGAAGGCTGGGACCCCGTCGGGGACAGGCGCCGCAGGCTTCACCCGCCGGGGCCCCAGCCTGCGCTGGGGCGACGAGGTCCCTCAGCCCCGCTCGCCGGCCCTCATCGCAAGCTGCATCCGGCGGACATGAGTGGCCCGGGCGTGGTGCGAGCGGCCCTGAGCGCAACGGTCCGTGACCGATGAGGAGCAGCGCGGATAAGCGCCCGCGGGCTCGGCGGCCACGGCGATCTTCGCCGGCTTGGGCTTGACGGGCTTCACGGCGACGGGCTCGCTTCCCTTGGGGGCTTCGGCCGCGACCACCGAGTCGAGCTCGCCTCCGGGGGCGACCGCCGCGCTCGTCGAAGGGGGCGTATTGGCGGTGGCGAGAAGCAGTCCTCCGGCGGCCAGGATCAGTCTCTTCATTCGGCTCTCCTTCGTCGGCGCTGGGGCTCGGCGCCGTTTCGCGTCAACAGCTTACCACCGTAAGGTCCGTACTTCTACTGTGACGTCATGACGTCCGCCCAAGGCCAAACGCCCGGCGGCGCCGGGGCGTTTCCTTATCCCAGCGGAAAGCCGCGACCTCCGGCCAGGGGGTCCGAGCGGGCTTGCGCCCGGGGACGGGGAGGAGAGCTCCGCGCGTCCTAGCGGCAGCGGCGGTTGCTGACGACGTTGCGCTGGACGTGCCGACCGATCAGCGCTCCGACCGCGGCGCCGAGGACGGTGCCGGTGGTGCGGCTGCGGCCGCCGTCGAGCGCGCGTCCGGCGAGGGCGCCGGCAGCGCCGCCGACGACGAGGCCGGTCGTGCCGTTGGCTTTTCGGCAGTAGGTCCGTCCATCGGACCCGCGCCAGGTCTTGCCGTGATAGGTCTGGGCGACGGCCGGCGTAACCGGCACCACCGCCGCGACCGGGACGGTGAGGGTGGCGGCCGAGACGGCCAGGATCAAATTACGCATCGCAAACACTCCTTGTGACGAGGAGGATCTAGCGCGATTCGCTTGAGTGCCGCCTGAACCCGGCCGACAGCTGAGGTTAAGCTATTGTTTTGCCGTTATTCCCTTGGCCAAGCGCATCCCCCTCGATCAGCTTCGGCGAGAGGTGGCCGGCTTTGGAATCAGCGGTCGTTCCTGCGCTTCTTGGCGTAGAGCAAGGCGGCGACGATCGCCGCCGAGCCAATTCCAATCGCGGCGCCGGTGACGAGGTGCTTGGTCCTCTTCGAGCCCTCGGCACCGGCCTCGGGGGCGCCGGCTTCAGCGTCGGCGGCGGAATCGCCGACGGCGGCGTCTTTCGGATAGGAAGGCGGGCGGGACATGCTTCGGCTCCGTCGGTTGCTGGCTTTCCATCTAGTGGCGGACACGGCCCTCCGCCAGCCCGGCGGGTTGATTTGTCCGCGCCCCGCCGCTACAGGCGCGCCATCCCGCATGCGGAGCCATCATACCGGTGGCTGGAGCGATCCAGTCTCTTGGCACCGCAGAGGCATAACCGGAAGGAGATCTATCATGGCGTCCACCGACGTCACCATGCAGCAATTGCTCGAGGCCGGAGCGCATTTCGGCCACCAGACCCACCGCTGGAACCCCAAGATGAAGCCGTATATCTTCGGCGACAGGAACGGGGTCCATATCATCGATCTCTCGCAGACCGTGCCGCTCTTCGCGCGCGCGCTCGATTTCGTCCGCCAGTCGGTCGCCGCCGGCGGCAAGGTGCTGTTCGTCGGAACCAAGCGCCAGGCGCAGGATCCGATCGCCGAGGCGGCGCGCCGGTCGGGCCAGCATTTCGTCAATCATCGCTGGCTGGGAGGGATGCTCACAAACTGGAAGACGATCTCCAACTCGATCAAGCGCTTCAAGAGCCTCGAGGAGCAGCTGTCCGGCGACACCGCCGGCCTCACCAAGAAGGAGGTGCTCCAGCTCACCCGCGAGCGCGACAAGCTCGAGCTCTCTCTCGGCGGGATCCGCGAGATGGGCGGCCTTCCCGACGTCATCTTCGTGATCGACGCCAACAAGGAAGAGCTCGCGATCAAGGAAGCCAATGTGCTCGGCATTCCCGTCGTGGCCATCCTCGATTCCAACGTCAGCCCGCAGGGCATCGCCTTCCCGGTTCCGGGCAATGACGACGCCAGCCGCGCCATCCGCCTCTATTGCGACGCGATTGCCGACGCGGCCATGGCCGGCAAGTCGGGCGGCGCGGCCGCCCGCGGCGAGGATATCGGAGCGATGGACGCCCCGCCGGCCGAGGCGGCGCTCGCCGACGCTTAAGCCTGTGTGTCCCGGCGCAGGCCGGGACCCAGTTACTAATTCAGGCTGGGCCCCGGCCTTCGCCGGGGTGCGCCACAACATGAGGAAACACGCAATGGCTGAGATCACGGCCGCCACCGTCAAGGAACTGCGCGAGCGCACCGGCGCCGGCATGATGGACTGCAAGAAGGCGCTGGGCGAGACCCAGGGCGACATGGAAGGGGCGATCGACTGGCTTCGCGCCAAGGGCCTCGCCGCCGCCGCCAAGAAGGCCGGGCGGACCGCCGCCGAGGGCCTCGTCGGAGTCGCCGTCGCCGGCAATCGCGGCGCCGTCGTCGAGGTCAATTCGGAGACCGACTTCGTCGCCAAGAACGAGCAGTTCCAGGAGTTCGTGACGGCGGTCACCCAGCTTGCCCTCGCGGGCAGCGGCACCGTCGAGGGCCTCCTCGCCGCTCAGTATCCGAGCGGAGGCACCGTCGAGGAGAAGCTCACCGCCAACATCTCCACGATCGGTGAGAACCAGTCGCTTCGCCGCTCCGCCGTGCTCCAGGTGCCGCAGGGCGTCGTGGTCTCCTACGTCCACAATGCGGTGAAGCCCGGTCTCGGCAAGATCGGCGTGCTCGTCGCGCTGGAGAGCGAGGGGGATTCCGAGGCCCTGACCCAGCTCGGCAAGCAGCTCGCCATGCACATCGCCGCCGCCAACCCGCAGGCGCTGACCGGCGACGAGCTCGACCCGTCGCTGATCGAGCGCGAGCGCGCCATCGCCAGCGAGAAGGCTGCCGAGAGCGGCAAGGCGGCGGAAATCGTCGCCAAGATGGTCGACGGCGCGATGGCCAAGTTCCGCAAGGAAAACGCGCTGATGAGCCAGCTCTTCGTCATGGACAACAAGACCAGGATCGAGGACGTCATCGCCGCCGAGGCGAAGCGGACCGGCAGCGCCATCTCCTTGAACGCCTATGTGCGGTTCCAGCTCGGCGAGGGCATCGAGAAGAAGGAAAGCGACTTCGCGGCCGAGGTCGCCGCCGCTTCGGGCGTCGGCAAGCCCGAGCCCGCGAACGCCTAACCCGCTTGGCAGGGTGGCGCGCCCTTATTAAGGTGCGCCACCCTCCATTCCTCCCGCGAACGGATCGAAAAACCCCATGCCGCGCCCGCGCTTCAACCGGATCCTCCTGAAGCTGTCGGGCGAGGCGTTGATGGGGGAGGGGGCGTTCGGGATCGATCCCGACACCACGGCACGGCTCGCCGGCGAGATCGCCGCGGCGACCGGGGCCGGCCACCAGCTTTCGATCGTCGTTGGCGGAGGCAACATCTTCCGCGGGCTCGCCGGCGCCGCCAAGGGTTTCGACCGGGCGAGCGCCGACTATATGGGCATGCTCGCCACCGTCATGAACGCGCTCGCCCTTCAGAACGCGCTGGAGAAGATCGGCGCCGACACGCGGGTCCTCTCGGCGATCCCGATGGCGACAGTCTCCGAGCCCTACATCCGGCGCCGGGCGCTTCGGCACATGGAGAAGGGCCGGGTGGTGATCTTCGCCGCCGGCACCGGCAATCCCTATTTCACCACCGACACCGCCGCCGCCCTGCGCGCCGCCGAGATGGGCTGCGACGCCTTGTTCAAGGGCACCAGCGTCGACGGCATCTACGACGCCGACCCGAAGAAGAAGGCCGACGCCACGCGCTATGAAAGCCTGTCCTTCCAGCAGGTCCTTGCGGACGACCTCAAGGTGATGGACGCGAGCGCCGTCGCGCTTTGCCGCGACAACAACATTCCGATCGTCGTGTTCAACGTCCGCGAGCAGGGCAACCTCGCCCGGGTGCTGAGCGGCGAGGGGATAGCGACCATCGTCCAGAACGAGGAGTGAGACCATGCCCGCTTACGACAAGGCCGACATCCAGCGCCGAATGCGCGGCGCGGTCGAAGCGCTGAAGCACGATCTGGTCGGCCTCAGGACCGGCCGGGCCTCGACCAGCCTGCTCGATCCCGTCCAGGTCGAGGTCTACGGCGCCAACATGCCGATCAACCAGGTCGCCACCGTCTCCACTCCGGAAGCGCGGATGCTCTCGGTCCAGGTCTGGGACCGCTCGAACGTCACCCCGGTGGAGAAGGCGATCCGCAATGCCGGGCTCGGGATCAATCCGATCGTCGACGGGCAGACGATCCGGCTGCCGATCCCGGACCTGACTCAGGAAAGGCGCAAGGAGCTCGCCAAGCTCGCCGGCCAATATGCCGAGAAGGCGCGCATCGCCGTCCGCAACGTCCGCCGCGACGGAATGGAGGCCCTGAAGACCGACGAGAAGAAGCACGAGATCAGCGAGGACGAGCATAAAAGGATGAGCGTCGAGGTCCAGAAGTTCACTGACGATACGATCAAGGAGATCGATGCGGCCGCCTCGGCCAAGGAGAAGGAAATTTTGACTCAGTGATTGCCGGCTCCGCCTCACAAGCGCCGGAAAGCGTTGGCGGCGGCGGTTCGCTCGTCCCCCGGCACGTCGCCATCATCATGGACGGCAACGGCCGATGGGCGAAGGCGAAAGGCCTGCCGCGCGCCGCCGGCCATAGCCAGGGAGCGGAAGCGGCCCGCAAGGTGCTTCGAGCCGCCGGCGAGGCGGGGGTCGAATGCCTCACCCTCTATGCCTTCTCCTCGGAGAATTGGCGGCGGCCGAAAGACGAGATCAACGACCTGATGGGGCTTCTGCGCTTCTACATCACGCGCGAGCTCGACTCCCTTCACCGTGAGGGCATCCGGTTAAAAATATTGGGCGATCACAACGCCTTCCAGAGCGATGTTGCGAAACTGGTGGATCGGGCCGTGGACCGCACGGCGGGCAACCGGCGGATGACGCTGGCGATCGCCCTCAATTACGGCTCGCGCGCCGAGCTGACCGAGGCTGCGCGGGCCGTCGCCCGAAGGGTCGAGGCGGGAGAGATTGGCTCCAGCGACGTCGACGAGGCAATGATCGACGCTTCACTCGACACGGCGGAGCTTCCGCCGCTCGATCTTCTCATCCGAACCTCCGGCGAGCATCGCCTGTCCAACTTCCTGCTGTGGCAGGCGGCCTATGCCGAACTGCTCTTCGTCGACACCCTCTGGCCCGATTTCGACGGCGAGGCGCTGCGCGCCGCTCTGGCCGATTATGCAGGGCGTGAGCGCAGGTTCGGCGGACGATGAGCGACAAGGCCCCCGCCGCGCCGCAGTCGGACCTGCTCACCCGCTTCGCCGCCGGCGTCGTGATGATCGCGGTGGCCTGCACCGCCATCTATGTCGGCGGCTGGCTGTTCCGGCTCCTGGTTGCCGCGGCAGCCGCGGTGATGATCCTCGAATGGGGCGACATGCACCGCCTGAAACGGGGCTGGAGCTACTTCGCCGCCGCCCTGCTCGTTATCGCCCTGCTCGGGGCCGCCCAATATCTCTATCCCGTGGGGGAGATCGACGTCATCGAGGGGGTCGAGGCCGTCGCGGTCTCCACCTTCGAGGAGGCCTGGCTGGGCTTTGCCGCGGTCGCGGCGGCAGCGCTGGTCGCCATGCTGGCGAGCCGGAAGCTCAGCCTCGGCTGGGGCATGCTGTATGTCGGGATCCCGTCCTTCGCCCTGCTCGTCATCGAATGGGCGCGCTTCGACCTCGTCTTCTGGCTGATGCTGGTGACCTGGTCGACGGACATCTTCGCCTATTTCGCGGGCCGTTCGATAGGCGGACCCAAGCTTGCGCCCAGGATCAGCCCGAACAAGACCTGGGCGGGGCTCCTCGGCGGGATGGCGGGGGCCGCCGTCGTCGGAGCGCTCGCCGCCTGGGCGTTCGGCATTTCCGCCGAGCTTCCCGATTTCCTTTGGCTGGGGGCGCCGATGGGCCTCCTCGCCCAGCTCGGCGACCTGTACGAAAGCCGGGTGAAGCGGCGGCTGGGGGTCAAGGACAGCGGCGCGCTCCTGCCCGGCCACGGCGGAGTCCTCGACCGGGTCGACGGCCTTCTCCCGGTCATCCTCGCCACCCTGATCGTCCTGATCGCCAGCCTCGCGTGACCGGGCGGCGAAGCGTCAGCATTCTCGGCGCCACCGGCTCCGTCGGCCGTTCCACGCTCGACCTGATCGAGCGCGATCGCGAGCGGTACGAAGTCCTCGCGGTCACCGCCAACCGCGATGTCGAAGGCCTCGCCGAGGCGGCAAGGCGG
>DASVPM010000123.1:0-7141 GCA_036382815.1 Allosphingosinicella sp.
TCGCTCCATCGCCGCGCGGATGCGGGCCTTGGTCGAGTCCGGAAAATATTGGAAGGCGATGGAATGGAGCACCACCCGGGTCACGCCCGGCTCCCGCGCCCCCGCCAGCCGCGCCCCGAGCCAGTCCGCCGCCTCTCCCGCCTCCACCGCCGCCGGGTCGCCCGCCGCTATCGCCAGCGCCGCCTCGAGCTGGGCCAGCCGCCGCGGCTGGTCGGGCCAGACATAAGCGAGCAGCCGCGCGCCGTCGCTGCGCGCGTCGAGCGGGTGGAGGTCGACCCCGCGCCGCGCGGCCACCCGCACCGCCGCATCCGGCGGCGGCCCGCCTTTCCACTCGGGCCTGAGCTGAAGCGCCGAGCCCGCATCCCCCGCCTTCACTCCGCCGAGATCGTAGCCGTAGCGGTCGAGCAGCAGGTTGAGCCCGGCGCTGGCGCCGAGCTCGAGCAGCTCCACCGGCTGGGCGAAGCGCTCGGCGACCGCCAAAAGCCCGCTCATCAGCACCGCCGAGCGTCCGACCTCGTTGGTCTGCGGCGCCCCGTCGAGCCAGGGCAGAAGCTCGGGCCCCGCCAGCACCGGCGCGAGCGCCGCCCACAAGGCGTCGTCTCCGGGCATCGGCCCGGGCGGATAGCAAAGCGCCAGACCCGGCGCGTCCCCTCGCCGGACGAGCGCGTGAAGCCCCCCGGCGAGGCGAAGCGGCAGTGCGTCGCTGAAGACGTCGGCATTGCCGCGCCAGCCCAGCACCCGCCGCCCGGTCTCGGTCGAGCGATCGAGCCTCTCCCCGAGCAGCCGGCACAGCCTGGCCATGAACGGCGAATCGAGCTTGCCGGCCCCCTCCGCCTGCCTGGCGAAGGCGGCCCGGACCCCGGCCTCAGTCGCGCAGCCGGGCACCGGCCTTGGCGGCGGCGGCGACGATCCGCGCCGAGATCGACTTCAATTCCTCCTCGGTGAAGCTCTTCTCGCCGGGCTGGAGGACCACTTCGAGAGCGAGCGACTTCGAGCCCTCCGGCACTCCGGCCCCGGTGAAGACGTCGAACAGCGAGACCCCGGCGATCGCCTGCCGGTCGGCGCCGCGCACCGCCCGGAGCAGGGCGTCGGCCGGCGCGTCGGCCGCCACCAGGAAGGCGAAGTCGCGCTTCACCGCCTGCAGCGCCGGCGGCGCATAGGCTTCGCGCATCCGCCCGCCCCGTCTCTGCGGGATCGAGTCGAGGAAGATCTCGGCGGCGACCAGCGGCCCCTCCAGGTCGAAAGCGCGAAGGGTGGCGGGGTGGAGCTCGCCATATTCGGCGAGCACGTTCTTGGGGCCGAGCCCGAGCCGCCCCGAGCGGCCCGGATGATAGACCCCCGAGGCGCCGGCGAGCGACTGCAGATTGTCGGCGGGCGCCCCCGCGGTGGCGAGCAGCGCCAGCGCCTCGGCCTTGGCGTCATAGGCGTCGAAGGCCCGCGCCTTGCCGCTGCGCCAATGCCGCGGCGCCGCCTCCCCGGCGAGGATCAGGCCCAGGGTCGGCCGCTCCGCGTCGGCGAGATAGCGACGCCCGATCTCGAACAGCCTGACGCTCTCCGCGCCGCGGGCGATGTTGCGCCGCGCCGCCGAGAGCAGGCCGGGCAGGAGCGACGGCCGCATCGCCTTCAGCTCCTCGCTGATCGGATTGTCGAGGATCCAGGCGGCGCCGCCGAACGGCGCCGCCTCGCCTTCCGCGACGAAGCTCCACGTCACCGCCTCGTTGAGGCCGCGGGCCGCGGCCGCCCGGCGAACCCGCCGCTCGGCGAGCTGCTGCGGGGTCGCCGTCGGCCGGGCCACGCCCGGGGCCCTCGGCAGCGGCATCGCCTCGACCTTGTCGTAACCCTCGATCCGGGCGACCTCCTCGACGATGTCGGCCGATCCGTCGATGTCGCGCCGCCAGCTCGGGACCTTTATCCGCCAGCTTGCTTCCCGGCGAAGGCCGGGACCCAGTCCTTCGGCCGGTGCCGCTGGACCCCGGCCTTCGCCGGGGAGCACGGAAACTTCGAAGCCGAGGCGCCTTAGAATCTCCACTTGCCGCGCCTCGGGCACGTCGACCCCGCCCAGCGACTTCGCCCGTTCCGGCCGGTATTCGACAATCTTGTCCAGCCGCGGCGGCTCACCGGCTCGCACGATCTTGGAAGCCTCGCCGCCGGCCAGCTCGATCGCCAGCCGGGTGGCGAGCGCGATCCCGGTCTCGACGAATTCCGGATCGACTCCGCGCTCGAACCGGGTGCGCGCGTCGGACGACAAGCCCAGCCTCTGGCCGGTCCGCGAGATCCGCTTCGGGTCGAAATAGGCGCATTCGATCAGGATGTCGGTCGTCTCCTCGGAAACGCCCGAATGCTCGCCCCCCATGATCCCGCCGATGTCGTGCACCATGACGTCATCGGCGATGACGGTCATTTCCCCGTCGAGCCGGTAGCTCTTGCCGTTGAGCGCGAGCACCTCCTCGCCGTCGCGGGCGCGCCGGGCGACCACCGCGCCCGTCAGCTTCGCCAGATCGTAGGCGTGAAGCGGCCGGCCGTAGCTCAGCATGATGTAATTGGTCATGTCGACGAGCGCGCTGATCGGCCTCTGTCCGACCGCCTTCAGCCTTTGCTGGAGCCAGGCCGGCGAAGGCCCGTTGCGCACCCCGCGGACGACCCGCCCGTAAAAGGCCGGGCAGCCGTCCGGATCGTCGGTCCTGATCTCGACCGGGCAGGGGAAGGCCCCGGCGACCGCCTCCACCTCGACCGGCTTCAGGGTCCCTAGGCCGGCGGCGGCGAGGTCGCGGGCGATGCCGTGGACGCCCATGCAATCCTGCCGGTTGGGCGTGACGTTGATCTCGATCACCGGATCGTCGAGCCCGGCCCATCGGGCGTAGGCGGCGCCGACCGGCGCTTCGGCGGGAAGCTCGATGATCCCGTCATGCTCGTCGCCGAGCTCGAGCTCGCGCACCGAGCACATCATCCCCCGGCTCTCGACCCCGCGGATCGCCGCGACCTTCAGGGTCAGGTCGCTTCCCGGCACATAGGCTCCCGGCGCTCCGAACACGCCGAGCATACCCACCCGCGCGTTGGGCGCCCCGCACACGACCTGGATCGCCTCGCCGGTGCCGGCGTCGACGGTCAGCACCTGCAGCTTGTCCGCCTGCGGATGCCGCTCCGCGGTCAGGATCTTCGCCACCGTGAAAGGCGCGAGCTTCTCGGCCGCATTCTCGACGCCCTCGACCTCGAGCCCGATCGCCGTCAGCGTCTCGACGATCGTCGTCAGGTCGGCATCCGTCTCCAGATGCTCCTTCAGCCAGCTCAGGGTGAATTTCATAAGGCCACCTCAGTTCCCCGGCGAACGCCGGGGCCCAGGTGACGAGGCCGGCGAGACTGGGCCCCGGCCTTCGCCGGGGAGCGATGGCTCATGCCCCCACCCCCCCGCTGAGCGTCGGCACGTCCAGCGCCGCGAAGCCGTAATGTTTCAGCCACCTCAGATCGCCGTCGAAGAACGCCCTCAGATCGTCCATCCCGTATTTGAGCATCGCCAGCCGGTCGATCCCGGCCCCGAAGGCGAAGCCCTGCCACTCCTCCGGATCGAGCCCGCAATTGGCGATCACCCGCGGGTGCACCATCCCCGAGCCGAGCAACTCCATCCACCCTTCGCTTCCGCCCAGCACGCGGCGCCCCTTCACCCGGGTGAAGCCGACGTCGACCTCCGCCGAAGGCTCGGTGAACGGGAAATAGGAGGGGCGCAGCCTCAGCACGATGTCGTCGCGCTCGAAAAAGGCCTTGAGGAAGGTCTCCAGCGTCCATTTGAGATGGCCGAGGTGGATGCCGCGGTCGATGACCAGCCCCTCCACCTGGTGGAACATCGGCGTGTGGGTCGCGTCGTTGTCGGAACGGTAGGTCCGCCCCGGCGCGATCACCCGGAGCGGCTCGTTCCGTCCCATCATCGTCCTGATCTGGACCGGCGACGTATGGGTCCGAAGAAGCATCGGCCCGCCGCCGCCCGCCCCGTCATCCCGGCGAAGGCCGGGATCTCGGGGAGACCCGCCGCGCCCTTCCTCGCCGGGGTCCCGGCTTTCGCCGGGATGACGGGGAGCGCTACGAAGGTAGAACGTATCGTGCATCGCCCGCGCCGGATGGTCGGGCGGGAAGTTCAACGCCGTGAAATTGTGCCAGTCGTCCTCGATCTCGGGCCCGGTCGCGACCGAGAAGCCCATGTCGGCGAAGATCTCGGCGAGCTCGTCCATCACCTGGCTGACCGGGTGCACGCTGCCCTCCGCCGCCGCCGCCGCCGGAAGCGTCATGTCGAGCCCCTCGGTGGCCAGCCGCCGCTCCAGCGCCTCCGCCTCCAGCGCCGCCTTGCGCGTTGCGAGGGCTTGCGTGACCCGCTCCCTCAGGGCGTGGATCCGAGGTCCTTCCGATTGCCTCTGCTCTGGCGTCATTCCGCCAAGCGTCTTGAGCAGCTGGGTGATCCGCCCCTGCTTGCCGAGCGCCGAGACCCGCTCGGCCTCGATCGCGGCGAGGTCCGGCGCGGCGGATATGCGGGCGAGAAGCTCGCCGGAAAGTTGCTCGATTTCGGCCATGGTCCGGCGGCTCTAGAGAAAATTTCCCGCCCTTTGAACCCACCCCCACCGTCATCCTGAACTTGTTTCAAAATCCAGGGTGGAGCAGCGCGTCGATAATGGGTACCCGGCCGCCCATTTCACGCCTTTCCGGCCACGCCGAGCGGCATCGCAAAGCAAATCTGGTTCGCACAAAGATGAGCACCGGCATCCCAGCTTAATGATGACGTCAGGGCTTCCCAAACCGGGCGGAATCAACACACTGCCGATGCCTGGCCCCAGCTCAGCGAATTCCACGACGGTCCGACCATCGCCGCGCCTGGTTGTGGAAAACTTCGTTGGTATCCTGTGGATGCGGCTGTTGAGCGTTGGGAGTCTGTCGTACGCCTGAGTCGCTTCGTCGCAATTCCCGCTCGACTCGTCGTGACAACGAGTCCTTTCTCCCGTAGATTGATTCTGTCTGGGAGGGAGACGGACGATGGTGTTGTCAGCGAAGCGCGATGCGATCGCAGCCAATTATGAGGCGTTCGAGCAGATGTTGCCCGAATTGCTCCGCGACGCACCAGGCAAGTTCGTTTTGCTGAGGGACCGTCGACTTGTCGAGGTCTTTGATTCTGCGAGTGCGGCTCATGCGGCAGGTGCTGCCCGTTTTGACGACGGGCTTTTTTCTGTGCAGAAGGTGAAAGAAGGCGCGGTCAGCTTGGGCTTCTTCTCTTATGCCAGATATTGTCGGGCCGCATAACTCCTCGCAGGTCTTCGTCGACGTAATTCTGCTGCCGGTGGAGCGGTTCGAGGACGCGCTCGATCCTCAGCGGCTCTCCAAGGCACCGAACCTCCAGGTCCTCCGCGCGCTGATCGACACGGGCGCGCAGGTCACAAGCATCACACAAAATGCGGTCCAGAAGCTGAAACTGGAACCGTCTGGTATGGTGGGAATCCAAGGCTTCGCCGGGCCCAGCTATCATCCATTTTACATCTTCAAGATCGGGTTCATGGAACTTCAAGAGAACGAACTCGGCTATCGGAACCCCAAGTTTCATATCCTAGACAAGGAGATCGAAGGGCCGGAGTTTGACTGCGGAATCGATGCGGACTTCGACGTGCTTCTAGGGATGGACGTTCTATCCATCGGGACGCTGACGATATCGCCAACAGGAAGTTTCAAGTTCAGCTTTTAGCGGCCTAGGAGACCTACAGTTGAACACTGAAACAAGTTCAGTGTGACGGCTGGGGGCTTCCCCCGCCTCCGCAAAGGCGACAAAGCCAGCCCATGTCCTGGCCCCCTCTCTCCGAAGCCCGCGACGGCCCGACCATCGCCGCCCTCCACCTCTACAGCCAGATCCTCGGCAAGGCCGCGGTCGCGCTCCTGCCCTGGCGCAACCATGGCTGGCACGTCACCTTGCGGGTCCACCCGCGCGGTCTGAGGACGGAGCCGCTCTACGGGCCCGGCGGGCCGTTCGAGCTGGGGCTGGACCTCGCCGGCCACGAATTCACCTTCTCCGATGCCGCCGGAAGCCGCCGGCTGCCGCTCCGGCCGATGCCGGTGGCGGATTTCCATTCGCAGGTGATGGCCCTGCTCCGGGAGTCGGGCCACGAAGTGCGAATCCACCCGGCGCCCAACGAGCTCGATCCCGCAATCCCTTTCGCCCGGGACGACGCCCCCCGCGCCTATGACCCCGACAGCGCCTCGCGCCTGCTCGGCGCGCTTCTCGACGCCGACCGCGTCTTCCGCCTCTTCCGCTCCGGCTTCCTCGGCAAGGTCAGCCCGGTCCACTTCTTCTGGGGCAGCTTCGACCTCGCCGTCACCCGCTTCTCCGGCCGCCCGGCCCCGCTCCATCCCGGCGGCATCCCCAACCTGCCCGACGCGGTCACCCGCGAGGCCTACAGCCACGAAGTCTCGAGCGCCGGCTTCTGGCCCGGCGGCGCGGGCGGCGGCGGCGACCCCTTCTTCTATTCCTACGCTTATCCCTCGCCGGAAGGCTTCGCGGCCGCGGCGGTCGAGCCCGCGCAGGCCCGCTTCGACGAGGCGCTCGGCGAGTTCGTCCTCCCCTACGAAGCCGTCCGGTCGGCCCCCGACCCCGATTCGGCGCTGCTCGCCTTCCTCGCCGCCACCTACCGCGCGGCCGCCGATCTGGCCCACTGGGAACGCCCCGCCTTGGAGTGCCGGCCCGGCACGCCCCGGGTCCCGAGACCCCTCTGAAGCCTTTTTTTCGCCCGCGCCGCGCCGATCCCGCCGGGCCTCTTGGTGCCTTCGTGCCTTTGTGCGAACCCAATGCCGCGTAAGCGGCGGCACGGCGTGCGAGCCGGGCGTGCCCAAGGCGCCGCGCCGCCTTTAAAATCCTCCCCGCGATTTCGCGGGGAGGGGGACCACCCGAAGGGTGGTGGAGGGGTTCTTGCCGATACCGAAGAACCCCTCCACCCCGCTTTGCGCGGTCCCCTCCCCCGGGGAATCCGGGGGAGGAATTACGCTAGTGCGACTTGAGGCCCGCCGCCTCGAGCGCTTCCATCTGCTCGGAGGCGCATTTCGTCGCCGCGGTCATGAAGCCGTCGTCGGCGGCGATGATGTCGCCGGCGGCGTTGAGCCCGTCATGATAGGCCTGGAGCGG
>DASVPM010000124.1:0-5896 GCA_036382815.1 Allosphingosinicella sp.
ATCGTGGTGGTCGCCGAGGACGCCGTGCTCGTCCTGCCGCGCGGCCAGAGCCAGCGGGTCAAGGAGGCGCTGGACCACCTTCCGCAATGACCGCGAGGCGGGGGGCCCGGGCTTCATCATGAATATATATTATTTATTATCGATATTGGTCAACCGCATGTTCGGCGTGCTGACGGTTGTCGCGCTGTCTTATCTATTGGCGCCGGGCGACTTCGGCATATTCGTGCTGATTCTGACCAACGCGCTCTTGATCCACATCCTGTGTTCCTCGTGGATTTCCAGCTCGTCGCTGCGCGACATCTCTTCGCTGCAGGGCGCCGACCAGGATGCGCGCGTCGCGAATTCGCTGGGATATGCGGCGGCGCTGTCCATGCTGCCCCTCTCCGCGGCGCTGGCGCTTTTCCTCATCGACGGGGCGAGGTTCTACTCCATATCGACGACGCTCATCCTTGCGGTCGCGATCCTGTTCTACGAGCTGGTGCTGGTCATCAACAACGCTCGCGGACGGTCGCGCAATTACGGCACGATCACCTTCGTCCGCAGCTTGCTGACCTTCGGGCTGTCCGTGTCCCTCGTCCTGTTGGGGTTCGGGCTCTGGGGCGCGGTATGGGGACAGATTGCGGGAACGGCGTTGACCGTCATGGGCGGCCCGTCCTTCTGGACGCTGTGGAAGAATGTCCGGCCCGGCCGGATTTCCTGGAACGCGCTGCCGCCCCAGCTGAAATTCGGACTGATAAGCGCTTTCGCGTTCAACCTGTACCTGATGGGGACCGCGCTCTGCCGCAATTTCGTCTTGCTCCGGCTTGGCGAAGCGGACGCAGGCTATTTCAGCCTGTCGGCCGATATATTCTATGCTCCGATCGCGCTGTTCGCGACCGGATTGAGCCTGTCCAACGTACCGGACCTGTACCGGTCGGCCAAGGACGAGGACGGCCACTCCAAGGCGTCGGATTTCATCGCCGGCGTGCTGGCCGCCGCCCTTCCCTACGCTCTGGCGGGCATCTTCATCGGGCCGTCCATAGCACCCCTGTTCCTCGGACCGAAGGTGGCCGGCCACATCTCCGAAATCGCCGCCCACTCGATCATCCACGCCGCCTGCTTCTGCGTTTTGTCCACTCAGACGACGATCGCGCTCACCCGGGGCAGGCTGAAGATCGCCGCGGGACTCCCGGTCGTGACTCTGATCCTGCTCGCCGCCGTCCTGCTCGCAGCCTCTTTCTTCCCGGGCCGGGAGGGGGTTTCGCTGCTTCGCTACGCCGAGGCGGTGACCTTCGGCATGGCAGCGGTCACGGTCGTCGTCCTGCTGGTCTCCCGACCGCTCCTCCAGGTCCCCATCCTCTGGGGAGAGTGCCTGCGCATCGCGGGCGCCTCGGCGGCGATGGGCCTCGTCCTGGCCGCGGTCGACCGATCCGCGCTTCCGTTCGCGCCCTTCCCCGCCATTGCACTGGGCGGGGCGGCCTTCGTCGGGACGGCATGGCTGCTGCGCAGCAGGATCGTCCGCAACCTGGTCCGCATGACCGCGGCCTGAGGGCGGGCCGGCCCGACCGCAATTTCCGCAAGCCGTGCCCCGGAGTCCTACGACCGGAGCGCCGCCGCCGCGCGGGAAGCGGCGACCGCCAAACATTCCGGCGCGATATCGACTCGGCTCGTCGCCCGTTCATTGCGGCGAAAGCCCTGAAAGCATTTACTTCCGCGCGAGGAGCAAGGGGGAGTTCGCCGACATGCTGAGGCCCGTTTTTCTGAGGCTCGCGGCCGCGGCCGCCTTGACCCTGGCGGCGGACGCCGCGCCCGCGCAGGTCGCCACCGTCGATCCCAACAGCGCCGCCGGTCCGGCGCAGGTCTCGCCCGAACCGGGCTTCGAGGCGGACGAGAGCGAGTATCAGCCGGTCGAGCCGGGCTCGCAGGGCCCGGCACCCGGCGAACTCGCCGACGATCCGGCCCCCGCGGGTCATTCGGCTGAGGACAAAGCCGCGGCCCCGGCCGGCACGGCGAGCCAGCGCGCCAGCCAGGCGGCCAAGGGCGAGACCATCCCGCTCAGGAAGGTGCTCGCCGCCGGCGAGGGCGTCTTCGGCAAGGGCGCGGAAGGTCTTGGCGACCTGATCGAGGACATATTGCGCGAGCGCGGCGATCCCACCGGCTACATCACCGGCCGCGAGGCGGGCGGGGCCTTCGTCGCCGGCGTCCGCTACGGCTCGGGAATGCTCCATCATCAGATCGAGGGCGACCGCAAGGTCCACTGGACGGGCCCGTCGGTCGGCTTCGATTTCGGAGCCAATGCCGACAAGGTGTTCGTCCTCGTCTACAATCTCCACGACAGCGAGCGGCTGTTCCGCCGCTACCCGGCCGCGGAGGGCAACGCCTATGTGGTCGGGGGCTTCACCGCGAGCTATCTGAGGCGCGGCGACGTCGTCCTGATCCCGATCCGCCTCGGCGTCGGCGCCCGGCTCGGAGTCAATGCGGGCTACATGCGCTTCAGCCAGAAGAACAGGTGGCTGCCGTTCTGACGGGACGGGCCCGGTAGGGGCCCGGAACCGTCATCCCGGCGAAGGCCGGGATCCCGGCGGCAGCCTTCGCTGGGGCGACGAGCAGGGCTAAGCCGCCTCGCTGAGGGTGAGAGGCCGATGCCCGCGGCTGTGGGTGCCCGCGCCGCGGCTGGTCGCGGCGACCAGGGGCAGCGCGGTGGCGCAGAAGCCGCATTCGGCGGAGACCCGTCCGACATACCAGTGGGTTCGGCCGCAGCCCGGGCAATGGTTCACCTCATTCTCCCGGTAGGCGACGAGATAGCCGCGATGCTGCGGGTCGTGCGCGAAGCTCTCATCCTGAATCTCGAGACTGAAACTGCCCATGGCCCTATCCTTCAAAAGGGGTGGAACGGCTTGGCGGCGTTCCACCGAGCCTGCCCCGTGCGACGCCCGCGCGCGCCTGTCAGCCCCCTGAAATCGGGCGTCTCGAATCGGGAAGACGCCGGTGGAAAAGTTAATCGACCAAATCCTCCCCCGGATTTCCGGGGGAGGGGGACCAGGCGAAGCCTGGTGGAGGGGTTCTTGCAGGCTTGAAGAAAGCCCCTCCACCGCGCTTCGCGCGGTCCCCCCCCCCCGGCAAATGCCGGGGAGGAATTCAAGTCGCCAGGCGCATCAGGCCGTCGATCGTGTCCGCTTCGGCCGCGGGCTTGTCGGTGCGGATCCTCGAGATCCGCGGGAAGCGCATGGCGAGGCCGGATTTGTGACGCTTGCTGGAATGGATCGAATCGAAGGCGACCTCGAGGACGAGGCTCTTCTCGACCTCGCGCACCGGCCCGAAACGCTGCACCGTCTTGTTGCGGACGAAGCGGTCGAGCCAGAGCAATTCCTCATCGGTGAAGCCGAAATAGGCCTTGCCCACCGGGAGCAGCTCGCCCGCCGCGGTCCAGCACCCGAAGGTGAAATCCGAATAATAAGACGAACGTTTGCCGCTGCCGCGCTGGGCGTACATCAGGACGCAGTCGGCGGTGAGCGGATCGCGCTTCCATTTGTACCAGAGGCCGACCCGGCGGCCTCCCGTATAAAGGCTGTCGCGCCGCTTCAGCATCACCCCCTCGATCGCCGCGTCGCGGGCGCCCGCGCGGATCTCCTCGAGCGCCTCGAAGGTCGAAGCCTCGATCAGCGCGGAAAGGTCGAAACGGTGGGGGTCCAGCCGCGTCACGAAGGCGGCCAGGCGGGCCCGGCGATCCTCCCACGGAAAAGCGCGCAAATCCTCGGGGCCGTCGAAGAGGATGTCGTAGAGCCTGACGAAGGCCGGATAATCCTTCAGCATCTTCGCGGAGACCGCCTTTCGGCCCAGCCTCTGCTGGAGCGCGTTGAAGCTGGCCGCGGCGCCGCCATGGGCGTCGGCGCCCTGGAATTCGCCCTTTACCAGCAGCTCGCCGTCGACGGCGCCGTCGGCCGCGAAGCTCTCCGCGATCTCCGGGAAGCTCCGGCTGATATCGTCGCCCGCGCGGCTGTACAGCCGGGTCTCGCCGCCGGCGCGGACGATCTGCACCCGGATCCCGTCCCATTTCCACTCGGCGGCATAATCGTCCAGCGAGACCCGCAGATCGTCGAGCGGGTGGGCGAGCATGAACGGCCGGAAGACCGGCACGTTCTCGGCGGTCGGCTGGGCGCCCCGGCCCTCGGCCCAGTCGAACAGCGGGAGATAGGGCGGGTCGATCCCGTGCCAGACCTCCTCGACCGAATCGACGTCGAGACCGAAGGCCTGGGCCAGCGCGGTCTTGGCGAGGCGCGCGGAGACCCCGAGCCGAAGCTCGCCGGTGGCCAGCTTGAGCAGGGCGTAGCGGCCGCTGGCGTCGAGATGGTCGAGCATCCGGGCCATCGCTCCGGGCGCCTCGGCCCGGCCCAGCGTCTGCAGACGCTCGACGACGCTGGCGATTCGAAGCGACCCGTCGTCGACCTCCGCGGGCTCGTCGAGCCGCTTGGGCCAGAGCAGCGAGACCGTTTCGGCCATGTCGCCGACATAGTCCCAGCTCATCCGGAACAGGGTCGGATCGATCCGCTCCTCGACGATGGCGCGAATCGCCGCCGGCTTCACCCCCGGCAGATCGAGCTCGCCGGTCAGGGCCGCGAGCGCATAGCCGCGGTCCGGATCCGGCGTTCGCCTCAGATAATCGCCGATCAGCTTCAGCTTGCCGTTGCGCGACCGGGTGTAGACGAGCCCGTCCAGCAGCTGTGAGAAATCGCGCATCGCAGGCGTAACGATCCAAGGGTGGCCGGTTTCCCCGAGCGTGGCCGGTTTCCCCGTCATGGCGGCGGAAGCGGGGACGGTGGATTTCCCGTCATCCCGGCGAAAGCCGGGACCTCAGGCCGGAAGAGTCTCGGCGGGTCTCCCCGAGGACCCGGCTTCCGCCGGGATGACGAGGGTGCGCCCGGCCGGGCTAGGCCTCCAGCTCGATGTCCCAGTAGAGATAGTCACGCCAGCTCTCGTGCAGGTAATTGGGCGGGAAGCTGCGGCCGTTTTCCTGCAGCTGCCAGCTGGTCGGCCGATAGGGCCGGCGGTTGAGGTTCATATGGGCCTGGAGCGGGGTCCGGCCGCCCTTCCTGAGATTGCACGGCGCGCAGGCGGTGGCGACATTCTCCCAGGTCGTCCGCCCGCCCTGGGCGCGGGGGACGACATGGTCGAAGGTCAGCTCGGAGGGGTCGCCGCAATATTGGCATTCGAAGCGGTCGCGCAGGAAGAGGTTGAAGCGGGTGAAGGCCGGATGCTCGCTCGGCTTCACATATTGCCTCAGCGCGATCACCGACGGCAGCTGCAGGGTCCGGGTCGGACTGTGCACCTCGCGCACATATTGAGCGACGATGTCGACCCGTTCGAGGAACACCGCCTTGACCGCCGTCTGCCACGGCCACAGGCTGAGCGGATAATAGCTCAGCGGCGTGTAATCGGCGTTGAGCACGAGCGCGGGGCAGGCGTCCGGATGGCGGAGAAGGTCGGGATGGTACATGCGCCGCGCGAAACCCTCGATCCTGCGAGGAGAAGCGCCCGGCCTGTCGCACCCAGAACGGAGGAGCCTCTCCCCAGTCCAAGCCCCCTCCCCTGGGAAGGTGCCGACGTCATGACAGCATGGCGCGAGTCCCCCGGTCAAGAGGTCCGATGAGGGTCGTCACGCGTTTCGCGCCCAGCCCGACCGGCCGGTTGCATTTGGGCCACGCTTTCTCCGCGCTGCTCGCCCACGATTTCGCCCGCGGCCGCGACGGCGCCTTCCTGCTCAGGATCGAGGATATCGACCCCGGCCGCTCCCGGGACGAGCATGTCGATGCGATCATCGAGGATCTCGCCTGGCTCGGGATCGAATGGGACGGAGAGATCGTCTTCCAGTCCGAGCGGCTCGACCTCTATCGCGAAGCGCTCGGCCGGCTCGAGACGG
>DASVPM010000125.1:0-7388 GCA_036382815.1 Allosphingosinicella sp.
GTCGTCGACCTACCCGATCAGGCGGCAGCTGAAGACTTTGGTCTATTCCGCGTTGAGGTAGCCGGTCAAAATCCTCCCCCGGATTTCCGGGGGAGGGGGACCGCGCGAAGCGCGGTGGAGGGGTTCTTTCGGATCAAGAAAAAGGGGAGCCCCTCCACCAGGCTTCGCCTGGTCCCCCTCCCCGGCAAATGCCGGGGAGGATTTGAGGGGAGGAACCCTGGTCGAGGCGGGCGGTTGGGCGGCCATGGCCGATGATTCGCAGTCGTCAAGCGACGATCCGCCGCCGCTGACCGAGGCTCAGGAGCGGGAGGTCGAGGAGCGGAGCCCGCCCGAGGCGAAGATCGTCCACGCCGCGGTCTCCAAGCAGGCCGAGGACGAGCTCGGGCGGCCGGTCGGCTCGCTCTTCTGGTCCGGCCTGGCCGCGGGGATCGCGATGATGTCGTCGGTGGCGATGCAGGCCGCGCTCCATCACCGGCTGCCCGACGCGCCGTGGCGCGAGCTGGTCGCCGGCTTCGGCTATTGCCTGGGATTCCTCATCGTCATCCTCGGCCGGATGCAGCTGTTCACCGAGCATACGATGGTCGCCGTCCTGCCCGTGATGCGCGAGCGCAGCGCCCGCAATTTCGGCCGGGCAGCGCGCCTCTGGGCGGCGGTCCTGACCGGCAATCTGATCGGCACCGCGCTGATCGCGACGGCGGCGCTCTATCTGAGGCTGCAATCCGACGAGCTGACCGCGGCGATGCTCGACGTGTCGGGCAAGCTGCTCGAGAAGTCGCCGGCGCAGATGCTGGCCCAGGGCATTCCGGCCGGCTTCCTGATCGCCTCGGTGGCCTGGATCCGGTCCGCGGCGGACGATTCGAGCTTCTGGATCATCCTCGTCCTCACCTACGGAATCGCGATCGGGGAATTCACCCACGTCATCGCGGGGGCGGCGGAGGCCTTCCTGCTGCTGTGGGCGGGCGAGGCTTCGGCGGGCTGGGTCCTGGGCGGCTTCCTGCTGCCCGCGCTGGCCGGCAACATCATCGGCGGAACCGGCCTGTTCGCGCTGCTCGTCCATGCCCAGGTCAAGGAGGAGATCTAGGCTTCGCCGGCTTTCGTCCGGCGCTCCGGCAGGGCATAAAGCCGCCATGGACTCCTCGACCCCGCCGCGCCCGCGCCCGCTTCTTCCCGGCGAGCCCTTGCCCTGGTTCCGCGCCAAGGCGATCGGCGGGAGCGATTCCTACGTCTTCGACACCGCCGCCGGGCGTCACATGCTCATGCTCTTCCTCGGCCGGGCGACCGACCCGGGCGCGCCCGAGGCGCTGGCCTGCATGGTTCGCAGCCGCGCTTTGTTCGACGACGTCTCGGCCTGCTTCTTCGGAGTGACCTCGGACCCGGAGGACGCGGCAAGCGGCCGGGTCGCGCAGCTCCTCCCGGGGATCCGCTTCTTCCTCGATCCCGGCGGGCTGGCCGGGCTGTTCGGCGCGGGGCCGGCGGAGCGGCGGCACTGGCTCCTCGTCGATCCGATGCTCCGGGCGGTTCGAACCTTTCCGCTCGAGGCGGGCGAGGCCGCCGTCGCCGCGCTCGCCGAGGCGATCGGGCACGGGCCGCTGCCCGACTGGGCGCCGGTGCTGATGGCGCCCCACGTCTTCGAGCCGGCCTTGTGCGAGCGCCTGATCGCCCATCACCGCGAGACCGGGGGGACGCCTTCGGGCTTCATGCGCGAGGTCGGCGGCAAGACGGTCCTGATCACCGACCCGAACCACAAGATGCGGCGCGACCGCGAGATCGCCGACGAGGAGGTGTGCGCGCAGCTTCGCGCCCGGATCGTCGCCAAGCTGGTGCCGATGGTGAAGCGGGCCTTCCAGTTCGAGGCGACCCGGATGGAGCGCTACATCGTCGGCGCCTATCCGGCCGGCGAGGGCCATTTCCGGCCGCATCGCGACAACACCACCAAGGGCACCGCCCACCGCCGCTTCGCGGTGACGATCAACCTCAACGCCGGCGACTATGACGGGGGCGATCTTCGCTTCCCCGAATATGGCGGGAGAACCTATCGCGCGCCGACCGGGGGCGCGGTCGTCTTCTCCTGCTCGCTCCTCCACGAAGCGACCCCGGTGACCCGGGGCACGCGCTACGCCTTTCTGCCCTTCCTCTACGACGATTCGGCCGCCCGGCTGCGCGAGGAGAACAACCCGCATCTGGGCGAGGGGGTTGGGGCGTATAAGGCGGGGTGAGCGTCATTGCGAGCGAAGCGAAGCAATCCAGTGCGGGCTCCGACGCCCGCTGGATTGCTTCGTCGCTACGCTCCTCGCAATGACGGCTATCCCTCCGAGCTCTGGTTGTGCTCGCCGCCGGGGTCGGTGATCCCGTCGAGGGCGACGGCGGCGGCTTCGCTTTGCTCGGAGCGGCTGATGTCGCCGAGCGAGACGATGCCGACGAGGGTCTCGTCCTCGCGGCTGAGGACGGGCATCCGCCGGACCTGGGCGTCGCTCATCTTCATCGCGACCGCCTCGACCTCGTCGTCCTCGAAGCAGAAGAGCACGTCGCCCGACATGATGTCGCGGACCGGAGTGTCGGGCCCGCGTCCTTCGGCGACCGCCCGAACCGCGATGTCGCGGTCGGTGACCATGCCGACCAGCTTGTCGCCCTCGCTGACCGGCATGATGCCCGCGTCGGCGCGGAGCATGAATTGCGCGGCCTCACGGATGGGCTGGTCGGGGCTGACGATCTCGATATCCTGGGTCATGCACTCGGCGATCTTCATGGCGGCTTTCCTTTCACGGGGGTTCGCGCTGACAACCCGCCGGGCCGTTCCGCCGTTCCGGGCCGCGGACGACTCCGGCGCGGAGCGACCTCCGTTCGGCGCTACGCCGCCGGGCCGGACACCGCGATCTCGCCGCTGGCCCCGCCGCCGCCGGTGATCCGGGCGACGGCGGGAGCGCTCGCCGTCGCGCTGCCGCGAAGGAAGAAGAAGCGCGAGCTCTCGCCCGGCTTCACCGGCAGCTTGAACCGGAAGCCGACGATCCAGGTCTTCAGGTCGGCCGCCGACAGGGCTCCCTCGATGGTGGTGGGCGGAACGGTGCCGAGCCCGTCCTTGCGCCAGTTCGCGTCAAAGGGCTGCTTGGGCAAGCCGGTGAAGGAGACGGTCTCCACCTGGCCCTTGGACGCGGCCGCGTTGTTGACCTTCCAGTAGAATGCCAGCGCTCCGGCCGCGTTGCGGACGATCCTGACCTGAAGCGTGCCGGCCACCGGCGCGGTCGCGCTCGCGATGGCGAAGGGGACCAGCTTGTCGCTGACCACGGTCCCGGCCAGATCGGGCTCGGCGGCCGACGTGGTCCCCGGCAGCGCCGTCTCGAACGGTGCGACGCCGGTCGGAACCGCGAGAACGGGGGCGGCGATCGCAAGCCCTCCGAGCAACAGCAAGATGCGCATGATCCCGTACCCCCCGGCCCCCTTATGCGCGCGCGGACGGCCCGGCGCCAGCCCGCAGCGGATCTCAGGCGGGGCCCGGCCGGGGGACGATGTCGATCTCGAACAGCTTCGCCCAATTCTTGCCGGTGACGAACAGGCGGTCGCCCTTCGGATCGTAGGCGATGCCGTTGAGGACGGCGTCCGGATCGCCGTTGGCGTTTTCGAGCGCCAGCTCGGTGAGGTCGATCCAGCCCTTCACCTTGCCGCTCTTCGGATCGATCCGGGCGATCCGGCGGCCCATCCAGATGTTGGCGAAAATCTCCCCCTTCACCCATTCGAGCTCGTTGAGGCGCTCGACCGGCTGGCCCTTGTAGGTGACGGAGACGCGCTTCTTCTCCCGCATCGTCGCCGGGTCGAGGAAGCGGAGCTGACTGGTGCCGTCGCTGAGGATGATCTGCCTGCCGTCCTGGGTGAGGCCCCAGCCCTCGCCGGAATAGCGAAAGCTGCCCTTCGGCTTGAAGTCGGAGCGGTTCCAGCGGAAGCCGATGCCGTCGGTCCAGGTCAGGCTGAGCAGGTCGCGACCCCAATTGACCATGCCCTCGCCGAAATATTGCGGCGGGATCGCGACCGAGCGAAGGACCTTGCCGTCCTCGAGCCGGACCTCGCGGATCGTCGACTGGCGGTTGAGGCCGGTACTCTCGTAGAGCCGGCCGTCGAGGAAGATCAGGCCCTGGGTGAAGGCGGCCGGATCGTGCGGATATTCCCTGACGATCCGATAGCCGTCGATCGGCGGTTCGGCCGGGGCCGAGGCGCCGCACGAGGCCGAAGCGAAGAGGAGCAAGGGGATGGTTCGGTTCATCATGGCAAGTTCATGGTGAGGAGGTCGTAGGAGGCGACCACCTCGTCCTTCTGGTTGAAGACGTACACCGCCCAGCGCACTTCGCCCATCTCCTCGTTGCGGACGCTCTTCGATTTCACGGTCAGCTCGACGCGCATCGAATCGCCCGGATAGAGCGGGGTCTGGAAGCGCAGGCCCTCGAGGCCGTAATTGGCCAGCACCGGCCCCGGATCCGGATCGACGAACAGCCCGGCGGCGAAGCTCAGGATGAGATAGCCGTGGGCGACCCGGCCGTCGAAGATCGGGTTCGCCTTCGCCGCTTCCTCGTCCATGTGAGCGTAGAAATTGTCGCCGGTGAAGGCGGCGAAATGCTCGATATCCTCGAGCGTGACGGTCCGGCTCGCCGTCTTGAGCGTGTAGCCGATTTCCAGCTCCGAGATTCGCTTCCGGAACGGGTGGCGGTCGCCCTGCGGCTTGGGCGCCCCGGGCAGCCACTGGCCGACCACGCTCGCCAGCACGGCCGGCGAGCCCTGCAGCGCCGTCCTTTGCATATAGTGGGTAACCCCGCGGATCCCGCCCATTTCCTCGCCGCCGCCGGCGCGGCCGGGGCCGCCATGGACGAGCACCGGCAGGGGAGAGCCGTGGCCGGTCGATTCCTTCGCGGAGGTGCGGTCGAGGATCACCATCCGGCCGTGATAGGCGCCGGCGCCCAGGACGAATTCCCCGGCGACGTGCGGGTCGAAGGTGAAGAGCGAGAGAGCGAGGCTGCCCATGCCGCGATTGGCGAGGGCGACGGCGTCGCCGAGGTCCCGGTAGGGCATGATCGTCGACACCGGCCCGAAGGCCTCGACGTCGTGGACGGCGTCAGCCCCCCAGGGATCGTCCGAGCGCAGCAGGATCGGCGAGATGAACGACCCCTGTCCTTCGACCGGCGAGCGCTCCGGGTCGCCGGAAACGATCCGGGCCGATCTGGCGAGCTCGGCCACCGCCTCGCGCACCGACCTTAGCTGGGAGCGGCTGGCGAGGGCCCCCATGGTGACGCCCTCTTCGCGGGGATTGCCGATCTTCGCCTTGCCGAGCCGCTCGATCAGGGCGTCCTGGACCGCGTCGAGATGCTCGGCAGGCGCCAGAGCGCGGCGGATTGCGGTGCATTTCTGCCCCGCCTTGACCGTCATCTCGCGCGCGACCTCCTTGATGAAGAGATCGAATTCGGTTGTCCCCGGCGCCGCGTCCGGGCCGAGGATCGAAGCGTTGAGGCTGTCGCGCTCGGCAATGAAGCGGACGCTCTCGCGGGCGATGACGGGGTGGGTCTGGAGCTTCATCGCGGTCTGGGCGGAGCCGGTGAAGCTGACCACGTCCTGAAGGGTGAGGTGGTCGAACAGGTCGCCGACTCCGCCCATGACCAGCTGGAGCGCTCCGGGAGGGAGCACGTCCGCCTCGATCATGATCCGAAAGGCCGCCTCGGCGAGATAGCCGGTGGCGGACGCGGGTTTGACGATCGCGGGGACTCCGGCGAGCAGGGTCGGCCCAAGCTTCTCGAGCATTCCCCAGACCGGGAAGTTGAAGGCGTTGATATGGACGGCGACGCCCTGGAGCGAGGCGTAGACGTGCTGGCCGACGAAGCTTCCGCCCTTCGACAAGGGCTCGGTCGGCCCGTCGATCAGGATCCGCCCGTTGGGCAGCTCGCGCCGGCCTTTCGACGAGAAGGAGAAGAGGGTGCCGGCGCCGCCTTCGATGTCGATCCAGCCGTCGGTGCGGGTGGCGCCGGTCTCGTAGCTGAGCTCGTACAGCTCCTCCTTGCGCGCCATGATCGCGTTGGCGAGCGCCTTGAGCCTGTGCGCCCGCTCGTGGAAGGTGAGGCGCCTCAGCGCCGGGCCGCCGACCTTGCGGGCGTGATCGAGCATCCCGGCGAAGTCGAGGCCGTTGCTTCCGGTCTCGGCGACCACCTCGCCGGTGACGGCGCTTTCGACCGGAGCGAGGCCGCCTTCGGCGCCGAACCAGCGGTCCTGGGCGTAGTTGAGGAGCTTGAGGGTCTTCATGCGTCTCGATCCCGTCGCGCCGATTTGCTTCAGCCGTTGCGGCGTCATCGGCGCCCGCCTGTACGACCGGTCCGGCGTTCGCGGCAAGCCGTCAGGCAGAGCCCGGAAGGCGCGATCCCCTACGGCCTCAAGGCGTGCGGCCAGCGGCGCAAGCAATTCGTTTCGGGCTCGAAGCTCCGGGCTTCGCGGTGCCACCCGCCTGAGGCCCTCTCCGGTAGGGACGGGGAGCGAAAAACCGGGCGCTTACGATCCGGTGAAGTTGCCGTCTTCCTCGGTGGCCTGCCCGGTCTCCGCCTTCCCGGCTTCGAGGCTCTTCACCTCCGGCTTGACCCATTCCCGCTTGACCGAACGCCGCATCCGAATATCCCTTCTGGCGGAAGCAATGCCTCGGGCGTTCGCCGGTTGCAAGTGGGTTGCAAAGTGCTCAATCGCCCTTTGAAACGGGGCCAAGTTGAGGGCCATCGGCTCCCAGGGCCTGGTCCAGCCGTCACCTCCCGGTGAAATTCGGTTTCCGCTTCTCCATGAAGGCGGCGACGCCCTCGCGATAGTCGTCGCCGAAACCGAGCTCGCGCATCGAATCGCGCTGGAGATCGAGCTCCTCGTCGAGACCGTGGCCCCAGCTCTCCCGGATCATCTTCTTGATCCGGCCGAGGCCTTTGGTCGGTCCCCCGGCGAAGCGGGCGGCCAGCGCGTCGACCTCCGCGTCGAGCCGGTCGTCGTCCACGGCCTTCCAGATCAGGCCCCATTCCGCCGCCTTTTCGGCGGGGAGCGGTTCGGCGGTGAGGGCGAGGCCGAGCGCGCGGGCCTGACCGACCAGCCGCGGCAGGACCCAGGTCCCGCCGCTGTCGGGGATGAGGCCGATCGAGGCGAAGGACTGGATGAACTTGGCGGATCTGGCGGCGATGACGATGTCGCAGGCCAAGGCGATATTGGCGCCGGCGCCGGCGGCGACCCCGTTCACCCGGGCGATGACCGGGAAGGGGAGGCCGGTGAGGGCGCGGACCAGGGGATTGTAGCGCTTCTCGACCGACTCGCCGAGATCCACCGCCTGGCCCGGCGCCACCGCCCTGTCATTGAGGTCCTGCCCCGCGCAGAATCCTCGGCCGGCGCCGGTCAGG
>DASVPM010000126.1:0-4080 GCA_036382815.1 Allosphingosinicella sp.
GCACGTGCCGCGCACTTCGATCACCGGGCGTTCGGGGGCGAAGCCGGCCGAGGTGGCGGCGGCGCGGACGCCCTTGGAGAGGGTGTCGTTGTCGAGATGCGTTGTGTTGCCGCACGTGTCGCAGATCAGGAAGATGCAGTCGTGAAGGCAGTCGGGATGGTCGTTGGCGATATAGGCGTTGGCGCTCTCGACCCGGCGGGCGAGGTTGGCGCTGACGAAGAGGTCGAGGATCCGGTAGACGCTGTTCGCCGCCACCCGCCGTCCCTGGGACTGGCTGACCTTGTCGGCGATGTCGTAGGCGGAGGCCGGCCGGTCGAAGGCGGCCAGGGCCTCGAAGACGGCGGACCGCATCTGGGTCCATTGCTCGCCGGATTTCTCCATCGAGCTTTGCGCCGCCTGCATGAGGGAAGCGCCCTCGTGCGCTTCGTGGTGGTGGTGATGCGCCATGGGCGCAAGGTAGGGCTTTTGATGGGGTGGGACAAGGTCGCCCCACTTCGCCGAAGATGTGGAGGAAAGTGGAGGAATTGCGAGGAATCGCCACGATTCGCCGCGAATCGCCACGAATCGCGACGAATGTGGCGATGAAGTGAGTTCAGATCACCGCGCGTCGGTTGAGGTCGTGGCCCAAAGCGAGGATCGCGACTCCGACCACCGTATAGACCGTCTCGAGCCCGCTATGCGGCATCGTCAGCGCCCCGCCCATCACGCCGAGGCCGAGGCCGCCGACGGCCGAGGGCATCATGAAGCCGTGCTCGGATATGCCCCGGCCGAGGGCGATGACGCCGAGCAGGATGGCGAGCGACAAGCCGACTTCGTGGACGACCGGCGCCACCAGGATACCGCCCGCCGACGCGAGCATGGCGAGGATCACCGACGTCGCAAGGCAATGGACGAGGCACAGCCCGGACAGCGCCATCGCCATCCGGTCCATCGACCCGTTTGCTCCCACCTTCGCGAACATAGACTCGCCGCTCTCCTGACGGCGCCTTTATAATATCGCCACCGTAAAGATACAACATAACATTGCGAAAAAAGTTGCATTGGCTTTCAACGGTCCGGCGACCATATCGCGCGCGATGGCCACATCCGCCTCCCCCTCCCCCTCCTCCTCCTCCCGCCCCGGCGCCGTCGCCCTGTGGCTGCTCGCGGTGGCGGCCCTCGTCTTCCTGATGGTTGTCGTCGGCGGCATCACGCGGCTCACGGAATCCGGACTGTCGATCGTGCGCTGGGAGCCGATCTCGGGAATCCTCCCGCCGATCGGGGACTCGGCCTGGGCGGCCGAGTTCGCCGCCTACAAGCAGAGCCCGCAATATCAGCTCGTCAACACCGGGATGAGCCTCGAGGACTTCAAGAACATCTATTTCTGGGAATATGTCCACCGGCTGCTCGGGCGGATCATCGGCCTCGCCTTCGCACTTCCGCTCGCCTGGTTCGCCTGGAAGCGGGCGATACCGCGCGGCTTCGGCTGGAAGCTCGGCATGATCCTCGCGCTGGGCGCCGTGCAGGGCGCGATCGGCTGGTGGATGGTCGCCTCCGGGCTCGTCGACCGGCCCGACGTCAGCCATATCCGCCTCGCCGTCCACCTGCTGACCGCGCTCGCCATCTTCGCCGTCACCCTCTGGGTCGCCCTCGACCTGCTCAGGCTCGCCCGGGACGGCGCGGAGCGGCCGGCGCGAGTGCCGACCGCGGCGATCTGGACTCTGTCGCTGCTCTTCCTCCAATATCTGTTCGGCGCCTATGTCGCCGGCCTCGACGCCGGCTACGCCTATTCGAGCTGGCCGAAGATGGGCGACCAATGGTTTCCCGCCGAAGCGCCGTGGTTCGAGCCCTTCCTCCGCAACTTCGCCGACAATCCGGTCATGGTGCAGTTCATCCACCGCTGGCTCGCCTTCGCCGTCGCCGCTGCGGCCCTCATCCTCGCCCGCAACGCGTGGCGGGCCGGGCATTGGCAGGCCGCAGGAGCGCTCGTCGGCGCGGTGACGGTGCAGATCCTGCTCGGAATCTTCACTTTGCTCTCGGGCGTCGAGCTGTGGATCGCCGCTTCGCACCAGGGCATGGCGGTCCTGCTCCTCACCTCGGCGCTGGTCGCGTCGCACCGCCTCGGCGAGCGGATGGAGCAGAGCGCAAACCTGTTTCCCGGCAAAGGCCGGGACCCAGCCGCACCGCCGGCGCCACTGGACCCCGGCCTTCGCCGGGGAGCGGACGTTCCGGCATGAGCGGGATCGTCACCGTCTACACCACCTTCCCTTCCGAGGAAGAGGCGCTCCGCGTCGCCCGGATCCTGGTCGAGGAGCGGCTCGCCGCCTGCGCCAACATCCTCGGCGCCTGCCGGTCCATCTACCGCTGGCAAGGCGAGGTCGAGGAAGCGGAGGAGGTCGCCGCCCTGTTCAAGACCCGGGCCGGACTGGCCGAGACTCTGATCGGCCGGCTGTGCGAGCTGCACAGCTATGACGTGCCGGCGGCCGCCGTCTGGCCGGTCGACCGGTCGAACCCCGCTTACCGGGCCTGGGTGGAGGCCGAGACGCTCGGGGGCCAGGAATGACCGCTCGGCCTGCTACACGCCGGACGGAGAGCGCAAGTTTGATCGCAAAGCTGTTTTCAGCCGCCGCGGCCGCGGCGCTGACAATCGGGACGCCGGCGGCCGGAGCGCCGGTGGCGCCTCCGCCCGTCATCTACGCGCCTCCCGCACCGCCGCCGGGGCTGCCCAGGGGCACCCCGGTGAGCATCCCTTTCTCGCCGCCGCTCGGCACCACGCTCGATTATTCCTATTCCCGGATCGACGAGCGCGCGGGCGAGCGCAAGGGAGCCGCTTTCGACTTCGGCCTGCTCTTCGAGCGCGCCGGCGCCGGCTACCGGATGACGGTCACGACGACGGTCCGGGGACTTTCGCACGAACAGCGCGCCGATCCCGCGGTCCGGGTACTGGAAACGCCGATCACCTATCGCCTGACCGCCGACGCGCAGATCGTGGGAATGGACGGCGAAGACGCCTATTGGCGCAACGTCATCCAAGTCGCCAGGGCGATGGGCGAGGACCCCAAGGCGACCCCGGCGAGCCGAGGGCTGATGGAAAAGATGGTCCGCCACATGCGCTCGCTGCCGGACGCCGAACGGCTGGCGCTCGCCACCGCCGATATCGCTCCGGTGCTGGAGATGGCGGGGCGGCGCATGGCGGTCGGCGAACGCACGGAAGTCAAAGGCGAGCGGACGCGGCTCGCCATCCCGGCGCCCGCGTCTGCGAGGATGCGCCGCGACCTTACGGTGACGCTCGACCGCGCGGACGGCGAATGGGCCAGCTTCGCGGTGGCGGCACGGTACGACGAGGAGGCGACCCGCGCCGTCATGGCCGATCTCGCCAGCCTGGCGCCGCCCGACAAACGGCCGGACCCGGCGGCCTTGCCGGTCCGGATCAGCGACAAGAGCCTTCAGCAGGTGTCGCGCGCCACCGGCCTCAGCCGCTTCTACATGAGACGGCTGCAGAGCAGCGACGGACGCGGGGCGGATTTCTTCCGGACGATCATGATCAGAGCCGGCAAAAGCCAGCCAAGGTAATATAATACCTTACGGCAAACGCCCGCTTTTCCTTGACTTCCGGGCCCTCCGCTGTCATTTGCCCGGCCAAGCGCCGCTCCCCGGGAAGCGGCGCGGTTCATTTCAGTAGAGGTTCACCCCTCCAAGGGAGATTCAGGCCATGAAGGCGCTGATGAAGACCACCAAGTCGGCCAAGCCGGCCGAGGTGGAGAAGAAATGGCATCTGATCGATGCGGACGGGCTGGTCGTCGGCCGGCTCGCCTCGATCATCGCCAACATCCTGCGCGGCAAGCACAAGCCGAGCTTCACCCCGCATGTCGATTGCGGCGACCATGTCGTCGTCGTCAACGCCGACAAGGTGCGCTTCACCGGCAAGAAGCTGGGCGACAAGGTTTACTACCGCCACACCGGCTATGCCGGCGGAATCAAGAGCGTGACGGCGGGCAAGGTCCTCGAGGGCCGCTTCCCCGAGCGCGTGCTTGAGAAAGCGGTCGAGCGCATGATCCCGCGGGGTCCCCTGGGCCGCGAGCAAATGCGCCACCTCCACCT
>DASVPM010000127.1:0-8088 GCA_036382815.1 Allosphingosinicella sp.
GCGCCCTCGGCGCCCGGGCGGTCGCGTCGGGCACCTTCGCGACCGCGATCGGAGATTTCGCGGCGGCCACGGGCCTCCAGTCGACAGCGATCGGCGACGTCGCCAGCGCTCTCGGGGCGAACTCGACCGCCGTCGGCCGCAACGCGAATGCGACCGCGGCCAACTCGACGGCGCTCGGCGCCGGAGCGAACGTGTCGCACGCCAATTCGACGGCGATCGGTACCGGGGCTCAGACCACGGCGGCCAATCAGGTGACGCTCGGCGCCGCCGGCACCACCGTGCGCTTCGGCGGCTACACGACCGCGGGCGTGCTGGTGAACGACGCCAACGGCAACATCAGCACCAACACCACTCTGCTCGGCCAGGTGGCGACCAACACCGCCAACATCGCCACCCAGGCGGGGCAGATCACAGCGCTTCAGGGCAATGTCGCAACGATCAACACGAACATCACCAACCTCCAGAACCTGACGAACCTAAACATCGCCAACATCCGCAAGGCGAACGAGGGCGTCGCGATGGCCCTGGCGATGGAGACGCCCTACCTCCCGGCCGGCACCAACATGGGCGTCGCGGGCGGCATCGGCTACTTCCAGAACCGGCTCGCCGGCACCGCCTCGATGGCGGCGCGGGTAGGCACCAACGCCTCGGTCTCCGCAGGCCTCGGCATCGGCTTCGACAGCGGTGAAATCGGCGCTCGCGCCGGCTTCCAGGCTGCGTGGTAAGCCTGAGCCTGAATGCAAAGGCCGGGCCGGGGTTGATCACCCCGGCCCGGCTTTTTTTAGCCTCCTGCATGGCGGCGGCGTCGCCGGCGGCGGCCCAGGCGCCGGTCCAGGCGCCGCCCCGCGCCGCGCCCGCGAATCCGGCGGGGGTGCCCGATCCGATCGTGGTCAACAAGCTGATCTGGTCGGCCATGGCGGCGCTCGACCATGCCAACCAGACGGGCAATTATTCCGTCCTCCGCGAGCTCGGAGCGCCGAGCTTCCAGGCCGGCAATTCGGCCGCGAGCCTCGCCGGAATTTTCCAGGCGCTGCGGGACCGGCGGGTCGAACTCGGCTACACGCTGGTGGTCGCGCCGAACCTCCAGTTTCCGCCGGCTATCGTCCAGGATGGCCTGCTCAGGATTCGCGGAGCCTTCCCGCTTCGCCCGGAACCCATCGGATTTGATCTTCTTTTTCAGAACATTGCAGGACAATGGAGGATTTTCGGCATCGCTGTCGCTCCAATCGTGCTCGCAAGGCCACAATCGGGCTCGACAACGCGTTGAAAAACATCCTAAAGGAGCAGCGATCTTACAAGATTCCGGCGTTTCAACCAGAACCTAGGGCAGGGAGATATATCGATGAACTTCACCAACAAAACGAGCGCGACTCCGAAGCGCGATTGGACCCGTCCGGGCTTCAAGCGCCTTGAGGCCGGAGCGGCGGAGAGCCAGCGTGGCGCCACCCCCGACGGCGGCGGCGGAAACCAGGGCTCCTAAGCTCTCAGCGAAGACTGAGGATAAGCCCCCTGCCTCGCGGCGGGGGGCTTTCTTATGACCGCGATCGCCGGATTTTGGAGCTTCGAGGGGCGCTTCGATCCGCGCGCGCGCTGCCGGTCGATGATCGACGCCCAGTCGCGCTACGGCACGCGCCGATCGGCCGGAAGCCTCGACGCCCTGGCCGTCGCGATAAACCTCCATCCTTCTCTTCCCGAAGACGCCCGGGACTCGCAGCCGCTGATCGGCGGCGAACGCCGGTTCGCCCTCGTCGCCGACGTGCGCCTCGACAACCGGGCGGACGTCGCGGCGCAGCTTGGGCTCGATCCTCCCGAAGCTTCCCTCCTGGCGGACTCGGCGCTGCTTCTCGTCGCTCTGGAGCGATGGGGCGAATCGGCGCTCGACCGGCTCCTGGGCGACTTCGCCTTCGCCTTCTTCGATGCACGGCAGCGGCGATTGCTCCTGGCCCGGGACCCGCTCGGTCAGAAGCCCCTGTTCTTGCACCGGGGCGGCGGGTTCGCCGCTTTCTCGTCGATGCCGTGCGGTTTGCATGCCCTGGAAATGATCGCCAGGCGCCCCGACGAGGCGACCCTCATACGCCACCTCGGCGGCCTGCCCCGCGTCGGCCCCGGAAGCTTTTTCGGGAATGTGGAGCGGGTCGAGCCGGGACATGTCGTGACACTGACTGAGTCGACGACCACCCGCCGCCGCTATTGGCGGCCGCGGCGGCGCGAGCTCGGCCTCAAGCGATTCGACGATTATGTCGAAGCTTTCCGAGCCGAGCTGGATTCGGCGGTGGCAAGGCGGCTGCGCGGCGCCGGCGATCTCGTCGCGACGCATTTGAGCGGCGGCTGGGACAGCAATGCGGTGACCGCGACCGCGGCCCGGCTGATGGCTCGGACGGGGGGCCGGGTGGTCGCCTTCACCCATGTCCCCGGCACTCCGGCAGGGCCGGTCATGCCCTATGGCCGCGTCGGGGACGAGGGCGGTCTCGCGGCCGCGACGGCGCGCCTGCATCCAAATGTCGAGCATGTGGCAATAGCGAGCTCGGGCCGCTCGCCGCTCGCCGACCTCGACCTCTATGCCGCGGTGTTCGAGCGCCCCGTCTTCAACCTGTGCAACCATGTCTGGCTCTCGGAGATCCGCGCCGCGGCCGTCGCCGGCGGGGCGCGAGTCCTGCTGAGCGGAGAAATCGGCAACTGGACGATCAGCGCGGCTCCCAACACCCTGCTCGCCGACTTCCTGCGCGAAGGACGATGGCTGGCCTGGTCGCGCGAAGCCCGAGCGATGCTGAGGGAGGGCCGGGCGCGGCTTCGCGGCGTGGCGGCCAGCTCGTTCGGACCCTGGATCCCGGGCGGGCTCTGGAGGCGCATGGCCGGCCTCTCCTCGGGGCTCGAGTCCGCGATCACCGATCCGACCAACCCGAGCCTGAGTGGCGCGGTGCGGGCGGAGCTGGAGGCGGCCCGCAGGGCCGCCGCAAGCCGGCCCGGAGACCGTTTCGAAGACGCCGCCCAGGCGATCATGGAAATGGATTGGGGCGAGCATCGCAAGGGCATCCTGGGCGGCTGGGGCATCGACAAGCGCGATCCCACCGCCGATCCGAGGCTGATCGACTTCTGCCTCTCGCTGCCGCTCGACATGCTGATGAAGGACGGGGTTCGCCGGCCGCTCGCCCGGGCCGCGCTGGCCGACAGGGTCGCCCCGGCGGTACTCGACGAACGCCGCAAGGGGTACCAGTTCGCCGACTGGCATGTCGGGCTCTCGCGCGACCTTGCCGGTGCCCGTCGGCTGCTCGATGCGATGGCGGCGCACGAGACCGCCTCCAGGCTGATCGACGTCGAGCGGCTGATCGGCCTCGTCGAGCATTGGCCGGACGGCGGCTGGGAAGACCCGCGCCGCCTCGGCGCCTACCGGATCGGCTTGCTCAAGGGACTGACCGCGGGCCACTTCATCTTGGCATCCGGGGCTGGAGCCCCCTATGAGCCGAGCGGTGCGCAGTGAACCGTCAGTTGGGGCCGATCGGCCAGTGGGCCAGGTAACGTCCTCGAGCGACAGCGGGGGGCGCCGGCTCTACCGATTGTTCGGCCTCAACCTGCGCTCGGAGATCGGCCTCGCCGGCCTCGCGCCGTCGGTCGAGGCGGGGTCCGTCGACGTCGAGATCGGCCTCGGCAAGCTGCCGCCCGGCGAATCCCCTCCGGGCTATTCCGCCACGTCCGACGGAACGATTCTGACGATCACCAAGGTCGGCCGCTACCTCATCCGCGACGGGCGCGAGATCCTCATCGAGCCGGCGGCGGGCGCCTCGGAGCGCAATCTGCGCCTGTTCCTGCTCGGCTCGGCGATCGGCGCGCTGCTGCATCAGCGCGGACTGCTGCCGCTCCATGCCAACGCGATCGACCTCGGAGGGCGCGCGGTCGCTTTTTCGGGCCATTCCGGCGCCGGCAAATCGACCATCGCCGCCTGGTTCCACGACCGGGGCTATCCGATCCTGGCCGACGACGTCTGCGTCATCGGCTTCGACGAAGCGGGCCGGGCGCTGGCCTTTCCCGGAATACCGCGCCTGCGTCTGTGGCGCGAAGCGCTCGAGGCGAGCGGCCGCGACGCGAGCACCTATGATCGCTCCTTCGACGACATGGACAAGTTCGACGTCCCCACGATCATTGCCGAGAGGCTGGCCCCCCTGCCGCTCGCCGCCATCTATCTGCTGCGCAAGGCCCAGGACGAACCCGGCGGCCCGGCCGTCGAGCGGCTGACCGGCATCGATGCCGTCGATACCCTCGTGTCGAACACCTATCGGGGCGGCTATCTCAGGACGATCGGCAGGACGGGCGAACACCTCGCGGCCTGCTTGCGCGTCGTTCGCACCGTGCCGGTGTTCCGCGCGAGGCGTCTCTGGGGGTTCGACCGTTTCGATGAAGAGGCCGGTCAACTGCACGACCATGCCAGCCGGCAGCCGCATTCCGCCTAGGGCCGGACGATCCGTCCTCCCTTCATCACCAGCCGCACCCGGCGTATGGCGGCGATGTCGCGGGTCGGATCGCCCTCGACGGCGACCAGGTCGGCGAGCAGGCCCCTCTTCACCGCCCCTATCCGATCTTCCACGCCGAAGTAGCGGGCATTGGCGGACGTGGCCGCGATGAGGACGTCCGCCGCCCGCATGCCGTAAGCGACCATCAGCGCCATCTCCCGCGCATTGTCTCCGTGCGCATAGACCCCGACGTCGCCGCCCATGCAGATCGGCACCCCAGCCGCCAGCGCCGCGGCGAAGCTCGCTCTCTTGCCGGCGACCGCCTCCGGCTCGGGGGCGGCGCCGTCCCAGCCGCGATAGCGCGAGATCGCATCGGTCGCCGCCAGCGTCGGGCACAAGGCGACGGCCTTTTCCTTCATGAGCCGGAAGATTTCGGGCGTTCCCGCGTCGCCATGCTCGATCGTGTCCGCGCCGGCCAGGGCCGCGCGCCGCATCCCGTCGACGGTGCCGGCGTGAACCGCGACCTTGCGACCGGCCGAATGCGCGGCGTCGACCGCCTGGCGCATCTCCTCGAGCGTGAAGGTCGGCCGGCTCGGCTCGCCGGGCCGCCAGCGATAGTCGCCGTAAATCTTTACCCAGTCCGCGCCGGCGCCGATCTGGCGGCGGACCGCGACGACCAGCCCCGGTCCATCGGCCTCCTCGGCGCCCCGCGCGGCGAAGTCGGGCTCGGCGTTCTTGGGGCCGTAGGATCCGGTAGCAACGATCGCGCGGGTCGCGACGAGCATTCGGGGCCCGGGCACGATCCCCTGCTCGATCGCCTGCTTCAGGCCGACGTCGGCATAGCCGGCTCCCTCCGTGCCGAGGTCGCGGACGGTGGTGAAGCCTGCCATCAGGGTATCGCGGGCATGATTGACGGCCCTGACCGTCCGCAACGCTTGCGGTTCCTTCAGGACCTGATCGTCCCAGCTCGTTTCGTTATAGGGATGAAGGAAGAGGTGCGAGTGGCCTTCGATGAGGCCCGGCATCAAGGTCGTCCCGGGAAGGTCGACCACCCTCGCTCCCGGCGGCGGCGGCAGCGAAGGCCCCACGGCCTCGATGCGGTCGCCGCGGACGAGCACGGACCAGCCCTCATGCGGCCGGGGATCGACGCCGTCGAAGATCCGGGCGGGGCGCAGGAGGATGGCGGCATCTTCCGCCGGCGCGGCGGCCGCCACGAGCAGCGGCAGGAGGATCAGGATCAGCAAGCGCATGGATAAACGCCCATACAGGCGCTAGGCGGACCCCGCTACGAGGAAAAGGGAGCGCGCCTTGGCCGGATTCGAGCTGATCTCAGGGATCGAGGTGGACCGGCGGCTTCGCGCCTTCATCGAGGAGGAAGCCCTCCCCGGCACTGGTATCGAGCCGTCGGCCTTCTGGTTCGGCTTTTCCGCCCTGCTTCGCGATCTCACCCCTGAAAACAAACGGCTCCTGCGCCGCCGCGAGGATCTTCAGGCGCAGATCGACGAGCGTTACTCGGCCCTCGGCGGCCGCCCGCCGGACCCGGCGGAGGAAGAGGAGTTCCTTCGCGAAATCGGCTATCTCGTCGATCCGCCCGCGCCTTTCGCGATCGGCACCGAGAACGTCGATCCGGAAATCGCTTCGATCGCGGGTCCGCAGCTGGTCGTCCCCGTCAGCAACGCCCGCTACGCGCTCAATGCCGCCAACGCCCGCTGGGGCAGCCTCTACGACGCCCTCTACGGCACCGACGCCCTCGGCGACCGGCCGGGGCCGGGAGGCTATGACGACGAGCGCGGCGCGCGGGTCGTCGCCTGGGGCCGCGCCTTTCTCGACGAGATCGCGCCGCTGACCGGAGGAAGCCACGCCGACGTCACGCGCTACGGGATCGAGAGCGGTCGTCTGGTCACGGATCGCGGCCGGCTGCGCGATCCGTCGCTGCTCGCCGGCTGGAAAGATTCCTCGCCGCTGCTGCGTCACAACAACCTCCACGTCGAGATCGTCGTCGACCGGGACCATCCGATCGGTCGGACCGACAAGGCCGGAGTGGCCGACCTCCTCCTGGAAAGCGCGGTCACGGCGATCATGGATTGCGAGGATTCGGTCGCCGCCGTCGATGCCGAGGAGAAGGTGGCGGTCTATCGCAACTGGCTCGGCCTGATGAAGGGGACGCTGAGCGCCGGCTTCGACAAGGGCGGCAGGAATGTCGAGCGGCGGCTCGAGCCCGACCGGATCTATGAGACCGCCGGCGGCACGCTCACCCTCAAGGGCCGGGCGCTGATGTTCGTCCGCAACGTCGGCCATCTGATGACCAATCCGATGATCCGGATCGACGGGGAGGACGCGCAGGAGGGGCTGGCCGACGCCGTCCTCACTTCGCTGGCCGCGCTCCACGACATCAACGGTACCCGCTCGAACAGCCCCGCGGGCTCCGTCTACATCGTCAAGCCGAAGATGCACGGGCCCGAGGAGGCCGCCTTCGCCGGCCGGCTGTTCGACCGCACCGAGGATCTGCTCGGCCTCCCCCGCCACACGCTCAAGATCGGGGTGATGGACGAGGAACGGCGGACCAGCGTCAACCTCGCCGCCGTGATCCGCGAGGTGAGCGACCGCGTGGTGTTCATCAACACCGGCTTCCTCGACCGGACCGGCGACGAGATTCATACGGCGATGAAACTGGGGCCGGTCATCCGCAAGGGCGAGATGAAAAACTCCGAGTGGCTCAAGACCTATGAGGACAATAATGTCGACGTCGGCCTCGCCTGCGGCTTCGCGGGCCGGGCGCAGATCGGCAAGGGGATGTGGGCGATGCCGGACCTGATGGCCGACATGCTCGCCCAGAAGATCGCCCATCCGCAGGCGGGCGCCGGCACGGCCTGGGTCCCCTCCCCCACCGCCGCCACGCTCCACGCGATCCACTATCACCGGGTCGACGTGGCGGAGCGCCAGCGCGTGCTGGCCGCCCGGGCCCCCGCGGCGCTCCATGGGTTGCTGACCGTGCCCGTGGCCGGCGACCGCGGCTGGACGGCCGAGGCCATCCGCGAGGAGCTGGACAACAACGTCCAGGGCATACTCGGCTACGTGGTGCGCTGGATCGACCAGGGTGTCGGCTGCTCGAAGGTGCCCGATATCCACGACGTCGGCCTCATGGAGGACCGCGCCACATGCCGGATCTCAAGCCAGCACGTCGCCAACTGGCTGATGCACGGCGTGATCGGCCGCGACGAAGTTGAAGCGGCGCTCGAGCGGATGGCGGCGGTGGTCGACCGTCAGAACGAAGGCGATCCGTCCTACCGGCCGATGGCCGCGGACCCGGCCCGGAGCACCGCCTTCGAGGCGGCCAGGGCGCTGATCTTCCAGGGCGCTTCGCAGCCCTCGGGCTATACCGAGCCGCTCCTCCATGCCTATCGGCTGCGGCTCAAGGAGGGCTCCGGCCCGGGCAAGGCGTAGAAGGCCCGGGAATTGCGGATTCGCGCCGCTTCGCGGGCGGCCATGCCCCGAAGGAACCCGCTCGACGAGCCGGTGGCGGCGGCTTCGTCGTAGACGGCGGCGCGTTCGTCCGGACCGCCCGCCGCGGCGGCCTTCGCCTTCCAGGCCGCGAACCGGATGCGTTCGCTGGGATGGCCGTCGGCAAGCTGCTCGACGAGGT
>DASVPM010000128.1:0-3281 GCA_036382815.1 Allosphingosinicella sp.
CGGCAAGACCGTGCTCATCCAGGAGCTCATCAACAACATCGCCAAGGGCCACGGCGGCGTGTCCGTGTTCGCCGGCGTCGGTGAGCGCACCCGCGAGGGCAACGACCTTTACCACGAGTTCCTGGAGGCGGGCGTCATCGCCAAGGACGCCGACGGCAATCCGACGCCCGAGGGCTCCAAAGTGGCCTTGGTATTCGGCCAGATGAACGAGCCGCCGGGCGCCCGCGCCCGCGTCGCCCTCTCGGGCCTCACCCAGGCGGAATATTTCCGCGACGTCGAAGGCCAGGACGTGCTCTTCTTCGTCGACAACATCTTCCGCTTCACCCAGGCGGGCTCGGAAGTGTCGGCGCTGCTCGGCCGCATTCCCTCGGCCGTGGGCTATCAGCCGACCCTGTCGACCGACATGGGCGCGCTGCAGGAGCGGATCACGTCGACCAACAAGGGCTCGATCACCTCGGTCCAGGCGATCTACGTCCCCGCCGACGATCTCACCGATCCGGCGCCGGCCACCAGCTTCGCCCACCTCGACGCCACGACCGTGCTGTCGCGCGCCATCTCGGAGCTGGGCATCTACCCGGCGGTCGATCCGCTCGACTCGACCTCGCGCGTCCTCACCGCCCGCACGGTGGGCCAGGAGCATTACGAGACCGCCCGAGCCGTCCAGGAGATCCTTCAGCGCTACAAGTCGCTCCAGGACATCATCGCGATCCTCGGAATGGACGAGCTTTCGGAAGAGGATAAGCTGACGGTCAGCCGCGCGCGGAAGATCCAGCGCTTCCTCTCCCAGCCCTTCCACGTCGCCGAGGTCTTCACCGGAATTCCCGGCAAGTTCGTCCAGGTCGAGGACACCGTCCGCTCATTCAAGGCGGTCGTCGACGGCGAGTATGACCATCTTCCGGAGGCCGCTTTCTACATGGTCGGCGGGATCGAGGAGGCGGTCGAGAAGGCCCAGCGCCTGGCGGCCGAGGCCGCCTGATGGACTGTCGGGCCGCCATCGCCGCACCGCTCGCCGTGGCGGTCGCGATCGCCGTCCCAGCGCCGGCGGGCGCGCAAATGGTCGAGGCCAAGAACAACTTCCACGCCGCGGTGAACGGCATGGCGTCGCTCTGTCCGGCGCTGGTGGAGGGCGGAACGGTCCCCGATGAGTCGGCATCGGCCCCGTTCGGTCTCAGGCCGATCACCTCGCCGGCGGGAGAGCATCGTTTCCAGAGCCTGTTCAATGACGGGATGCTGCAGGTCTGGTTCGAGCCGGCGCGGCGCGTGTGCACGGTCCATTATGGCGGCGCCGGCTACCGCGCCATTGCCGGCGTGGCGCGCGATTTCGCCACCAGCAACGGCTTCCAGCCCTTCAAGATCAAGGACCCGAAGGCGCCGCCGGGGGACGTCTTCATTCGGCCTTTGCCGGACGGGAAGGGTCGCCAGCAGTTCATCATCGTCGAGGACAAGAAGTCGCAGACGGCGTCCGTCGCCTTTTTCCTGAAGAGCGGGCCGCCCCGATGAAGGTCGGCTTCCCGCTCGTCGCGATCGCCTTGCTGGCCTGCGCGCCGGTTCCGACCGCGGCGCAGGCCGGTGCTCCGCTGCCGCTCGACGCTCCGCGCCAGATCGACGAGGTCGCCGCCGACCTTGCCTATGGCTTCTGCCCGCTCTTTCTCGCTGGGCACTTCTCGCTGACCGGCCCCGAGCTGGCCGAGCGCGGCTTCGGCAAGACCGTGGTCAAGCAGCCTCACCCGCGGATCGGGGAGATGAGCCTCGTTGGAGCCAAGTTTCCCGACGGCCAGATCCAGTTCGGCGGGGCCGCCGGCAAGGCCTGCACGGTGATCGTCAGCGCGCCCAGGTCCACCCGGGCCGCGGTCCTGGCAAGGCTGCGGTCGCGCATGGGCTTCATGGGCCTCGACTTTAAACCCGCGGCGAACCCTGGACCGGATGTCCCGGCGCTCAAGGGCGCCACGATCGAGACCTTCAAGGCGCCGGTCGAGGGACAATTCCTCTATCTCCAGCACGTCCAGATGGACGAACCGGCCGGCATCGTCGTGGCCCAGCTTTTCGCAACGGACAAATAAGATGGCAGACCTTCACTTCGAGCTCGTCACCCCCGAACGCCTCATCCGCTCCGAGGAGGTCTTCATGGTCGTCGTCCCCGGCACCGAGGGCGACTTCGGCGTCCTCGCCGGCCACGCGCCCTTCATGTCGACCCTGAGGAACGGCGACATCGCCGTCTACCGCGGCGGCTTCGGCGACACTCCTGAGAAGATCGCCGTCGAGGGCGGCTTCGCGGAGGTCGGCGAAGGCGGCCTGACGATCCTGGCCGAGCGGGCCGATGTCCCGGCCTGACTTGGCGGGGCCATTCAATCATAATTAGGCCTTCGAATGTAACCCGATGCCCCTCGGCAAAGGAGTATCGGACGTGAAGGCATTGTTCCTGTTGGGCGCTCTGGCGCTGACCCCCGCCACGGCTTCGCCTCCGCGGCCGGCGCCTACCCTGGCCGAAGACTTCGCCGACGTGACGAGCCGGACCTGCTACCCCGTAATGGCCGGGCAGCTGCGGTGGGACCCGTCGAAGCTGGAGGAAGAGCGTGTGGCGCTGGGCAAGCTCGGGCTCACTCCCGGCGTTCCGGGAGGCGCCGTCGACGCCTTGCCTCCCAGGGTCGCGGCGACCTTCAATCGCGCCGTTCTCGCCTCCCGCCGGAGCGGCGACGCCCACGTCCTGTTCGCTCTCGGGCCGCAGACGCTCGGCTGCCAAGTGATCGCCGTCGGCGCTCCCGGCACCGTGACGGAAGCCCAGATGGTCGACCTGCTGGGCACCTCCGCGCACGGATGGACGCGCGCCCCGGGTCTCGACCGGCTTTCAGGGCCGATCCAGAGGCGCGGCTTCGTTCGGCGCACCGTGAACGGCCGGACCCTTCTGCTCGACCTGGTCGTCTTCACCGAGCCGGTCGGGACCTTCCGTCTGATGGCGATGGTCATGTCTCCGCCGCCCGGAGCGAAGCTGCCCAAAGGCTTCTGACCTCTTCAATCGGCTGACTGGGGCGCCTCTACGGGCTTCTGGGCCCGCCAGAGCAGCAGGCCTCCGCCGATGATCAGCGCGGCGCCGGCGAAGGTGGCGGCGTCGGGCGGGTCGCCGAACCAGAACCAGCCGAGGAACGCCGCGACGAGCAGCTGGACGTAGGTCATCGGAGCGACGGTCGAGGCGCTGGCCCGCTCCACGGCGGCGAAGATCAGGGCATGGCCCGCCGTCGCCAGGACCGCGACTCCGAGGCATTTCAGCACGACGGCGGCGGAGG
>DASVPM010000129.1:0-8514 GCA_036382815.1 Allosphingosinicella sp.
CCGTCTCCCGGCTCGAGCGACCCCCCACAACCGAGCGCGCCACTCGCTCCCGCAGATCATCCGAATAAGGCTTGGCCATCGCTGCTGGCCTCCATCCCAGCCAGCAGCTTGAATCACACTTCAGGCCAGACGGGAATCCCACAGCGATTCAGGCAAAGCCAAACAGACTCTAGAACAGGAAATCCGACGCGGTCGGAATCACCTCCCCGCTGAGGACGATTTCGGCCGAGGCCGAGCCGCCGCCGTAAGCATCCACCTGGATCCAGGTATCCGTGCCGTCGAACCAGTATCGCACCTCGCCGGCCGCGCCGCTGAAGGCGGCGGCGCCGACGAAGTTGAAAGCCCCGTAGGCGTAGAGCGAAATGGCTATCCGGTCCTCGCCGGAGACGAAGTCGGTGATCCGGTCGGCGGCCGAGCCGGTGGACGTGTCCCCGTCGTAGAACTGGAAACGGTCCGCCCCCGCGCCGCCGGTGAGCTGGTCGGTCCCCGACTCGCCTTGCAGGATGTCGTTTCCGGCGCCGCCGTCCAGCAGGTCGTTGCCGGCGCCGCCGCGGAGGACGTCGTCGCCGCCAAGCCCCATCAAGACGTTGTCGGACGGGTCGCCCACCCGCCATTCCCCGCTGTCGGTGCCGATCATCGATCGCGCCATGAGCTCGTCGCGGCTCCAGACCGTCCCATCTCCGAAGACGACCTGCGACACCTCGGTGAACCAGAAGAAGTCGCATCTGAGAGTGACGCTGCCGCCCCCCTGATCGACCGTGATGACGATCTCGAAGCCGGACTGGCTTACCGTCACCTGGCCGGGGAGGATATCGGGACCGAAGTGGAGCGTGTCCGATCCGGGGTTCCAGGGGGAGTCGGCGCCGATATAGTCGTCGCCGTCCCCGCGCGAGAAAAGATAGGTGTCCGAGCCGTACCCGCCGGCCAGATAATCGTTGCCGAGACCGCCCTTCAACAGGTCGTCGCCGGATCCTCCGTAAATGGTGTTGTCGAGGGCGTTGCCGGTCAGCGCCTGCGCAATTCCATTCCAACCGCCGAAGAGCCTCTCCACATGGTCGGGCAGGAGGTAGACCGCGAGGTTCGTGAAGATCTGGTCCAGGCCTTCGCCGTCGGCTTCGATGACCAGGTCGGAATCGTCGCCGAGGTCGAGATAGTAATTGTCGTCGCCCAAGCCGCCGAACAGCGTGTCCGATCCCGCCCGGCCGGCCAGATAATCGTTGCCGAGGCCGCCCCTCAGCACGTCATCCCCGGAGCCTCCGACGACGCCGTTGGCGACGTCATTGCCGATCAGCTCCTGCCCGTCCGCCGACTCCCCGACGAGCTGCTCCAGATATTCGCCGAGAACGTAGAACGCGGCACCCGTCGACACCGTGTCCCTGCCCCCGTCCGCAAGTTCGACGATCGTATCGAGCTCATCGATGTGATAGGTGTCGTCGCCGTCCCCGCCGATCAGCAGGTCGGAGCCCGACCCTCCGTACAGCTCGTCCTCAAAGCGCCCGCCGATCAGGACGTCGTCCCCGGCATCGCCCCTCATTACGGCCCAGGCCGCGCTTGCGTTGATGGTGTCGTTGCCCCCGAGGCCGCGCACGAAGCGCCGCCCGGTCACGGTGAAGACGTCGTCGCCGTTGGTGGCGCTGGTCGCCATCGACTCCAGGTCGGCGACGGAAATCGACCCGCCGTCGTCGAAGCGGATGGACTCGATTCCGTTCGCCCCCGCGACCGCGCCGTGGAGCGTGACGCTTTCCTCTCCGCCGCCGAAGTAGAGGATGTAGCTGAGCCCGTCCGAGCTCCGCCCGACGCTCAGATCCGAGCGCTGGACGCCCGGACCGAATTGGAGCGTGTCGTAGCCGCCGGAACCGGCCCCCTCCCAGTCGCGAATGACGTCGTTGCCGTCGCCGAGATCGTAGTAATAAAAATCGTTGCCCAGGCCGCCGCGGAGGATGTCGGAATCGGGCCCGCCCTCGATATGGTCGTTGCCTGCCCCGCCGTCGATCGTATCGTCCCCGGCACCGCCGTGGAAGATGTCGCTCGAGGCTCCGCCCTGCATGGTGTCGCCGGCGGCCGTGCCGTAATGCTCGTTGTCGATAAGGGGCGCCGGGACGGCCATGGCGAGCAGGTCGGCGGCGGTCCATAAGGTGCCGTCGGCGAACAGGACCTCCTCCACGGTCAGCACTCCGTCGACGATGGCATTGTCGAGCCTGATCCGGTCCGTCGTCCCGGTGATCGAGAGCAGCAGATCGCGGCCCCCGTCGGCGATCCAGACCGCTACCCCGGCCGGGAGGATGCCTGCCGTGAACTCGATCCGGTCATACCCGCCCCACGCGCTGCTTTCCCGGATCATGTCGTCCCCGGAGCCCGCTCCGAAGCGGTAGAGGTCGTCGCCGGCGTCTCCGATCAGGACGTCGTTGCCCGCGCCGCCTTCAAGGATATCGGCGAAGAAACGTCCCATCAGGACGTCGTCCCCGCCGAGCCCCCTGAGGCTGTTGTCCCGCGCAAATCCCGTCAGCACGTCCGCCTCGTCCGAGCCCGTCAGCAACAGGGCCAGCATGTAGTCGGAAGACCAGACGGTGCCGTCCTCGAACCTCACGTCGATGGCGCCGAAAGAGTCGGTATAGGCGATCGTGATGCTGCCGCCGTCGTTGTTGAGGGTCATTACGACGTTCCTGCCGGACAGGGTCAGCTCCACGTCCTGCGGAAGAATTCCGGCCGCGAATTCGATGGCGTTGCTGCCGGGATCCCAGCCCTCCACGATGTCGTTGCCGTCGCCGCGGGCGAAGCGGTAAATGTCGTCGTCCCACTGGCCGGCCAGCCGGTCATTGCCCGCGCCGCCTTCGAGTATGTCGTTCCCCCACTCGCCGGTCAGCGAGTCATTGCCCGCGCCACCTTTCAGTATGTCGTCGTCCCACTCGCCTGACATCGAGTCATTGCCCGCGCCGCCTTCGAGAATGTCGTTCCCCCACGCGCCGGACATCCAGTCGTCGCCCGCGCCACCATCCAATATGTCGTTTCCCCACAGGCCGGACAGCCGGTCATCGCCCGCGCCCCCTTCCAACCTGTCATTGCCCCACATGCCCGTCAGGATGTCGTCGCCACCCAGGCCGCGCAGGATACTGTCGCCCTGGTAGCCGGTCAGCTCATCCGCGTCTTCCGTGCCGATCATCGACCGGAGGACCAGCTCGTCATAGGTCCAGACCGTGCCGTCGTCGAACCTCACCTCGAAGACGCCGGCCATGATCGCGCCGTACCCGAAAGTGATGCTGCCGCCGTCGTCGTCGACCGACAGGACGAAATCCGAGCCGTAGCCGCCCTTCCTCACTATCACGTCCTCGGGAAGAATTCCGGCGGCGAATTGGAGGGCGTTGCCGGCGTCCCAATCGGAGATGACGTCATCGCCGTCGCCGCGCGCGAAGCGATAGACGTCCACTCCGGGGCCGCCGGACAGGGTGTCATTGCCCGCCCCGCCCTCCAGGACGTCGTCGCCCCAGCCCCCCGCGATAAGGTTGTCGAGGGCGTTGCCGACCAGCACCTGGCCGTCGCCGGACTCGCCCGTGAGCCTCTCGACCCCCGCGGAGAGAGTATAAGATGCGACGGTCGTCCGAACCTCGTCCTGGCCTCCGTCGGCGGCCTCCACAACCAAATCGCCGGTATCGTCGACGAGATAGATGTCATTGCCGGCTCCGCCGGCGAGGAGGTCGGCGCCGGCGCCCCCTTCGAGCCAATCGTCGCCTTCTCCTCCGTTCAGCTCGTCGTCGCCGTCGTCGCCTCGCAGCGAATCGGAAAGATCGCCGCCGGTGATGACGTCATTGCCGCCGAGCCCACGCAGCTCGTTGTTCGATCCGGCGGCCCCCGTCAGGACATCGTCGCCGTTGCTGACGTTCCGGACGAGTCCGGGCAGCATGGCGCCGCTGAGCATTCCCGACTGAAATTCGATCATCTCGATCTGATATTTGGGGTCGCCGCCGGCGGCACCCCAGAGCGTGATGCTTTCCTCGCCGCCGCGGAAATAAAGGATATAGCTGAGCCCGTCGGCGCTTAGCCCGACCGTGGTGTCCCAGGCCTCGAGGCCTCCGATCCGCAGCCTGTCCCACGCCCCGGGCCCGCCCTCGTCGCGAATGACATCGTTCCCGTCCCCTGCGTCGAACCGGTAATAGTCCCCGCCGCCGCCGCCGACGAGGAGATCGTTTCCGCCGCCGCCGGCGATCTCATCCGCGCCTTCCCCACCGAAAAGACTGTCGTCGCCGTCGAGGCCGTAAACGATGTCGGAAAGGGTGGTGCCGACCAGCGTCTCGGCTGCCGCCGTGCCGTAACGATATTGGGTCCCGAGGAGATCGGGCAAATATAAGACGGTCCCGTCGGCCAAGGCGATCTCCTCGATCATGCTGCCCTGATCGACCATCATGTCCTTCAGCCGGATCAGCCCGGCCTCCCCGGCGACCGCCATCATCACATCGGCGCCGTCGATCCAGACCGCCACATAGGCCGAAGAGGGGGCGGCGAGGATTTCGACCCGGTCATAGCCGCCGCCGGCGCTCCCCAGGGCATCGGCGATGACGACCTCACCATGGCCGGGCGCGAGACGGAAGACGTCATTCCCTTCCCCTCCGGCCAGGACGTCGCTGCCCCCGCCGCCGTCGAGCACGTCGTCGCCCAAGCCACCTTTCAATAGGTCGTCGCCGTCCCCGCCCTCGAGAGTGTCGTTGCCGGCCGCCCCCTCGAGGACGTCGTCGCCGCCCAATCCCGAAAGGGCGTTGTCCCGGAAGTCTCCCCGGATCGAATCCGCTCCCTCGGTCGTGGTCATGGAGCGCGCCACCAGCTCCTCGTTGCCCCATGTGACGAAGTCGCCGAAGGTCACTTCCGCAAGGCCGGTGAACCCCGATGCCGAGCCGAGCAGCGTGACGCTGCCGCCGCCTTGATCGAGGGTGAGGACGATGTCCCAGCCGGATTGGGTCACCGTCACTTCCGAGGAGAGGATGTCGAAGTCGAACTCGAGCGAATCCCGCTCCGGCCCGGCCTCGACGAGGATGCTGTCGTTCCCGTCGCCGCGCGAGAAGAGATGGCGGTCCGAGCCGCCGCCGCCGGCCAGCTGGTCGTTGCCGAGGCCGCCTCTCAGGACGTCGCCGCCGGAGCCGCCGGTAATGACGTTGTCGAGGGCGTTGCCGGTCAGCTCCTGGCCGTCTTCCGACAGCCCGGTCAGCCGCTCCACATGGTCGGTGAGCGCATAGGCGGCGGCGGCGGTGCGCACCTCGTCGTCGCCTTCCCCTTCGGCTTCGACGACGGTGTCGAATTCGTCTGCGATGTAGACGTCGTTGCCGGCCCCGCCGGTTAGGAGGTCCGCGCCCTCGCCGCCGTCCAGCCGGTCGTCGCCGGCCCCGGCTTCGATGATGTCATCTCCGCCCAAGCCCAGGAGGACGTTGTCGCGATAGTCGCCGATGAGCGAATCGTCGCCATCGGTGCCGATCAGGGAGCGCTCGAAGAGCTCTCCTGCGGCCCAGACCGTGCCGTCTTCGAACCTCACCTCGGCGATTTCCGAATAGGCCGCATTGGACAAGGTGATGCTGCCGCCGCCGCCGTCGACCGTCAGCACGATATCAGACCCGACGACGGTAACGGAAACGTTGCCGGGCAGGATGCCGGGAGCGAATTCGATCGCGTTGGCTCCCGCGTCGTCCGGCGAGTCGGTGATGATGTCGTCGCCGTCGCCGCGGGCGAAACGAAAGATATCCGAGCCCTGGTTGCCATTCAGGATGTCGTCGCCCGCGCCGCCGGTCAGGGTGTCGCTGCCGGCGCCGCCCTCGAGCGCGTCGTCGCCTTCACCGCCAATCAGCGTGTCGTCACCGGCGTCCCCTCGCAGGTAGTCGTCTCCGGCGGCGCCGTCGATGACATCGTTGCCGGACAGACCGCGCAGCCTGTCGACGGAATCCGTGCCGGTGCGGTCGTCGTCCCCGTTGGTGATGTCCTCGACTCGCGCGCCCATACCGGCGGTGGTCAGGCCTCCAGTCGCGAATTGGATCGACTCGATCCGGTAGCGCGGATCGCCGCTCGCGGCGCCGTAGAACGTGATGCTGTTCTCACCGTCGCCGAAATAGAGGACGTAGCTGAACCCGTCCGCGCTGAGCCCGACCGAAAGGTCGTAGAGGTACAGGCCCATATCGGCACTGATATATACCTCGTCGAAGCCGCCCTCGTCGTGCACGACGTCATGGCCGAAGACCCAGGGGAAGAAGTAATAGTCGTCGCCGGTGCCGCCGGCGAGAAGGTCGTTCCCGCTGCCGCCGTCGAGATAGTCGGCCCCGGCGCCGCCGTGGAGAGAATCGTCGCCGGCCTCGCCGTGGAGCGTGTCGGCGAAGATGGTGCCTACCAGGACGTCATTGCCGTCCGTCCCGGTCTGAAATCGGTTCGCGAGCAGATTAGGCAGATATGAGACTGTTCCGTCGGCGAAAGCGACCTCCTCGATCACGCTGGCGGGATCGGCCATCATGTCCTTGACCCGGATCCGGTCCGTCGTTCCGTTGATCGAAATGAGCACGTCGTCGCCGTCGACCGTGACCGTCAGGTCGGCCGGAAGGATGCTGCCCAGGAACTGGATCCGGTCCTGTCCGCCGCCCGCCGATCCATCGGCGTCGTCGATGATATCCTCGCCGAAGCCAGGCCCGAACCGGAAGACGTCACCGCCTTCGCCTCCCGCGAGGAAGTCGTTGCCCGTTCCCCCTTCGAGAGTGTCGTCGCCCGCGGAGCCCTTCAGGACATCGTCGCCGTCGCCCCCGTCGAGGCTGTCGTTGCCGCCCGCCCCGTCGAGGACGTCGTCGCCGCCCAGGCCCGCGATGACGTTGTCATTGTCGTCGCCGGTCAGAGTGTCGGGACCCTCCCCCGTGGCGGCGGTCGAATAGGCCAGGATATCCTGGTTGCTCCAGGTGCCGTCGGCGAAGATGATCTCGGCCAGGCTCGTGAAGGACGTTCCCGAGCCGAGCAGGGTAATGCTCCCGCCGTCCTCGTCGAATGTGAGGATCAGGTCGTAGCCGGACTGGCTCACAGTCAGGCTCGACATGGAGATGTCGAGGAGCTGGAGCGAATCATGGCCGGAATTCGGCGCGACCGAGATCCGGTCGTCCCCTTCGCCGCGCCAGAAGACGTAAATGTCCGAGCCGTCGCCCCCGGTCAGCGAGTCGTCGCCCGAACCGCCCCTCAGCACGTCGCCGCCGGAACCGCCGAGAATGATGTTGTCGAGACCGTTGCCGATCAGCTCCTGTCCGTCCTGCGACAGGCCGGTGAGCCGCTCCACATATTCGGCGAGAACGTAGGAGCCGATGGCCGTGCGCACCTCGTCGTCGCCCTCGCCGTCGGCCTCGACGACCGTGTCCAACTCGTCGATGATGTACACGTCGTCGCCGTCGCCGCCGGTCAGAAGATCCGCGTCCTCGCCGCCGTCCAGCAGGTCGTTGCCGTCCCCGCCTTCGATGATGTCGTCACCGCCCAGTCCGTATATCTCGTCCGACAGGGCCGTCCCCTGGAGGAAATCGGCATCGGCGGTGCCGACGATGTGCTGCCCGTCGCTCATCAAATCATCCTTTCAGCAACTATCGACGGCGACGCCGAATAGTGTGTCCGTCAAACGGGCCGAAAAGAGTCTCTGTAAAGGCTTGCAGACTTAGCTGTTCGAGATGAATTCTGACCACTTGCCCCCACAGGCGCCCCACGCCCTTGGGAAGCAGTCTGTAGTGCTGTTCTTTCAATAGCAATCCGCAAAATTTTCCTTTCGTCGCAAAGTCATCTGCGCTCTGCTTGCCCGGGACCCGGCGGCCGCGACCGCGGACTTCGCTGCCCGGCTCCGGGTCCTGCGGCCGCGGTGGCCAGCCAGATCACATGCTTCGCGCCCTTGCGTCCGTCATGCGCCCGAACCGTCACCTCCTCGACGGCGAAGCGCGCGTCCCGGAGGCGGCGGGTGAAGGCCGCGTCGGGCGCGGCGGACCAGATGGCGAGCAATCCGCCCGGCTTCAGCGCGGCTCTCGCCCGGCCGAGCCCCGCGGCGTCGTAGAGGCGGTCGTTGGTGTCGCGGCTGAGGGCATCGGGTCCGTTGTCGACGTCGAGCAGGATCGAGTCGTAGCGCGAGCCGGCCGCGGCGATGAGGTCGCCGACGTCGCTTTCGATCACCCGCACCCGCGGATCGTCGAGGCTCCCGCCATGGAGGTGCGCCATCGGTCCTCGCGCCCAGCCGACGATCGCCGGGACCAGCTCGGACACCTCGATGCGCGCGTCCCGCCCCAGGGCGCCGAGCGCGGCCCGCAAGGTGAACCCCATTCCGAGCCCGCCGATCAGGATCGCGGGGCCGGGCCGCCCCGCGATCCGATCGCAGGCGAGAGTCGCGAGCGCTTCCTCCGACCCGCGCTGGCGGGTGCTCATCAGCGCGTTGGAGCCGAGCATGATCCAGAAGTCGTCGCCGCGCCGGATGAGCCTGAGCTCGCCCCCGCCTGGGATGAGGGCGCTGTCGACGAGCACGCGCGGGATCATGGGGCGGCG
>DASVPM010000130.1:0-9625 GCA_036382815.1 Allosphingosinicella sp.
ATCTCCCGGATCGAGAATTCGCTCGCCCGCTTCGGCGACCGGTTCGTCAACCGGGTCTTCACCGATACGGAGCGCGCCAAGGCCGAAGGCCGGCCTCTGACCCGCGCGGGCACCTATGCCAAGCGCTTCGCCGCCAAGGAGGCCTTCTCCAAAGCGGTCGGCACCGGGTTCAAGCGCGGAGTCTTCATGCGGGACATAGGCGTGGTCAACCTTCCGTCGGGAGCGCCCACCCTCGCCTTGACCGGCGGCGCCCGGGCAAGGCTTGACGCTTTGACTCCGGAGGGCCACCTCGCGCAAATCCATCTGACGATGACTGACGACTATCCTTTCGCTCAGGCCTTCGTCATCATTACCTCCAGTCCAGACCCGAGGAGCCCAGGGTGAGCAGCAGCGACCCGGCATTGACCGAAACGCCCGAAGCGGCCCCGGCGCCGGAGGCCGCCCCCGCGGCGAAGAAGGGAGGCACCGACTGGTGGGCGGAGCTGAAGGCGATCTTCTGGCTGATCCTCGCCGTCCTCGCCTTCCACAGCTTCATCGCCAAGCCCTTCTACATCCCGTCCGAATCGATGATGCCCGGGCTGCTCAAGGGCGACCGCCTCGTGGTCAGCAAATATCCCTATGGCTGGTCCTGGGTCTCGCCCAGCTTCCACATCCTGCCGCCGATGTCCGGCCGGCTGTTCGGCCGGATGCCCCGGCGCGGCGACATCGTCATCCTCACCCCGCCGGGAAAGACGTCCGACTATATCAAGCGCGTCATCGGCCTTCCCGGAGACACGCTCGAGATGCACTCGGGAACCCTCTACATCAACGGCCGCGAGGTGAAGCGCGAGCCCCGGGCGCCGGTGATGGTCGAGGTCGATGCCAACGTGCCGTGCGAGCTCGACGGCTTCGGCGAGCACCGGGTCCAGGGCGCCGACGGCAAGACTTATTGCCGGCTTCCGGTGATGCGCGAGACTTTGCCCGACGGCCGAAGCTACGACACGATCGACATGGGCTATGACCCGAGAGTCGACGACTTTCCCAGGACCCGGGTGCCGGCCGGCCATGTCTGGGTGCAGGGCGACAATCGCGACAAGTCGGCCGACAGCCGGGTCGCCCTGTCCAGCGACGGCCTGGGCGGCGCCGTGCCCTGGGAGAATATCGGCGGCCGGGCCGAGTTCATCACCTTCTCGCTCGACGGCTCCTCGCAATATCTCAACCCGATCAGCTGGATCACCGCGATGCGCGGCGGCCGCGCCGGCACCTCGCTCCGGCCGCACGAAGGCAAGGCGCCGTGAGCGAGGAGGGGGAAGCCCCTTCGGTCGGCCGGTACTCGGACGCGCCGGCGATCGCCCGGGCTTCCTCCGATCACCAGGACCGCCATGTCGAGCAGCCCGGCCCCGCCGAGATGCGCGACCCCTTCGTCCGCGAGGAGCTGAAGCGGGCGAGCGTCTGGTTCGGCCTCGCTCTCGCCATCGCGGCCGTCATCTTCCTGGCCCAGCCTTTGCTTCTCATCTTCGCCGGAATCGTGCTGGCCTCGATGCTCGACGGCGGCACCCGGCTGCTCGGCCGCATCCTGCCGATCGGCCGCGGCTGGCGCCTCGCCATCGTCACGATCGCGGCGGTCGGGTTCATAATCTGGACCTTCTATTATGCCGGCACCGAGCTGGTCGGGCAGGCCGAACGGCTTCGCGAGGTGATCACCGCCCAGGCCAACCGCATTCTCGCCTGGGGCAACGGCCTCGGGATCGTCCAGGGCGGGGCCGGGGTGGACCAGCTGAGCGGCCAGCTGATGGGCACTTTGGGCCGCCTCGGCTCGGCGGTGTCGAGCGCGCTCGGGGTCGTCGCCTCGACCGTGATGATCCTCGTCATCGGGATCTTCATCGCCGTCGAGCCGCGACTCTACCAGCGCGGCGTCGCCTGGATGATGCCTCTTGGCAGTCGCGAGCGCTTCTACAGCACCGCCGAGCATATGGGCTTCACCCTGAGGCGGCTGATGGCCGGGCGGCTGGTCGGGATGGCGGTCGAGGGGGTGGGCACCTGGATCCTGCTCGCATTGGGCGGAGTGCCGATGGCGGCCCTGCTCGGAATCCTCACCGGCCTTCTCGCCTTCATCCCCAATATCGGCGCGATCGTCTCGGGAGTCCTGATCGTCCTCGCCGGCTTCAGCGTCAGCGTCAACGCCGGGCTGTGGGCGATCGCCGTCTACTTCATCGTCCAGACCGTCGACGGCTACCTGATCGTCCCCTACGTCGCGAGGAAGACGGTCGACCTCGCCCCGGCCCTCGTGCTCGGCGCACAATTGCTGTTCGGAGCCCTGTTCGGGCTGATGGGCCTGATGCTCGCCGATCCCATCGTCGCGATGATCAAGGTCGCCCTGGAGCAGAAGTCGAAGGGCGACGAGGCGGGATGACGTCGCCCCAGCGAAGGCTGGGCCCCAGGGGATGAACAACTCCGCGCCTTTCACCCGCCGGGGCCCCAGCCTGCGCTGGGGCGACGGCTAAAGCCGCTCAGGCCGCCTCAGCGCGCGCCTTCGGGCGGCGCCCCCTCCGCGCCGCCGGGGGCGCCGCCCTGCAGCTGCTGCATCTGTTGCATTTGCTGGAGCTGCTGCATGCGCTGCATCTCCATGTAGCGCGGGCCCGCGCCCGGCTCGACCTGGAGGACGTCGATCTCGAAGACGAGGCTGTCGTTCTTCGTGAACGGGGCGCCCGGCGGGATCGGATCGGGGGCATGGGTGCCCGGCGGAAGGGTGAGGATGTAGGAGCCGCCCGGGCGCATGTGCTGGAGCCCTTCGCCGAAGCCGGTGTAGACGCCCTGGGTGGTAGTGACGAACGGCTGCCCGGACGCCCGGCTGTCCTCCACCACCGGTGCGTCGAGGCTCTTCGCGTGGAGCTTGTAATGGAGCGCGACCACGTCCTGATCGGTGATCTTCGGTCCGGTGCCGGCGGCCAGGGTGCGGATCGAGACTCCGCTGGACGTCTTCGCGGTCTGGAAGGCGGCCGTCCCCCACCAGGCGAAAGCCGCGGCCAGGGCGGCGAGCACGGCCAAAGCGATCCAGAGCTTGGCGACCGAGCCCTTCTTGATGGGATGCAGAGGTACGGCGGTGACGGACATGATCATCCCCTGAAATACGAAGGGCGGCGATACATCGCCGCCCTCGCGTTAAGCAAGTTGGGGACAGTGACTTTTTTCCGGGCGCCGCCACGTCGCGGCCGGCCTGTGCGGAAATAGGTGACTATCCCCTATTTTCTTAGCGGGCCGTCCCGCCGCCGTCGCGCTCGGCGCGCTTGCGCTCGAGCTTGCGGGCGCGGCGGATCGCCGCCGCGCGCTCGCGGGCGCGCTTCTCGGACGGCTTCTCGTAGTGGCGGCGAAGCTTCATCTCGCGATAGACGCCTTCACGCTGCAGCTTCTTCTTCAGCGCCCGCAGCGCCTGGTCGACATTGTTGTCGCGAACGATGATTTGCATAAAGGCCCGTCACTCTCCGTCGAAAAGCATTTTCCGGCAACCCCTTGGGCCGCCCCTTGCGAAAACGCCGATAGCATAAAAATCGGTTCGTCGCGAGACATGTCCCGCGCCGTCACGCCGGGGCCGTTAGCAGGGGCGGCGGCGGGATTCAAGTCACGCCTTGCGGATGACCGCCGCGACGGCGGCCACCCGCTCGACCTCTTCGTAGCCGGGCTCGGCGATCAGCTCGCCGAAAATGTCGGGATCGATTTCCGAATATCGCAGCGAGCAGCCCAGCACCGGCAATTGCCCGGCCAGGGCTTCCCGGAGGGCGTCGCGGCCATCCGTGATCGCGCTTCCCGTATAGAGAAGAATCGTTCCTCCGGGCTCGATCCGACGCGCCGCCGCGAGCGCCCAATCAAGCGAAAGGCCGGCGCCGTTCATTCCGCCGCCGTCGCGATAAAGGCGGCCGGCAGGATCGGCGACGAAGGGCGGGTTGGCGATGACCAGGTCGATCGGCCCCTCGACCGCGTCGAGACCGCCGGCCTCGAGCGTCTCCAGCGTAACTCCGGCGTGGCGGGCATTGATTCGAGCCAGACGCAGCGCCAGCGGGTTGATGTCGGTGGCGGTGAACCGGCCGCCGGGCACGATGGCCGCCGCCATTATCGCCCCGACCCCGCTGCCCGCGCCGATGTCGACCAGACGGCTCACCCGTCCAAGGCGCGGAAGCTCTGCCGCGAGGAATCGGGCATAGCGATAGCTGTCGGGCCCGAAGAAGACGGAATCGGCGGAATCGGTCGGGAAAGCGGAGTGGAGGAAGAGCCTGTCGTCGATCGACGCGACGCGCACCCGGCTCCTCAGCAATGGGCCTTCGTCTTCGGCCATCCCGCTTCGTTCGAGGGCGTCCCGGACCGGCGCGGGCAGCAGGCCCCCCTCGAACGGCAGGTTCCAGCCGAAGACGTCGCGAAGGTCCTGAGCGAGCCGGCCGGGCTCGCGCTCGAGCACGCGGCGGTGAGTCTCCGGGGTCACCGTGACGAATCGATATTGCGCGGCGGCGAGTGCCCGGAGAAGGTCGAGCAGTCCCTCGTCGGCGCCGGTCACGACAGCGGCGCGACCCGGCTGAGCGGCATGGTCAGGCAATGGACTCCGCCGCCGCAACGGACGAACTGGTCGATCTCGACCTCGATCAGGTCGTGGCCGAGGCGGCGGAGCAGACCGTTGATCCGGGTCTCGCCGGCCGGAGCGACGAGCCGGCAGCCGCCAAGGCTGAGCAGATTGGCCTCGAGCCGGTCGACCTCGCCGGGAGTGACCGGGAGCAACTCGATGCCGAGCTCGGCCATCGTCGCCGCGAAGCCGTTCTCGAGCGTTTGAAGGCAGGCGACGGCACGATGACTGGAGACCAGGCTGAACTGCGTGTCGAGGTGCAGGTAACGCGGGTCGATCCGGGTGTAGAGGGCCCGCCACCCGTGCCGCTCGAAGATGCGGCCGAGGGCGCGGGCGCCGGCCTCGTCGGTGCGCTCTCCCGAAACGCCGATCATGACCAGGCCCGGCCGAAGCAGGCAGACGTCGCCGCCTTCTACCCTGCCTTCATCGACGGTCCCCAGAGTTTCGATCCCGAGATGGCGAAGGGCGCCGGACAGATGCGCGGGCTCGGCGCGCCGGTGCGGCTCCGAAGGGCTCAGCTCGACGAGGCCCCAGGGAGTCATGAACACGGAGTCGCGGGTGAAGGCGAGGTCCGACAGGCCCGGCCTGGGCGGGATCAGGTGGCATTCGGCACCCGCGGCTTCGAGCTTCGACACCAGAGCGCGATGCTGGGCTCCGGCGCTTGCGGCGCAGGAGGACAGGCCCCGGGCGAGGTTGTCGCGGGTGACCGCGTTGCACGGCACCATGGCGAGGTGCGTGGGCGGGCTGAGGAGGACGTCGGTGAGCTGCCCCGTCTCCGAATCGGCGCCCCACCTACGGAGAGGGGAGGGGCTCTCCGTACGGGCGGAACCGAGGATCATTGCCAAAGCTCGGCCCTGTACCGCTCGAAGCAGCGGGCACCGCAACGAAGCCGGACGAGCGCGCCTTCGGCGATCGCGGCGGCGCGGCGCGGATCCTCTTCGACCAGCGGCTTCAGCGCTTCCCGGTTCCAGGCCTCGCTATGCTTCACGTCGAGAACGGCATGGAGGTCGAAATAGCGCCGTTCCTCCGGACTGAAGCCGAGGCGGCGGAGTCCGGCCGCCGTCGCCGCCGAGCGGTCGGGGGCGGTCAGCTCGATGACGCCCAGCGCGCCGACCGAATGCCAGGCGTAGCGGCGAGTCGTGGCCATGGCCGTCATCGCGTTGGCGAGGGCGAGGCTCTCCCAGACGGTATCGTCGATATCGGCCTCGAGCTCGAGCCTCTCGATCAGCACGTCGAGCATCGGCCCGTGCATGCCCTTGGGATTGCCGCGTCCCATCTCGTCCCAGTAGTTGCGGGCGAATTCGAGCTTGGCGCGGGCCGGCATGCGGACCTGGGTATAGGCGAGCAAATCCTCGAATCCCGCTTCGCCGGCAGCCTCCTGGCCGAGGAACCAGCGCATGTCTTCCCGGCTCGACTCCTCGGCGAGCCACTGGAAGAGGGGGTCGTGCTGGCCCGGCCCGCACTCGCGCAGGGCTTCGAACCAGGCGATGAAGCCGTCGGGGTCCGCCGGCGCGGCGGCGGCTTCGTCCGCGACCTCGGCGCGCAGCGCGTCGAGGAATTCACCCTCCTGCCGGCGCAGGCGCGCATCACGCTCCGCGGCGCCCGGCCAATCGTCATCGGGAAAGCCGGGCGCGAGCCGGGCGCGGTTCCAGCGGGCCAGGCCGCGCTGGAAGTCGTCGTTGCAGAATCGAAACGCGCGACCGGAGTCGGCGTCGGCGGGAAGGGAGGTTGCCAAACTGGTGCCTTTGAACGGGGAGGGTTTCAACGGACAACCGTTCCGCCTCGCCAATGTTCCACTTAACCCAGGTTAAGCAAAGGCTTACCGGGAACGCCGGAGTGGCGGGCGCGTTTGCCGCCGGGCCACTGACAAGAAGACCGCGCATGCTGATGGTAGAGACCGAGCTTCGACAAAGCGCGATCCACGGAACCGGCGTCTTCCTGAAGGAGCCGGTGCGCAAGGGCGACCTTATCTGGCGCTTCGATTCGCGGATCGACCGGGTCTATTCTGAAGACGAAATCGCTTCCCTACCCGAACGGACGCGCGACTTCCTGCGCACCTATTCGACCTGGCACGAAGCCACCCAGCTCTGGATCCTTTGCGGCGACAACGGCCGCCATTTCAACCACAGCGACACGCCCAACACCCTGTCGCTCGGCGCCGGCTTCGGCGACGACGTGGCGGCGGAGGATCTGCCCGCCGGAGTCGAGCTGACCACCAACTATGCCCTGATCTGCGACAGCGTCCGGATCAACGGCGCCTCCTACCTGTCCGCCGCAGAGGTCGAGTCCCGCGCGTCGGAGAAGAGGCCGAGCCCGGCCACCGCTTCGTAATCCGAGGCGATCAACCGGTCCGCGATGTCGAGCCGGTAGCGCACGCCCGGCACGAAGATCCGCGGCGCGCGCGCGTAGGCGGCACGCCTCGCTTGGGCGATGTCCGTCCCGGTGCCGGTGACGACCATCGTCCAGCCGTAGAGCCCGCTGGTCACCAGCTGAGCCCCGTCGAGGCCGACCTCGCCGAAGTGGATGTGGGAGAGATCCGCGGCGGCCAGATCCGGATCGAGGAGGACCGGCAGTCCGACCGGTTCGTCGATCTGCTTCCGGGAATAGGGGAAAGGCGGGGTGGTGAGGACGATCCCGACACAGAACCCCGGGCGGGTCTCGAATGCCGCCGCCGATCGCCACGCCATCATCGCCAGGAGGTCCGCCCAGCCGGCCGCCTGCAGCGGCTCGAGAACGGCGAAGCCGGGATAGCCGAATCGGCAGGTGAACTCGAGCGGCCAGATCCCCCGCGCGTTGACGATCGTGTTGAGGTTCACATAGCCGACATGGCCGTGCTCACGCAGCAGCGGCGCGGCCCTGGCGAGGGTCAGATCGAAGAACTTTCGGCTTCGATCGAAGGTCGCGACCGTGCCCATCTCGCCGGTCAGCTCGCCCATGTCGCCGGCGAAGAAGCGCTTATGCTCCCAGTCCAGGCAGGCCGGGGCGAGGAACCGCTCGCCGTCGAAATAGGCGCCGACGCCCATCTCGACGCCGTCGACATGGTCCATGAGGATGTAGGACGCCGGCTTCCCGCCCCGGATACGGAAGCGCGCGGCGAGCATCGCGCGGACGTCCGCGCCGTCGGTCCGCCGTCCGACATAATTGTCGCTCGAGGCGAAATCCGGGCCGCTGAACTTGAGCACGTAGCGCCCCGGATTGGCGGCGAGGAAGGCGTCGCCCGACCGCGCGTCGTCGAACTCGCGAACCGCCGCGATCCGGAGGCCGAGGGCGGCGAGCAGCTGCTGCGCATAGGCCCGGTCGTTCTCGAGCCGGTCGCCGAAGGCGCTGCCGCCGATGACCCGGTAACCCTCGGCGCGCAGCCGGTCCTGAAGGGCCCCATAGCCCTCGGAGACCGCCTCGAAGAGGATGATTCCGTCGCGCCCGACCCAGGCGAGCTCCGAGCGCCAGTCCGCGGTCCGGGGAACCAGGCCCGCCATCGTCCCGCGCGCGCCTTCCTCCTCGACGGACACTTTCACCTCGTGGCCTTCGGCGACGAGCCGCAGGTAGAGGCTGCCGAGGTCGCAGGTCTGGGTCACGCCGAGGAAGCGCGTCATCCTGCCGTCATCCCGGCGAAAGCCGGGACCCCGGGCCGAGAAATGTCGGCGGGTCTCTCCCAGGTCCCGGCGTCCGCCGGGATGACGTCATGGGTCCAGATCCTTGAACTCGGGGACCTGCTTGGTGAGCCGGCCCTGCACAGCCGCGGTGAGGTCGGCGCTGACCAGCGCGCCCGCATTCCAAAGCGCGACGTGGCGGAGCCCCTCCTCGACGGTGCGCCCGCGGCTGTAGTTGAGGCTCATCTTGGCTCCGGCGACGGCGAGGGGCGACTTCGCGGCGATGCCCTTCGCGAGCTCCAGCGCGGCCGCGATCAGGGAGTCGCGATCCGGCAGAACGCGGTTGACCAGGCCCAGCCGCGCCGCTTCCTCCGCGCCGATGCGGCGCCCGGTATATGCCAGCTCGCGCACCACGCCTTCGGGGATGAGGTGGGTAAGCCGCTGGAGCGTTCCGAGATCGGCGGTGATGGCAACGTCGACTTCGGCGACCTGGAAGAAGGCGTCGCCGGCGGCGAGGCGGAGGTCGCAGGCCGTGGCGAGGTCGACCCCGGCGCCGATGCAGCCGCCGTGGATCGCGGCGATCACCGGCGGGCGAGCCTCCTCCGCGGCGGTGAAGGCGTCCTGAAGCCATTTGACGTGCCGAAGACGCGCCTCGGCCGCCCGGCCGGGGTCGTCGGTGGGCGGGAACTGGCTCGCGGCATATTGGAGGTCCAGGCCGGCGGTGAAGTGGCGGCCCCGGCCCGACAGCAGGATGGCGCGCACGGCCGGATCGGCGCCGAGCGTTCGGAAAGCCTCGCCGATCGCCTCGAACATCGCCTTGTCCATGGCGTTGAACTTGCCTTCGCGGGCCAGCTCGACATGAGCGACGCCGCCGTCGCGGCTTATGCTGATCCTTTCGCTTCCCATCTTCCGTGCGGCTCCCCTAGAAACAGCGGCCTATGAGCCGCTTTACCGTGAACGGGCAGCCCGTCCACTACCGCATGGATCCGGAAACGCCGCTGCTTTGGGCGTTGCGGGACGCGTCGAACCTCACCGGAACCAAATATGGCTGCGGCACCGGCCATTGCGGCGCCTGCACGGTCCATGTCGACGGCCAGGCGGTGCGAAGCTGCCGGGTCCGCCTCGCCGATCTCGAAGGAAGCTTCGTGACCACCATCGAGGCCTTGTCGAACGACCGCTCTCACCCGGTCCAGCAGGCCTGGGTGGCGGAGAACGTCCCGCAATGCGGCTATTGCATCCCCGGGATGATCATGGCCGCCGCGGCCCTCATCGACCGCAACCCCGCGCCGACCGATGCGGAGATCGACGCCGCCATCAAAATTCCGATCAAGGCTTTACGCATCTGACGCTCCTCTTGCCCGGCCACGTTTCCGGCCGCTTCGACATGGACGGTCTGTGCCCCAGGCAGGATGAGCCGTTCCTGAACCGCAATGACGCCTTCCGTTAA
>DASVPM010000131.1:0-9974 GCA_036382815.1 Allosphingosinicella sp.
CAGGATCGGGGTGGTCGAGGCATGGTCGAGATAGATGCGGGTCTGCACGTCTTCCCTTTCAAATTGCACGGCGGGCGCGCGGCCCTATATAGAGCGGCATGTGCGCGGGGGCAGCCCCGCTCTTTCCCCTAGCGATGCGCAGGTGCAATGCCCGAAGTCATTTTCCCCGGTCCGGAAGGCCGTCTCGAAGGCCGATTCAGCCCCGGCCCCCGGCCCAGGGCGCCCGTCGCCCTGATCCTCCACCCCCATCCGCAGGGCGGCGGGACGATGAACAATGGCATCGTCCAGGCGCTCTACAAGACGTTCGTGAGGCGCGGCTTCGCGACCTTGCGCTTCAATTTCCGCGGGGTCGGGAAGAGCCAGGGCGTGTTCGACAACGGGATCGGGGAATTGTCCGACGCCGCGTCGGCGCTCGACTGGGTGCAGCAGGTCCATCCCGAAGCGGAGACGACCTGGATCGGCGGCTTCAGCTTCGGCGCCTGGATCGGCATGCAGCTGCTGATGCGGCGGCCCGAAGTGCGCGGCTTCATCTCGATCGCGCCGCCCGCCAACATGTACGATTTCACCTTCCTCGCGCCCTGCCCGGCCTCCGGGATCATCATCCAGGGCGAGGGCGACGAGGTGGTGACTCCGAACGCGGTCCAGAAGCTGGTCGACAAGCTGCGCACCCAGAAGCACATCACCATCCACCACTCGACCATCCCGCAGGCGAACCATTTCTTCGTCAACGAGATGCCGCAGCTGATGAAGGCGGTGGACCAGTATCTGGACTTCCGGCTGGACCCGAGCTGCCCGATACGGTGATCTGACGCCATTCCGGCAGACCGGGATCCCACGGAAGCCGCGGTCGAGGCGACGCCTGATCGCCTCAGCTTCAGCCTTCCGTGTTCATGGATCCCGGCCTGGGCCGGGATGACGGGTGGAAACTTCGTCGCTTTTCGTTTCCTGGGCCGGGCCTTTGCGGGGCGGCGGGTGCGCTCAGCGCTTGGGCGGGTCCGGGACCGTGATGGGCGTCTGGGACGTCAGGTCCGGCTGCCTGATCCGAGTCACCCAATTGATCAGCTCCTGCTCCATCTCCCAGCTGGTGGGGCCGAGGTTGGCGCGGCATTTGGACTTCGCTTCCCGGGACACGGCATCCAGCCGGGAACGAAGCCGGGCGAACATCGCCTGAGCGGCATCCGGCCCGGGCATGAGCACGGCCTGCGACCCCAGCGGCTGGCCTTTCGAGTCGGAAAGGTCGAGCGACCATGGCCAGCTCGCCCAGAGCTGGGCGACGAGATAGGCCTCGTCGATCTTCACCCATGTCCAGTTGAAGGTCGGCCGAAGCGACTTCGCGAAGTCCCGGGCGGGCCGCCAGATCGAGCCGTATCGGGGCGACCTGAACCTCAACGATCCGGCTTCGTCGGTGCGCTCGGCCTTCACCGACAACTCGATCCCGTCGGGCTTCCACAGCTTCCGGGCATCCAGCGGAATCCAGATCCAGCTCATCTTCTGCTCGGCGATGTAGCCGGGCTGGCTGGCCCAATGAATGTAATAGGACATCTCGCCCCGGGTGCCGTCCGGCTTGACGACCATCTCCAGGAAACCGCCGACGTTTCGGTCCAGCTGCTCGGAGACCGAGCAGGTCCAGCTCAGGATCTCGCGTTCCTCCTCGTTCGCCGGAGCGGCGGTCGCGGGGTCCCCGAAGAGGGCGGCGAGGGCGAGAAGCAGGCTCATGACGTCCACACCAGGACATTGCCGAACAGGACCGCGGCCATGATCAGCATCAGAACCCCCTGCTTCCGGTTGCCGCCCTTGAGGATGAGCCAAAGGCCGCCGGCGACAAGCGCGAAGGCGGCGAGGACGGCGATCGAGAGCAAGGCGGCGGCGAATCCGGTCATCGGCTTCCCTTGTGCCAGCGGATCGCGGCGAGAAACAGGGGGCCGGCTTTTACGGAAGGTTAAGCACGGCGGCATAGGTTCGGCTCCATGCCCGACGGGGAAGCGAAACGGCAGCTGGACGAAGCGTTCGAGCGGATCGAGGAATCGATCCTCCCGAGCCTGTCGATGATGCTCGACACCCTGCTCGAAGCCGCGACCCTGGCGAGGCCGGGGCATGACGGGGCCGCTTTCGCCGCCGAGCTGAAGACCCTCGGCCTCCAGCTCGAGGCTCTGACCCGGCAGGTCGAAGCCGCCTCCCCCGCCGAGCGGATCGATCCCGCCGACTACAGGTTCGCCTCGGCCGCCTGAGCCCCGATTATGGCGGCGTAGAGCTCAGGATCGACGTTTCCGCCCGACACCACCACCACCGTCCGATCCGTGACCTCCCCGGCCTTTCCGGCGAGCAGGGCGGCCAGGGCGACCGCCGCGCCGGGCTCGGCGACGATGCGCAGGTGGCGGGCCGCGAAGGCCATGGCGACCTCGATCTCCGATTCGGTGACCCAGATCCCGCTCGCGCCGGAGTCGCGAAGCGCTCCCAGGGTGAGCGGCGAGACCAGCTTCGTCTGGAGGGCGTCGCAGCGCGTCGGCGGCGCCGGCTCGAGGACCGGCACAGGCGCGCCCGCCTCCAGCGAACGGGCCATGTCGTCCCATCCCTCCGGTTCGACCGTCACGACCCGCGATTCGGGCAAGGCGAGCGCGATCCCGGCGGAGAGGCCGCCGCCGCCGCAGGGCACCAGGACCCGGTCGGGCGGGCCGCCGAGCTGGGCGGATATCTCGACCCCGACGCTCCCCTGCCCTTCGATGACGTCGACGTCGTCGAACGATGGCACGAGGGCGGCGCCCCTGGCCTCGGCGAGGCGGCCGGCGATCTCCTCCCTGCTTTCGGTGGCCCGGTCGTAGCCGACGATCTCCGCCCCCGCCGCGAGAGTCGCCTCGCGCTTCACCGCGGGCGCGTCCGAGGGCATGACGATGGTCGCCGGGATCCCCAGCCGCCGGGCCGCGATCGCGACGCCCTGGGCGTGATTGCCTGACGAAAAGGCGACCACTCCGCGCGCCCGCTCCGGCTCGTCGAGGAGAAGGAGCCGATTCGTCGCCCCTCGAAGCTTGAAGCTCCCGCCCTCCTGAAGGCATTCGGCCTTCACCCGGAGCCGAACGCCCCGCCATTCCAGGGGAAGGAGCGGAGTCGCGACGACATGCCCGGCGATGCGCTTCGCCGCAGCAGCGACACCCTCTGGCGTTGGCTTTCTCTCTGTCATCCAAGCCTCTGGTTTCTTTGGGTAAAAAGCAGGTCTTTACAGTGGGGCGCGGCACCCATATATCCGCCCCCGCTGCCCCATGGGGACTTCCAACAACCGCAAGGCAGCTTCTTCGTCAACTACCGCCTTTGGAGGTCCCTTGAGTTGCACAATCATCATAGCGCGCTGGGGCTAGCGACCGCCCTGCGACCGGTCCAGCCGGTCACGCTCATTCGTCCGCACGCCGCACAGCGCGCCGCCCGTTTCTTCGTGGAGAAGTTTCCGGGCCGGTCGCTCTATGCGGTGAAGGCGAACCCCTCGCCGGACCTGCTTCGGATCCTCTGGGATAGCGGAGTCACGCATTACGACGTGGCGTCGATCGCCGAGGTGCGTCTCGTCCGCGAGACACTGCCGGGGGCGGTGCAATGCTTCATGCACCCGGTGAAGGCCGAGGAAGCCATCGCGGAGGCCTATGCGCTCGGCGTCAGGACCTTCTCGCTCGACACGATGGACGAGCTCGAGAAGATCGTCCGCGCCACCGGGCACGCGCAGGATCTCAACCTGTGCGTCCGGATCCGGGTGTCGTCGGACCATTCCAAGCTCAGCCTCGCTTCGAAGTTCGGCGCCGAGCCGGACGAGATGAAGGCCCTGCTGTTCGCGACCCGCCAGGCGGCGGACGCGCTCGGCATCTGCTTCCACGTCGGCAGCCAGGCGATGACTCCGGCCGCTTATTCCGAGGCGATGGAGCGGGTTCGCGCGGCGATCGTCGAGGCGGCCGTGACGGTCGATATCGTCGATGTCGGCGGCGGCTTCCCGTCCGTCTATCCGGGCATGGAGCCGCCGCCGCTCGAAGCCTATTTCGACGTCATCTCGCGCGCTTTCGAGAGCCTGCCGATCAGCTACTCGGCCGAATTGTGGTGCGAGCCGGGGCGGGCCTTGTGCGCGGAATATGCGAGCCTTCTGGTCCGCGTCGAGAAGCGCCGCGGCGACCAGCTCTACATCAACGACGGCGCCTACGGGACGTTGTTCGATGCAGCGCATATCGGCTGGCGCTTCCCGGTGAAGCTGGTCCGCGAGGAGGAATCGGACGTCCGCGACATGGCGTTCAGCTTCTACGGGCCGACCTGCGACGATCTCGACCATATGGCGGGGCCGTTCCACCTGCCGGCGGACGCAAGGGCCGGCGACTATATCGAGATCGGGATGCTCGGCGCCTATGGCTGCGCGATGCGGACCGCCTTCAACGGCTTTGGAACGGTCGCCAAGGTCGAGATGACGGACGAGCCCATGGCGACGCTCTACGGCGAGGGCGCCGCGGACGTTGCAAGGAACAACGTGGTTAAGCTGTAGGCAAGCCGCGGGATTGTAGACGGACGCAAGCTGCGTGGCCTTCGGGAGCCCGGCTTGCGTCCACCTTTTCACGTCATGCCAGCGCAGGCTGGCATCCATTCTGAGTCCGTATGGACCCCAGCTTTCGCTGGGGTGACGGGCGAATTCGGAGACCCAGCAAAGTGAACACCGAAACCAAGATCAACGACACCCGCAAGGCGGAGCTCCTCTCGAACGTCGTCGAGCATATCGACATCAAGAGCTTCGACGCCCGCCCGATCGTCGACGCGATGAAGAAGATGAGCTTCACCAGCCGGGACCTCGGCCGGGCGGCGGAGATCTACAACACGATGCTCGCCGACAAGGATTGCTCGGTGATCCTGGTGATCGCCGGCTCGACTTCCGCGGGCGGATGCATGGACCTCTATGCCGAGCTGGTGCGCAACAACATGGTCGACGCGATCGTCGCCACCGGCGCGACCATCGTCGACATGGATTTCTTCGAAGCGCTTGGCCACAAGCACTACCAAGCGCTTGAAATCCCTGACGACGACACGCTGCGCTCGCTCTACATCGACCGCATCTACGACACCTATATCGACGAGGAGAAGCTGCAGGAGACCGATCACACGATCGGCGACATCGCCGACTCGCTCGAGCCCAAGCCCTATTCGTCGCGCGCCTTCATCAAGGAGATGGGCAAGTGGCTGATGACGAACGGCAAGAAGGAGAACAGCCTCGTCAAGCTCGCCTACGAGCATGACGTTCCGATCTTCTGCCCGGCCTTCGTCGACAGCTCGGCCGGCTTCGGCCTCGTCAAGCACCAGGTCGACGCGATGAAGGCGGGCCGGCCTTACATGGTGCTCGACGCGATCGCGGATTTCCGGGAGCTGACCAACCTCAAGATCGAGGCGGGCACCACGGGCCTGCTCATGATCGGCGGCGGCGTGCCGAAGAACTTCACCCAGGATACCGTCGTGTGCGCCGAGATCCTCGGCCATGAGGACGTCGAGGTCCACAAATATGCGGTGCAGATCACAGTCGCCGACGTGCGCGACGGCGCCTGCTCCTCCTCCACGCTCCAAGAGGCGGCGAGTTGGGGCAAGGTCTCGACGGCGATGGAGCAGATGGTGTTCGCGGAGGCGACCAGCGTCCTGCCGCTGCTCGCCTCGGACGCTTACCATCGCGGCCACTGGCGTGAGCGTGCCAAGCGCGCCTTCGCCAAGTTGTTCGACTGATTATCTAAAATGCTGGACTGAGGCAGCCGCCGGCTCCAATCTGCACCGTCAAAAGGCTCTCTCGACTCACTTCAAAAATGGGTCCGGAGAGCCAGCGAAGTGCGGGGGAGCGGGCTGTGAAAAGAACGGGCAAGGCAGCCTTCATCCTATCGGCCTGCATGGTCGCGCTTGCGCTCGGCGGATGCGGAGGCGGCGGCGGCGGACCGCCGGTGTCCATTCCGCCGCCTCCGCCGCCACCACCTCCTCCCCCGCCCCCTCCGCCGCCTCCGCCGCCGCCTTCAGGCGGCCTCAACGATGCGGAGTACCAGGCCTCCAATTCGGCGACCACGGCCAGCGCCCTTACAGCCTATCAGGCCGGCGCCACGGGCAAGAACGTGAAAGTGGCGGTCGTCGATACCGGCATCAACGCGTCGCTTCCCGAATTCGCCGGGCGAATCGATCCCGCCAGCCAGGATGTCGCCGCCAATCGCGGCGTCGTGGACCAGCAGGGGCATGGCAGCATGGTTTCCGGAGTCATCGCCGCGAACCGGGACGGCATCTACATGCAGGGCGTCGCCTATGAAGCGACGATCCTGTCGCTCAACGTGGGCGATCCCGCGGGCTGCAAGCCCGGCACGAGCGACTGCTTCTTCGATTCGGCATTGCCCGTTGCCATCGACCTTGCACGGACCAACGGGGCGAAAATCATCAACATGTCCTTCGGCGACGAGGAAGGAATGCCTCCCGAGACCTTCGACGCCGTGCGCCGCGCGGTCGAGGCGGGAATCATCGTCGTCATGTCCGCCGGCAATTCGGGCACGGCCCAGCCGAACGCCTTCGCCCTGAAGAATGTCCAGGATGCAGGCTCCACAGGCCTGTTCATCATTGCCGGTTCGATGGATGCCAACAGGAGCATCAGCAGCTTTTCGGACCGCGCCGGCAGCGGGGTCGGCGCCAATCACTATCTGACGGCGCTCGGTCGCGGCAACGCGACCGTCAACCACCTTGGCGCGCACGTGAACGTCAACGGCACATCCTTTTCGGCGCCCACCATCGTCGGCGCGGCGGCGTTGCTCGCCGGCGCCTTCCCGAATCTCACCGGAGCGCAGATCGTCGAGCTGCTGCTGAAGACGGCCGACGATGCGGGCGCGCCCGGCACCGACCCGATCTACGGCCGCGGCATCCTCAACATCGACCGTGCCTTTCAGCCGCAAGGCCAGACGGCGCTGGCCGGGAGCATGGCGCCGATCTCGCTCAGCCAGAACGGGACCGTCTCCGGGCCGATGGGCGACGCCGCGCCCGGCCTGAGTGGAGGCGCGATCATCCTGGACGGCTATTCGCGCGCCTACGCGCTCGATCTCGCCAGGACGCTCGGCCGAGTGTCGCAGGAGCAGCCGCTCGCGCAGGGCGTGAGCGGCGGTAATTTCCGCACCGCCGCCGCGTCTTCCGGAAGATTTTCGGTCGCCGTCACGATCCGCCAGAATGTCGGCGGCAGGCCGGGCGCGGAAATGGAGCCATTGCGCCTGGGTCATGAAGATGGCCGAAGGGCCAGAGCGGTCGCGGGCATGGCGCTCAGCCGCCTGACGCCGAAGACGGCCCTCGCCTTCGGCTTTTCCCAAAGCGGCGACACGCTCCGGCAGCAACTCGCCGGGCGATGGGACAACAGCTTCCTCGTCGCCCGCGATCCGATGGGCCGCGCGGGCTTCCATCCGATCGCGGACAGCAGCATCGGGGTTCGCCACGATATCGGCCCCGTCGCGGTCACCGTCACCAGCGAGCACGGCGAAGTGCACATGTCCGGCTTTCAGCATCGGCTCGACCGGCTATCCTACAATCTGGGCTCCGTGACGTTCGACAGGAAGATCGGCCCGGCGAGGTTGAGCCTCGGCGCTTCGCGACTAAACGAGGACGCCACCATATTGGGGGCCCGCTTCTCCTCCGTCTTCTCGAACGGCGGCTCGCGGACCCTGTTCGCCGACGGCACGGCCAGCATCGATCTGGGCGCCGGCCTGGAGGCCTATGCCAGCTATCGCCGGGGGTGGACGTCCATGCCCGGAACGCGTTCGCTTGTGGAGAAGGGCCGCCTCCGGACGGAGGCCTTCGCGTTCGATCTGTCGAGGACCGACATGTTCGCGGCCGGAGACAAGGTCGCCTTCCGGGTGATGCAGCCGCTTCGGGTCGCGAGCGGCGGCTTCGACCTCGATATGCCGGTCAGCTACGATTATTCGACGGGCACGGCGCGTTTCGAGCGGCGCTTCTTCAACCTTGCGCCGACGGGGCGGGAAATCGACTATGAGGTCGCCTACGGCCTCGGCCTCCTCGGCGGCCGTCTCGACCTCAACGGCTTCCTGCGTAGCGAGCCCGGCCATATCGAGGCGATGAGGAAGGACATGGGCGCGGCCGTCAGGTTCACCCTCGGAAGATAGGCTCCCCCGCCGTTGCGAGCCGCGCGATGAAGGAATCCAGTAACAGCTCACAGACGCCGCGCCGGATTGCTTCGCTGCGCTCGCAATGACGGCCTGTCTCAATAGCCGCAGGGAAAGGTGGCTTTGAGCGCGGCGAAGATGACGATCGACGCGTTCGAGCCGCCTTCCTCCGGATGGGCGCGGATGTAGCGCACCGTCGCTTGGGTGATCTGGTCGTTGCTGGCGTTGGCGGGGATGCAGATGACCGCCGGCCTGCCCGCCACGATCATCGCGCTCGCCCAGGAATCGGTCGAGCCGACGACATAACCGAGGCAGGCGCCGCGGTCCTGGGCGCAAAGGTCGGAGAGCGCCTTGGCGGTCACCCGGGTCGGGATGGCCGGCCCCGGCGCCGGCCGGGGCGCAGTGGCCGCGGGCCGCTGAGCGGCAGCGGTCAAAAGCAGCAGGGGTGCCGTGACGATAAAGATGCGGCGCATGGTTCCTCCGAGACTGGACGCGAGCGCCTTTTAGCATGATTTTCAAAGCGCAAGGCGACTTCTCGCCCGCTTTGACTCCAGCGCCACGAAAGGCCAGTCTGCAAGGGGGAAATAGGGGAGACGAACAGCCATGCACAGTCCCATTCTGGCCCCCGTCGTCGCGCTCGTCGCCTGGACTCTGCTTATCATGATCTGGATGGTCGTGAGCCGCTTCGCGGCGATGAAACGCAAGGGCATCTCCCTCAAGGGCCGGGTCGGCGGCCGGGGCGGAGCCGCGCTCGAAGGCGTGGTCGAGGACGAGGTGATGTGGAAGGCCCACAATTACATGCATCTGATGGAGCAGCCGACGCTCTTCTACGCGATCGCTCTGGCATTGGCGGTCGGCGGCGGCGGCGGCGGCTATAGCGCCATCCTCGCCTGGGCCTATGTGGCGCTGAGGATCGCGCACAGCCTGGTGCAGGCGACGGTCAACGTCATCACCTACCGCTTCGTCCTCTTCGCCTTATCGTCCCTCGCCCTCGCGGGCTTGACGGTCCAGGCCATCCGAATGGTGTGCAGCCACGTCTAGCGGCTGAACGCTCCGACCAGCTCGATATGGGTCGACCAGCGGAACTGGCCGACCGGCCGGACCCAGTCGAAGCGATAACCGCCCTCGGTCAGGGCGACGGCGTCGCGGGCGAAAGTGGACGGATTGCACGACACGTAGGCGATCCGCGGCACCCGCGAGCGGGCGATCTCGGCCGACTGTTCCCTGGCTCCGGCCCGCGGGGGATCGAGCACGACCGCCTCGAAGCAGTCGAGCTCGGCCGTCGCCAGCGGCCGGCGATAGAGGTCGCGATGATCGACGAAGACCGGCCGCTGCGCATGCCCGGCCGCGGCCTTGAGCGCCAGGGCAGCGTCGCGCGCGCCTTCCGCGGCCAGGATCCGGCCCTCCAGCGCCAGGGCAAAGGTGCCGAGCCCGGCGAACAGGTCGGCGACGATGCGCGCCTCTCCGACGGCCCGCCGCACCGCATCCACGAGCGCCGCCTCGCCTTCCGCCGTCGCCTGGAGGAACGCCGCGTGCGGCAGCGGGACCGCGACCCCGCCCAGGGTTATCGTGACCGGCTCCGGCTCCCAGTGGGTCTGCGCGCCGTAGCCGTCGTCCAGGGCGAGCCGGGCGAGACCATGCCGCCGGGCGAAGGTGCCGATCGCCTCCGCCGAGGCGAGGCCTTCGACCTCCACCTTCTCGAGAAGCAGGTCGACGCCCTGATCGGCGAGGGTCAGCCGCACCCCGGCCGTAGCCGAGGGATTGAGCTGCCTCAGCAGCGCGCGAAGCGGGGCGACGAGCGCGAACAGCTCGGGCCGAAGGATGTGGCATTCGCGCATGTCGACGATC
>DASVPM010000132.1:0-6262 GCA_036382815.1 Allosphingosinicella sp.
ACGCCTTCCTTGCCGACCTTGTCCATCGCCTCGGCGATCTTCTCGCCGACGACGGTGTCGCCGTTGGCGGAGATGATCCCGACCTGGGCGATCTCGTTCGAGCCGCTGACCGGCTTGGAACGGGCCTTGAGGTCCTCGACCACCTTGATGACGGCGAGGTCGATGCCGCGCTTCAGGTCCATCGGGTTCATTCCGGCCGCAACCGACTTCATGCCCTCGCGGACGATCGACTGCGCCAGAACGGTGGCAGTGGTGGTGCCGTCGCCGGCGAGGTCGTTGGTCTTCGACGCGACCTCGCGCAGCATCTGCGCGCCCATGTTCTCGAACTTGTCCTTGAGCTCGATCTCCTTGGCGACGGTCACGCCGTCCTTGGTGATCCGCGGGGAGCCGAAGCTCTTGTCGAGGACGACGTTGCGGCCCTTGGGGCCGAGTGTGACCTTCACCGCGTCGGCGAGGATGTCGACGCCGCGCATGATGCGCTCGCGGGCGTCGCGGGAGAAGCGAACGTCTTTCGCTGCCATGTCTTCTATTCCCTATCTTGTGCCCCGGCGAAGGCCGGGGTCCAGTCAAACAAAAAGGCCTGGGCCCCGGCCTTCGCCGGGGAGCAGTCCGCTTGAAATCAGCCCACAATGCCCAGGATGTCGCTTTCCTTCATGATCAGCAGGTCCTCGCCGTCGAGCTTGACCTCGGTGCCGGACCATTTGCCGAACAGGATCTTGTCGCCGGCCTTGACGTCCAGCGGCGTGACGGTGCCGTCCTCGCCGCGAGTCCCGGTGCCGACCGAGACGACCTCGCCCTCCTGCGGCTTCTCCTTGGCGGTGTCGGGGATGATGATGCCGCCGGCCGTCTTTTCCTCGGCCTCCAGGCGGCGGACCAGAACCCGGTCATGGAGCGGACGAAAATTCATGCGCGTCACCTCTTCGCTATTGCGGCTGCCGCCCCCACCTTGGGCGCCGCGGCCGGATCGTTTGAAATTATTAGCACTCGCCCCTCGCGAGTGCCAGCGATGCTCATCTAAGAGGTGTTCATCGCAGGTCAAGGGTCCTGACGCTGCAAATTTTGCCGTCGCCCTGAGAACATTTACAGCGCGGCGGCTGTGCTTTAGCCGAATGGCGAGACTGCCGTTCCCCGGCGAACGCCGGGGTCCAGCTAAGGCTCAGACTGGACCCCGGCCTTCGCCGGGGAGCACTGGAGTGACGAGATGAGGTTCGCGGGCAAGGTCTGGAAGCTGCTCGTCGGGATCAAGGACGGGCTCGTCCTGCTGTTCATGCTGCTTTTCTTCGCCTTGCTCTATGCGGCGATGACGGCGCGGCCCACGCTCGGCTCCGGCGACCGGGGCGCGCTGCTGCTCAAGCTCGACGGGCCGATCGTCGAGCAGCCCGCCCAGGCGACGGCGAGCGAGGTCTTCAGCGGCGGCGGGCCGCGCGAATACCGGCTTCGCGACGTCGTCCACTCGCTCCGGACGGCGGCCGCGGACGATCGGGTGAAGGCGGTCGCGCTCGACCTCGACATCTTCTCGGGGGGCGGTCAGGCAACGCTCTCGGCCGTCGGCGAGGCTCTCGATGTTGTCCGGAAGGCCGGCAAGCCCGTCCTCGCCTATGCCACCGCCTATGACGACGATTCCTATATGCTGGCGGCGCATGCCAGCGAGGTCTGGCTCAACCCGATGGGCGGGGTGCTGGTCACGGGCCCGGGCGGCGCCGGCCTCTACCTGAAGGGCCTGCTCGACAAGCTCGGCGTGACGGCGAACGTCTACAAGGCGGGGACCTACAAGGCGGCGACCGAGCCGCTGACCCGCACCGACATGTCCCCCGAGGCCCGGCAGGCGCTGACCGCCGTCTACGCCACGATGTGGGAAAGCTGGCAGCAGGAAGTCCGCCAGGCGCGCCCCAGGGCGCAGCTCGCGCCTTACATCGCGGACACGCCCGGGCGGATCGCCGCGGCGGGCGGGGACATGGCGCAGGCCGCGCTCGGGTCGGGCCTGGTCGACAAGATCGGCGAGCGCGAAGCGTTCGACCGCCGTGTCGCGGAGATCGCCGGCAAGCGCTACGCCGAGCTTGCCGGCAGCTTCGAGCGGATCGACTTTCGCAAATGGGTCGAGGCCCATCCGGCGAGCGACGGCGGCGGCGAGATCGGGATCGTCACCGTCGCCGGCGACATCGTCGACGGCGAGGCCAATCTCGGCACCGCCGGGGCCGAGACGATCGTTCGGGCGCTCGAGAAGGGCTTGCGCGAGCGCGACCTCAAGGCGCTGGTCGTCCGGATCGATTCCGGCGGCGGATCGGCCCTCGCCTCGGAGCGGATCCGCCAGGCGGTGCTCGCCGCCAAGGCCAGGGGCCTGCCGGTGGTGGCCTCGATGGGCAGCGTCGCGGCGTCGGGCGGCTATTGGGTGGCGACGGCGGGCGACCGGATCTACGCCGAGCCTTCGACCATCACCGGCTCGATCGGCGTGTTCGGGGTGCTTCCCAGCTTCGAGGGCGCGTTGGCCAAGCTCGGCCTCGGCGCCGACGGGGTCAAGACGACTCCGCTCTCGGGCGAGCCGGACCTGCTCCGCGGCCCCTCGCCCGAGGCCGACCGGCTGCTCCAGATGGGCGTCGACGGCACCTACCGGCGCTTCCTCGCGCTCGTTTCCGCGGCGCGGAAGATACCGGTGGCCCAGGTCGACCGGATCGCGCAGGGCCGGATCTGGGCCGGCGGCACCGCCCACCAGCTCAAGCTCGTCGACTCCTTCGGCGGCCTCGACGACGCCGTGCGCGAGGCGGCCCGGCTCGCCAAGCTCGATCCGGAGCAGGCGGGAGCCGTGTGGCTCGAAAAGGAGCCGGGGTTCGCCGACCAGCTGCTGGCGTCGTTCGCGGGCGACGGCGAGGAGGAAGCTTCGCCCGACGCGTTCAGCCGCCTCGCCGCCAAGCCGCGCCTGAGGATGCTCGCCGCGATCGGCGAGGCCGAGCGGCTCGTCTCCGGCGCCGCCATCCAGGCCCGCTGCCTCGAATGCGCCGGCCACTCCGCCCGTCCGCGGGCGCCGCTTGGATCCGGCCTGACCGGCTGGCTCTGGCGCCTGCTCGGCGCGTGAAGCTCAGGGTCGCGAGACCCGACGACGCCGCGGCCATTGCCGGCATCTACGCGCCTTTCGTGACGGGAAGCGCCGTTTCGTTCGAGACCGAACCGCCCGGCGAAGCGGCGATGCGGATCCGGATCGAGGCGGGGGGCGATCTCTATCCCTGGCTGGTCGGGGAGGACGAGGACGGGACTGTGCTGGGCTATGCCTACGCGGCACGTTTCCGGGAGCGCCCCGCCTACCGCTTCGCGGTGGAAACCAGCGTTTACCTCCGCGGCGGCGCCGCCGGACGCGGGCTTGGCCGGCGGCTTTACGAGCCGTTGCTCGCGATACTGGAGGAGCAGGGCTTCACTCAGGCGATCGCGGCGATCACGCTGCCCAACGCGGCGAGCGTCCGGCTCCACGAAAGGCTCGGCTTCGAGCGGGCGGGGACGTACCGGCAGGTCGGCTGGAAGCTGGGCGCCTGGCACGACGTCGGGCTTTGGCAGAAGGCGTTGGCGCCTGCGGGGACGCCGCCGGACGAGCCCCGGCCGTCATTGCGAGCGTAGCGAAGCAATCCAGTACCGCCGCCGGGGCCCGCTCGATGGCTTCGTTGATTGAACGTTCAATCAAGTCAAGGCTCCCTCGGGGAGCCCGGCCTGTCGCGGCCGTAGGCCGGTAATTTCCAGCCGAAGTGGATGGCCCCGCCGCGCAGGGCGAAACCGGCCAGGGCCGCGGCCAGTCCCGCGACTGCGGCGGGAATACCGGCCAGCAGCAGCCCGACCATCAGCGCCGACGACAAGGCGGCAGCGGTCACGTACAATTCGGGGCGCATCAGGGTCGACGGCTCGCCGGCGAGCACGTCGCGGACGATCCCGCCGAGGCAGGCGGTGAGAACGCCCATCGCCAGGGCCGGCAGCGGCGCGAGGCCGAAGGCCAGGCCTTTGGCGGCGCCGAAGGTGGCATAAGCCGCGAGGCCCGCGGCATCGAGCCAATCGAGCGCCTCCAGTCGCCACAGCCTTGCCGGCACCGCCCAGACCGCGAGCGCCGCGACGAAGCAGATCAGCAGGTGGGCATTCGCGTGCACCCAGAAGACCGGCGCCCCGATCAGCAGGTCGCGCGCCGTGCCGCCGCCGACCCCGGTGACGACGGCGAAGAATATCAGCGTGACCAAGGTCTGCTTCTTCCCGGCCGCGACCAGCGCGCCCGAGCAGGCAAAGACGGCGACCCCCGCATAGTCGAGATAAGGAAGGGCCGTGCCCAGCAAGGCGGCCGGACCGGTCACCGGCGCCGGCGCTTCAAGGTAAGCGGGAGCATGGCGAGCGCCAGCAGCGTCGTCAGCAACGCGACGATCCCGAACCCGATGAGCAGCGGATTGTGGGCGTCCTCGCGGGTCTCCAGGTCCATGATGTGGAGGCCCCACATCCAGTCGTAGAAGCGCCACCAGCGCGTTCGCCGCGCGAGGATCTCGCCGGTGGCGGAATCGAGATAGAAGCGGGTGCCGTCGGTCATCGTCACCCGCCAGGCCGGCACCTTGCGGCGAAAGTCGATCGGGGGCGCTTCGGCGGAAATACGGTCGACCGCGGCGATCCGGGCCTTGCCCGTATAGCGCGCCTCGACGAGGCGGGCGGCGTCGGCGGCGGCGAACGGGGGAAGCAGCCTCCCCGTCGCCGCGTCCGCGAGGCGGGTGCCGCCATCCGCATATTTGAGCAGCCATTTCGGCCCGTCGGGGCGGGCCTCCAGCCGCAGCGAGGCGAGCGGACGGGGTCCGATGGCCGGCGCGACCGGGGACACTCCCGCCGGAAGCGCCGGTGCCTCGGCGATCAGCCCCTCGCCGCGAACCGTCTCGATCGGCCGGGCCACCATGACCAGGCCGGACATTGTCCAGGCGAGAAACGGGAGTCCGACGATCCAGCCGAGCCAGATATGCCAGCGCCTGAGCTTCTGCCGAACCTTCACCATGGTCTTCATCCGTCATGCTGAACTTGTTTCAGCATCCAGCTGCGAGCCGCCTCGCGGGTGGAGGCATGGACCCTGAAACAAGTTGAGGGTGACGGCAATCGCCAAGGCCGCCCAGGCCTATTTGAACCGCTCCCGGCACTTGTCGAGGACCGCTATGGGCGAGCCGAGCGCGGCCGCCGCCGCGAGCGCACGGTCGCGTTCGCGGCCCTGCGCTTCGCTGCTCGAGCCGGCCTTGGCGCGGAGACCGGGAGCGATGGCGTCGTTGAGCTCGGTGCGCATCCGCCGGTAGCCCGCGAGCTCGTTTCCGAAATCCCGCTCGGAGCCTTCGAGCGCGATGCTGGCGAACTCGGCCAGCTCCTCGCAGACGATCTGCGCCTCGAACCGGCCGGAGGGAAGCGCCGGATCGGACTTGGCCGAGACCGGGAAAGCCGAATCGCACGCCGGCACGAGGTCCTGCCATTTTCCGCTGGTGATCCCCGCCTCCAGCTCGCGCATTCGCTTGTTGACCCGGTTTGCAGTCTCCGGCTCGAAGGTCCGGCCTTCGGAGGCGGTGAGAAGGGCGTAATGGAAAATCTTCCCCTGCGCCGCGAGCGGCAACGGCGCCTTCACGTCGGCGACCGCCGTCCTCGCCGCCGCCGCCGCCACGACCCCGCAGGTCGCCGCGCGGTCGACCGGATCCGCGGGCAGCTGGAGCGGCTTGGGGCCGCAGCCGGAGACGAGGATCGCCACCAGGGCGGGCACTACGAACTTCGCAAAAGGCTTGCCGGAATCGTTTCGCATACCCAACCATAGACGGGTTTCATCCCGCCGTCAGGCGTTCCTGACTCGGCCCGTCGCTTGCCGGGGCCGGAGCACGGCATGAGCCTTGCGCCATCTCCGCGTCCGCTACGCCGCGCACCTGCGCAGGCGGCTCGCCCCGGAGACCCTGCGCGATGCCTATTCTGGAGCGAAAATGAGCCGTTGCTGGCCGACACGAGGTCGGTCTGCCCGGCCGCGGCCGGGACCTGGCCGGCGGCTCAAGCGGCCTGGTAAGTCCGATGGACGCGGCCGAGCAGCGGCGGCGGGCGGCCCGGGAGGGAAAGACCGCCCCCTTGAGCCTCAAATGTGGATCGGCTTGCCCGTCACGGCCATCGCCGCTTCCTTGACCGCTTCCGAATGGGTCGGGTGGGCGTGGCAGGTATAGGCGATGTCTTCGCTGGTAGCGCCGAATTCCATTGCCTGCGCCGCCTGAGCGATCATGGTTCCAGCAAGCGAGCCGATGATATG
>DASVPM010000133.1:0-2958 GCA_036382815.1 Allosphingosinicella sp.
TATTCGCCATGTCGGTCTCCTGATCTTTGTAACTGATGCGTAACAGACTCGCGGCGCGCCGAGTAGTTCCTTTCGGCCCCGTGCCAAGGCATGAAGGGCCGCCCTGCGGGACGGCCCTTCCAGACTCCGCTCGAGGGCCGGCGCTAGCGCTGGTCGCTCTCGAACTCGATCCCGGCCTGGCCCTGGCCGCGATCCTGGTTCGACTGCTGATCCTGCTGGAACTCGACCTCGGCGCCGCCTTCGCGCTGCGACTGGCCGCTCTGCTGCTCCTGCTGGAAGCCGCCCTGATCGGACTGACCGCCCTGCTGATCCTGCTGGAACTGACCCTGGCCGCCCTGCTGATCCTGCTGCCACTGGCCCTGGCCGGATTGCCCGCCCTGGTCCTGCTGGAACTGGCCCTGGCCGCCCTGCTGATCCTGCTGGGAATCGGAGCCGCCGCGGCCGCCGCCCTGGGCTTCGTCGAACGCTTCGCCGCGCGACTGGCCGTCCGAGCTGCCGCCGCCCTGGCGAAGATCGCCGCCGCCGACGCCGCCCTGACCGCCGCTTTGCTGACCCTGCTGATTCTGCTGATTCTGGCCGCTGCCATAGCCGCCGCCGCCGCTGCTTCCGCCGGCCTGGTCCATATCGGCACCCGACGCGCCGCCGCCCTGCTGGCCGCTCTGCTGCTGCTGGTCGCGATTGCCGCCGAAATCGCCGCTGCCGCCGCCCGACTGCGACTGCTGCAGGCCGCTGCCCGACGTGCCGCCGTCCTGATTGTTCTGATTGGCCATGATCGTGCTCCTGGCTGATGGGTTGGAAGCTTGATCAACGTTAAGTCCGGCCCTGGGCTCCGGGCCAAGCGCCGGAACGGTGCCGGGATGCGCTGCGCCGCTCTTGTCCTCCCCATCGCAGATGGGGAGGACAAGAGCACGTGAAACGTGGTGGAGGGGTAGCTGGCGCAGATCGGGCCTCTTGCCACGGAATCTCCGATTCTGCGGCTGTTGCCCCTCCACCATGCTTCGCATTGTCCCCTCTCACCGGCTCCGCCGGCAGGGAGGACGAGATCAGATCTCCTCCGCCCGGCCGTTGTCGTCGTAGCGATAGCGCTCGCCGTCGGGGTTCACGGCGTCGCGGCCGGGTTGCACCACCGGCTTGCTGTCGTCGCCGCGGCCCTTGTCCTCGGCCACGTCCTCCGGAATCTCATTGTGCCGCGCTTCGTCGCTGCCCGGCAGCGGATGGCCTTTGCCGGTCATCTCAAACTCCCTCGTCCGGGTCGATCGGACGGTCGGCTGCCTCGTCCGCCGAGCGCGGCCCGTGCGGTGGCTCGGAGCCCGAGCCGGCCATCGGATCCTGGTCGTAATCCTCTCCGCGGCTGCCGCCTCCGCCGGCGCCCGAACCTGAGCCGCGGACCTCGCCGGTCTTCGGATCGAATGTGGCGGGCTTTCCCCGTTCGGTTTCCTCTTCGGCCATGTCCGGCTCCTTTTCGCCGAGTTGAACGTCCTGGCGCATATTCCCGTTCCGGCACGGACCCTTAACGACCCGCCGCGGGTTGAACGGTCGAACCCCCAAGACAGGAGAAGCCCATGTTCAACGAACATGACGTAACCGTCCTCAACAGCCTTATCGAGACGACCATCGACAGCATCGACGGCTACCGCCATTCGGCCGGCGAGGCGACCAACGAGCAATTCGCCGAGATCTTCCGCAAGCGCGCCCAGGAGCGCGAGGAAGTGGTCGGCCTCCTGCGCCGGCGGGTCATCGAGCTCGGCGGCACTTCGGAGGACGACGGCAGCCTGCTCGCGAAGGCGCACCGCCAGTTCCTGTCGCTTCGCGACGCCGTCACTGGAAGCGACGACAAGTCGGTGGTGGCCGAAGTCGACCGCGGCGAGAGCTTCCTCAACGGCAAATGGGAAACCGCTCTGGCCGACACGGAAGTCTCTGCCGAGACGCAGCAGCTGCTCCGCCAATGCTACCAGTCGGTCCGCTCCGGCCACGAGCAGTGGGAGCAGATGAACAAGGCGCTGAGCGCAAGCTGAAGACTGTTCCCGCCTCCCTGCGCGCGCAAGCGCGTGGGGAGCGGGCCCGTGAGTCCCTCGAGGCTATTCCGGCTCCGGCTCGGCTTTCACCGGCGCGAGGAGATCGAGGCGCTGCTCAACCCGTTTGAGAAGCATCTTCTCCTGTTGCTGGCGTTGGAGCTGCTCGTCGTAGAGCGACGTAGCGCGGCCCTGGTGCGCAGGAAGCAGGTCGGCGATCGGTTTTTCGGTCATCGCATGACAACGTTCGGAGCATGCGCACCGTTCCTGCTCCCTGGACAAGTTGAAGGGCCGCCGCGCCCCGCGCGACGACCCTCCGAACATGGTCAGCGGCCGGATGGCTCCAGCCCGGGAGACCTGAGAAGGCTAGGCCTTCATCTCCCGAACGAGCAAACCCGACCTCTTAGCTGAACCATGAGACATCGGATCACCTCCTTTCGCGTTGTTGTGGCGAAAGGGAGGATGAATCATCGCGAATCGCGGCGCAAGGCTTGTTTTGATCTTTTTCGCCGTTAGTCTTTCCGCTTCGCCGGCGCCCGGAGAGTGCGGGGTGAACATCTCACCCGCGGCAATCCTCGACCACCCGCGCCGGCTCCGGCCAGGCCGGCAGGATCAGGATCGTCAGTCCCTGCGCCTCGACGGTGAAGCGACCGCGGCTGTAGGCGATTTCGTCGAGCCGGGGATCGTCGGCCGCGAGCGCAGCCCCGGACGCAAGCACATGCTCGCCGTAGGAGGTGCGAAGCCGAAGCGGGCCGGACGCTCCCGCGCGCGACAGCATGACCAGGCGGCGGAGACCGTCGCAGCGCAGGCTGAAATCGGCATAGCGGGCCTCGCCGGAGCCCGGATCGTAGCTCCAGTCGCCGGGCGTGAGCGGGCGATCGCGCCAGTCCTCAGAGTCGGTCGCGATGGGCGGCCGGGAGGGGGCGGCCCCGGGCGCAGGCGCCGG
>DASVPM010000134.1:0-3928 GCA_036382815.1 Allosphingosinicella sp.
GCTCCGATCGGCGGCGCCGGAAGCTCCCCCGAGATGATCGCCTGGAGCATCTCGAGGCCGGTTAGCCCCTCGATCTCGTCGCGCGAGGCCACTCCGGACCGTTCGGAACTCATTTCGTCTCCTCGATAGGTTGCTATTTGCAACTAGACGGCGCGGCCGTCCCGGTCAATTGCAAATCCGGCCGCGCCCGTCTCGGCGTCGAGCCCATGGGTCCGGCTTCCGCCGAATGACGGGGGTCCTTGCCTTCGCGGAGGGCAGGGCTTAAGTCGCCCGGCTTGGGCGTCGAAAGGCGCCTCGGTCGGGGCGTAGCGCAGCCTGGTAGCGCATCACACTGGGGGTGTGGGGGTCGGAGGTTCGAATCCTCTCGCCCCGACCATTCAATCGCCGCGGCGGTCGTCACCGGGAGCGCCGCGGCAGGTCGAACAGCTGGTCCGGCCTCGCTATCTCCACCTGCTCGCTGCGCGTGCCGGGACGGTAGCCGAGATCCTTCATCACCTTTTCGATGTCGTCGCGCCGGTAGTCGACCCCGTGACAGGCGCGCAGGTAGCCGATCGCGGAGGCGGTTTGGTAGCCGCCGAGATCGAACAGGTCCAAAGCGTGCGCGACCCAGCGCCTTCCGGATCGAAACGCGAGCGCCGGCTGCGAGCGGGAGCAGAGCACGTACTGGACCGCCGACTTCCTCTCCCACGCGATCGGAATAGATTCGTCGAAGCTCGAAGGCGCGTCGTCTTGGAAGACCGAGGTCCCCCGAAAGGCGGTGACCTTCCGCAGCGTGCCCGCAGGTGTCGATCGAACGGCGACATTGGAGACCGGCCTCGACCAGTTGCATTCCATCATCCGGCACTGGACCAGGTCCGGCGGCGGGGCGGACGCGGCGGCCGCGACGGCGATCACGAGCGACATCATGTCGGGTCTCCCTTCTCTGCGTTCGCGGCCGCCCCGGCCACGGCGCCGGCGTCCTGGTCGCCCGCCTCCCGCCCCTTCCGCTCGGCGCGAAGGACGGTGCCGTAAAGCTTGCCCATGGCGATGAGCGCGATCCCCAGGGCGAGGAAGGAAAGGATCCGAAGCACGCCTCGAAGCTCGGAGGCGTCCAGCAGGAAGACCTTGAGGATCGTCGCGGTGAGAAGAATGAGCCCAGCCAGGCGGAGCGCCTTGTCCGGAATTCGGATCCCGGCGGCGACCAAAGCGAGCGCCGTCACCAGCCAGGTCGCGGACACGAAGTCGCGGGCCGTGAGGGCGTGGCCGGCCATTGCGAGGAGCAAGGCGGCGGTGACGCCCGCGGCGACCATCGCCGAGTCGGGCATCGAGCGGCCGGCCGCATCCTTCCGGTGAAGCCAGAGCAGGGCAATGGCGTCCGCCGCCAGGCCGGCGGCGACGAGACCCCATTCGAGCGGCGAGAGCAATTCGGGCCGAAGCAGCCGAAAGATCAGGATCGGGCCGGCCAGCGCTCCGCAGGCGGTGAGGGTTCGAAGGACCCGATCCTTCGTCGACAGGGGAGTAAGCGCGCCGGCGAACATCAAGGTGACCGCGGCGCCCATCCACGGGGCCAGCGGATCGCTGTCGATCGGCGCCTTGATCAGGAGCAGGACCAGCGCGAGCGCCAGCCCGGCCGGCGTTGCGAGGCGCATCTGCGGGCGCCGGGCGCCGAGCCAGAGGGCGATCGCCGCGAGGGATATGAAGAGCAGCCAGGCGCGGGGATCGGTGTCCAGCCGGATCACGAGCAACGCCAGCTCGACGAGGCCAATGACGAGCGGCTGGATGAGCGCCACCGGCCGGGCCGGTTCGGAAGGAAGCAGCGCGGCGATCGCGGCCAGCCCGACGGCGAACAGTCCGGCGGCGAGCGCGTCGGCCGGGGATCCGAAGATCAGGAAACCGGTCCAGACGAAGCTCAAGGCGATCGCGCCGGCGGCGAGCCAGCCCCAGTCCCGCCTCCATGCCAGAGTGAAGACCGCGGCGTCGAGCACGGCGATATAAGCGAGGATCGGCAGCACCCCCCCTTCCGGATCGCCGGCAAGCCAGGGCGTGAGGAAGCCGCCGACCATGCCCATCGCCGCCGTCGGCGCTCCGTGCCTCAGCGCCAGCGCCAGCGCCGCGGCGCTGATCAGGAGCATCATCGCCGAAGCCGTCTCGCCGCCGATCTGGCCGTAGAGATACCAGCTTCCATAGGCGGTCGCGTAGAGCACCGCGATCCCCGCCCCGACCAGCGCCTGGGCAACCCTCGGCTCGTCGGCGAGGAGCCCGCGGATGCGCGTATATTCGCCGCACGCGAGCAGGATCAGGCCGAACAGAGCGGCCGCCGCCATGCGAAGCTCGGGAGTCACCAGGCCGATCTCGATCGTGTGGCGGATCAGAAAGAATCCGGCGACCACGAGGGCGATCCCACCGATCCAGATCAGGAGGCGCCCGCCGACGAGCTGCTCGAACAGGCTGGCGAGCGTCTCGCGCGCCGGCTGCGGCGGCCCTGCCGCCCCCTTAACGAGGGTGCGGGCGCCCGGAGCAGCGGCTCCGGCCTCGCCGCGGCGCACCGAGCCGATCTCCTTCTCCAGCCGCGCCACCCGCGCCAGGAGGTAGAGCATGGCGACTGCCAATCCGGCGAGGCCCAGGAGGAGAAAGAGCTCCATCGCGCCCGACGCTAGCGCTGCACCACCTGCCTGTCAGCGCTCAATCGTCGCTTCGAAGTCCGGAAGCTTCATAGGTTTTCAGCTTCCCGGCGGAAAAAATTCGCCTTCGAGCCGCTCAGCTCCCCGGCGCCGGCTCCCGAGGCGTGGCCCCCGGTTCGCGGAGCGCCCGGCGAGTCTGCTGGACCGCGTCGATTATGCCGGGGGCCGCGGCAAGCACGACCGGCAGCGCCCTCACCAACCGGTTGAACAAGGATCTCCTTCTCGTCGGCATCTCATTTCCTTTCGGCTGTCGCGACGATTCGCGAATAAGAAAGAACATAGCATGAACATAATTGGTAGGAAATTTCTTTGTTAGGCAGTCATCCTCCTCGCGCGTGCCCGGAATGACCGAGGGCCATATGATTGCAACGCCATCGCCCGGCTCCCATATCGCCGCCGTCCAAGAGCGGGAGCATTTCGATGGAAAGCTGGCACGGCACGACGATCCTGGCGGTGCGCAAGAACGGGCGCGCGGTGATCGCCGGCGACGGCCAGGTCACCCTCGGCCAGACGGTGATCAAGCCCAATGCCCGCAAGGTGCGGCGGCTCGGGGACGGAAGCGTGATCGGCGGCTTCGCCGGGGCCACGGCCGACGCCTTCACTTTGTTCGAGCGGCTGGAGCGCAAGCTCGAGCAGCATCACGGCCAGCTGATGCGCGCCGCGGTCGAGCTCGCCAAGGACTGGCGGACCGACAAATATCTGAGGAACCTCGAAGCGATGATGATCGTCGCCGATAAGGAGGTGACCTTGGTGCTGACCGGCAATGGCGACGTGCTCGAGCCCGGCTCCGGAGTCGCGGCGATCGGGTCGGGCGGCAATTTCGCGCTCGCCGCCGCCACCGCCTTGCTCGACTATGAGGAAGATGCGGAGACCCTGGCCCGCAAGGCGATGGCGATCGCCGCCGAGATCTGCGTCTACACCAACGGGAATCTCACGGTGGAGTCCCTGGAGAGCGCGAATTGAGCTGGACTGTCGAGCGGCTGGACTGGGCGGACCAGCCGCTGGGCGAGATCGACCTGCCGAAGCGGACGATGTGTTTCCGCTCGGGCTTCGGCTCGGGTCTCTCGCGCCGGCCCGGCGACCCGGCCGGGATCGTCTGGGCGGTCGGCGACCGGGGCCCCAACATCAAGGTCAAGGTCGCGGTGAAGCGCTACGGCCTCGAAGCCCTGAAGCGCCTTCGGGACCGGGAAGGCGCCAAGATCATGCCGCGTCCCGACCTCGGGCCGGCGATCGCCGAGCTTCGAGTCGCGGACGGCCGGGTGGAGCTG
>DASVPM010000135.1:0-4510 GCA_036382815.1 Allosphingosinicella sp.
TCGCCCGAAAGCTCATCGTCCTCGCCAACACCCTCGTCACCGAAAACCGCACATGGAGCCCAACCCGGCCTTGACCATCAACACAGATGCTCCACCATGCTTCGCATGGTCCCCCTCCCCTGCAAATGCAGGGGAGGATTATAATATCCCGAACGTCCACCCCTCCGTCCGAGCCAGCTCGGGCGTCAAACCTTCCGGAGCGAAGGCGCGCGGTTCCGAACCGGCCAGCGCCCGCATCCCCGCCGCCGTGACGAGCGCGTCGGTCTGGTGGTCGTTGGGCTCGAAGCGAAGGCGCGCCGGGCGGCTGCCCAGCGCGACGAGGGCGGCATCGAGCTCGGCTCGCGATCTGAGCTTGGTTCCGCGCAGGCCGGCCCGGCGCAGATAGATGCGCGTATAGATCTCCACCACCGCGCTGCCCTGCCGGGGAAGCGGGTCCATCGGCCAGACCGCCACCCGTCCGCGCAGATGGTGGAGCAGGCGCATCCCCGAAAAGCTCGCCTTGGCGACCTGGGCGGCGCCGATCGCGTCATAGGCGCTCGCCGTCTTGCGGCCGCCCTGAAGATTGAGGCGGACGTCGCATTGCCGGAAACGGACGAAGTCGGCCTTCACGCCGTCCGCTATGCCGAAATAGAAATGGCGGCGATGCGCCTGCTCGAGAAAGCTCGCGGCGCCGAGATCCTCGTCGTCGCTGCGCCCGTCGACATAGGCCCAGAATTCGCGCGCCGTCGACGGAACGTCCGGCTCGCCCGGCAGATATTCGCCGCGCTCGGCGATCGGCGGCGCGAAGCTGAAGTCGAAGCCGAACAGGGTCGGCTCCGCCGCCGCCTCGGCGAGCAGCCATTCCAGCGCTTCGGTACGCGACCATATATGGTCCGGCCGGACCAGCTTGGGCGCCGAATCCCCCGCTTCCGCCATGGCGATCGCGATGCCCTTGTGCCGCTTTCCCTTTGCGCCCGACCAGTCGAGGGCGGCGAAACGCCGGAATCCGTTCACCCTCGGCGCAAAGCGGCGAGGACGTCGCGGACGAAGGGCCCCGGATCGAAGGCGGTGCCCGGCCCGTCATAGCCGCGGCGGACGACGATTGTCCGGCGCGACGGGATGATCGCCAGATACTGGCCGCGGTTCCCCTGGGCGATATAGGCGTCGGCGGGAAGGCCGGCGGATGCGGGGAAGGTCCAGAAGGTGGCGCCGTAGCCGTAGCCCATCGAGGGCTGGGCGGGTCCGCGCCGCGAGACGTAGGCGCCCCAGCCGGGCGGCAGGATGCGCTCGCCGTTCCAGACGCCGTCATTCTGGTAGAGAAGGCCGAGCCGGGCGAGGTCGCGCGCCGTCGTCCAGACCTGGCTTGAGAGGATGAAATTCCCCTGCCAGTCGGTCTCGGGGACGGTGCGGGTCATCCCGATCTTCCAGAGCAGGGACTCGAACGGGAAAGCGAGCGCCTCCCCGCCCTCGCCGAGCTTGGCGCGAAGGCCGCGGACGGCGAGCAATATGTCGTTATTGGCGTAGCGGAACCGCGTATCGGGCGCCGTCTCGAGCGGCCATTGGGTCGCGTTTTCGGTGACCGAGCTTCCGCCGAAATAGGTTGCGTCGGTGCGGTTGCCGGCGGCGTCGCTGTGGAGGCCGCTCGCCATTCGCAGGAGATTGTCGGTGGTTATCGCCGAGCGGGGATCGCCCGGCCGCTGCCATTCCGGGATGGGAGCGGGCGCGTCCACCTCGAGGATGCCCTTCTGGACCGCTGCGCCGATGATCGTTCCCGCGAGGCTCTTGGCGACCGACCAGGTGCGCTGCGACATGTGCATGTCGAAATCGGCGCGATAGCGCTCGGCGACGATCCTGCCGTCCTGCACCACCAGCACGGCAGTGGTCTCGCTGCCCTGGCCGTAGGTGCGCCGGTCGAAGGCGTCGGCGACGGCGCGGCCGAGGGCCCGGGAGTCGCCTCGCGGCCGCGCAGTGGCGTTGCGGTCTCCGTCCGGCCAGGGCAGTCGATCGTTGCGGTCGACGGCCGGGTTGACGGGGAGCCGCGGCAGCAGGCGCACGGCGGCGGCGCCCGCGCCGATCGGAAGCTGGGCGCAACCGAGGTTCGGCCGCCAGGCCGCGATCCGCGGCGCAAGGCGGTCGTCGAAAGCGACGCTGACGGTCCTGGCCTGGCGGTCTACCTTCGCTTCGAGCTTCGCGACCAGCGGCTCGAGCTCGGGATAGATTCGCTGGAGATCGTCCTTCGCGACCTGCGCCTCGGTCTGCCCGGCGTTGAAGATATCGCTGCACAGGAACGAGGCTTTGTAGCCCGCGGCGAGCGCCCGGACATATTCGGGACGGTCGACCTGGGCGGAGGCGGGCGCGGCGAGGAGAAACGCGGCAATCAGCATCCTCGTCGCCCCAGCGAAGGCTGGGGCCCCGGCGGGTGAAAGGCGCCGGCGGTCTTCACCCCCTGGGGTCCCAGCCTTCGCTGGGACGACGTGATCGGCCATCATCGCTTCCCCTTCCTCTCCCTCGGTTTGGGCTTGGCGGCGGTCCAGGCGCGGGAGCGCTCGATGATCTCCCGAACCCGCTCGGGATCCCGGCTGCCGTAGCGGATGAGGACTGCCGGCCAGCCTTCGTAATGCGGCGTCTGCCAGAAGGTGTCGGGATCGGTCTCCTTGAGCATCTCCACCGTGTCCAGGTCGATCGCGACTCCGAACGACGTCCCGGCTTCATGGCCGGTGTAGAGGAAGGCGCGGCCGTTCACCTTGACCGCCGGCTTGCCGTGGCTTGTCGACAGCTCCGTTCCCGGGAGCGACAGGGCGATGGCGACGGCCTGGTCCCAGCTCGTGATCGCCTCAGCCATCGCGCTTCGCCTTCCGCTGTTCCTCCCACCAGGCCAGCCGCTCCGCAACGCGCTTCTCGAAGCCGCGGTCGGTCGGCGCGTAGAAGGTCTGGGGCTCCATCTCCTCGGGCCAGTAATTGTCGCCGGAAAAGCCGCCCTCGGCGTCATGGTCGTATTGATAGCCCTTGCCGTAGCCGACCTGCTTCATCAGCTTCGTCGGCGCATTGAGGATGTTCTTGGGCGGCATCAGCGAGCCGGTGTCGCGGGCCGACCGCCACGCGGCTTTCTGAGCGACGTAGACGGCGTTCGATTTGGGCGCGGTGGCGAGGTAAAGGCAGGCCTGGGCGATGGCGAGCTCGCCTTCCGGAGAGCCGAGGAAGTCGAACGTGTCCTTGGCGGCGATGCACTGCACCAGCGCCTGCGGGTCGGCGAGGCCGATGTCCTCCACCGCCGTCCGGATCAGTCGCCTGAGGAGGTAGAGCGGCTCCTCGCCCGCCGTCAGCATCCGGGCGAGATAATAGAGCGCGGCCTGTGGGTCAGAGCCTCTTATCGCTTTGTGCAGCGCCGAGATGAGGTTGTAATGGCCCTCCCGGTCCTTGTCGTAGACCGCGACCCGGCGGTGGAGGAGGGCCGAGAGTCCGGCGGGGTCGAGCGGCTCGGGCAGGTCGACCGAAAAGAGCGTCTCGGCCTGATTGAGGAGGAAGCGGCCGTCGCCGTCGGCCGTCGCGACAAGCGCGTCCCGCGCCTCGGCCGTCAGCGGAAGCGGCCGGTCGATGATCGCCTCGGCGCGGTCGAGCAATTTGCACAATGCCTTATGGTCGAGCCGGTTGAGGATGAGGACCTGGGCGCGCGAGAGCAGGGCCGCGTTGAGCTCGAAGCTCGGATTCTCCGTCGTCGCCCCGACGAGGACGACGGTGCCGTCCTCGACATAAGGAAGGAATCCGTCCTGCTGGGCGCGGTTGAAGCGGTGGATCTCGTCCACGAAGAGGAGCGTCTGGCGGCCGAGCTTCACATGCTCGCGCGCCTCGGCGAACACCTTCTTGAGGTCGGCCACGCCCGAGAAAACGGCGGAGATCGCAACGAAGCGCATTCCCACTGCGTCGGCGAGCAGCCGGGCGATCGTCGTCTTGCCGGTGCCCGGCGGCCCCCACAAGATCATCGAGGCGAGCTTGCCGGCGGCGACCATCCGGCCGATCGCGCCTTCCGGGCTGGTGAGGTGGTCCTGCCCCACCACCTCGTCCAGCGCCCTCGGCCGCAGCCGGTCGGCGAGCGGCGCGCTGTCCGCGGGCGCGGGAGGCGGAGAGGGCGGCGTCGGATCGCCGGCGAACAGATCGGCCATGGCGCAGCTTCTAGAGCGGTATCGCCTTGAGTTGAACCGATAACTCAATTCGCCCCGAGCGGCGCCGTCATCCCGGCGAAAGCCGGGATCTCGGGGAGACCCGCCGAGACTTCCCGACCCGAGGTCCCGGCTTTAGCCGGGATGACGGCGTGACCATTGACGCAGATGCTACTAAGATATATCTAAGACCGCTCTAGATAGATTGGAGACATGACATGAGGATTGGCTGTGGACCGCGCTTCACCTTCCGCGACATCCCTCCCGGGCTGATGGCGATGGGCTTCGGGCCGCGCGGCTGGGGCGGCGCCGGCTGGGAAGGCGGCGACTGGAGCGGCGAGTTCGGCCGCGGCCGCGGCGGCCGCGGCAAGAGA
>DASVPM010000136.1:0-6455 GCA_036382815.1 Allosphingosinicella sp.
GAGCGTCTTGTCGCCTTCCGGGGTGGCGAGGGTCAGGCGCACGAGCGTGTGGTAGTCTCCCTCCCGGTCGTGGCGCACTTCGCGCACGTCGAGCCCGCGCTCCTTGGCCAGGAAAGGCGCGTTGACCATGTTCACGGTATCCGAATGCACCCGCATGAAGCCGGCGAGGACGGCCCCGGTGATGGGCTTCATGTTGAGCTCGGCGGCGGCGCCCTCGGCCTCGATCGAGAGGCCCGCAATCGCCCCGTGCGAAAGCTGACCGACGAGCGATCCGAGCTTCTCGGCCAGCGCCATATAGGGCCTCAGGCGCGGCGCCTCCTCGGCGGAGAGCGACGGCATGTTGAGGGCGTTGGTGACCCCGCCGCGCATCAGGAATTCCGCCATCTGCTCCGCCACCTGGATCGCGACGTTGACCTGGGCCTCGGTCGTCGAGGCGCCGAGATGCGGCGTGGCGACGAGGCCCGGCGTTCCGAACAGCGGGCTCATTTTGGCGGGCTCCTCGACGAACACGTCGAGCGCGGCGCCGGCGACGTGGCCGGAGTCGAGCGCCTCCTTGAGCGCCGCTTCGTCGATCAGGCCGCCGCGGGCGCAGTTGACGATCCGGACGCCCTTCCTGGTCTTGGCGAGATTCTCGCGCGAGAGGATGTTCCGGGTCTGCTCGGTAAGCGGAGTGTGGAGGGTGATGAAGTCGGCCCGGGCGAGGAGCTCGTCAAGCTCGACCTTTTCGACTCCGAGGTCGAGCGCGCGCTCCGGGGTGAGGAAGGGGTCGTAGGCGACCACCTTCATCCTCAGGCCGAGCGCCCGGTCGGCGACGATCGAGCCGATATTGCCGGCGCCGATCAGGCCGAGCGTCTTGCTGGTCAGCTCCACCCCCATGAAGCGGTTCTTCTCCCACTTGCCCGCCTGGGTGGAGGAATCGGCGGCGGGCAGGTCGCGGGCCAAAGCGAACATGAGGGCGATGGCGTGCTCGGCCGTGGTGATCGAATTGCCGAAAGGCGTGTTCATGACCACGATTCCGCGCGCGGTGGCGGCCGGGATGTCGACATTGTCGACCCCGATCCCGGCCCGGCCGATCACCTTGAGGTTCGTGGCGGCTTCCAGGACTTCCGGGGTCACCTTGGTCGCGGAGCGGATGGCGAGGCCGTCGTAGCCGCCGATGATCGCCTTGAGCTCGTCCCTGGTCAGGCCGGGCCGCTCGTCGACCTCGACCCCCTTGGCTCGGAAAATCTCCGCCGCTTTGGGGTCCATGGAGTCGGAAATCAGCACTTTGGGCATTTTGTTACTCCGTCGCCCCAGCGAAGGCTGGGGCCCCAGGGGGTGAAGGGCTCGGCGGCTTGATATCGCTGGGGTCCCAGCCTTCGCTGGGACGACGGTCAGGCGCGAGCCTCGTGCCAGGCCCAGTCGAGCCAGGGGAAGAGCGCTTCCAGATCGTCGGTGTCGACCGTCGCCCCGCACCACAGCCTGAGCCCGGGCGGAGCGTCGCGGTAGCTCGCCACGTCGTAGCCGACGCCTTCGGCCTCGAGCAGCCCGGCCATCTTCTTGACGAGGGCCGCCTGCGCTTCCGGATCGCCGCCTTCCGCGAATTTGAGGCAGAGGCTGGTGTTCGACCGTGTCTCCGGCACCCGGGCGAGATGCTCGACCCAGTCGGTGCGCCCGACCCAGCTATCCACCGCGGCCGCATTGGCCTCCGAGCGGGCGATGAGCCCCGGCAGCCCCCCGACCCCGAGCGCCCATTCGAGCGCGAAGATATAATCCTCGACCGCGAGCATCGAGGGCGTGTTGATCGTCTCCCCCTCGAAGATTCCTTCGATCAGCTTTCCGCTTTTGGTCAGCCGGAAGATCTTGGGAAGCGGCCAGGGCGGCGTATAGCTCTCCAGCCGCTCGACCGCGCGCGGGCCGAGGACGAGCATGCCGTGGCCGCCCTCGCCGCCGAGCGCCTTCTGCCAGCTGAAGGTGGCGACGTCGATCTTGTCCCAGGGAAGGGGCTGGGCGAAGGCCGCGGAGGTGGCGTCGGCGATGACCAGACCCTCCCGGGAGTGGCTGATCCATTCGCCGTCGGGAACTTTGACTCCGGACGTGGTGCCGTTCCAGGTCAAGACGACGTCGCTCGCGGGATCGACGGCGGCAAGGTCCGGCAGCTCTCCATAATCCGCCTTGACGACCTGCGCGTCGAGCTTGAGCTGCTTGACGACATCGGTCACCCAGCCCTCGCCGAAGCTCTCCCAGGCGAGGAGTGTGACGGGCCGGGCGCCCAGCATAGACCACAGGGCCATCTCGACGGCGCCCGTATCGGAGGCGGGCACGATTCCGATGCGGTGGCCCGCCGGCACCCGAAGCACCCGCCGGGTGAGGTCGATGGCGTGGCCGAGACGCGCCTTGCCCAGCTTCGAGCGGTGCGACCGCCCGAGCGAGCCGAGAGCGAGATGTTCGGGACCCCAGCCGGGCGGCTTGGCGCACGGGCCGGAAGAGAAAAAGGGACGCGCGGGTCGCACGTCCGGCTTTGAATTCATCACTGTTCAACTCTCCTCGCAGAGAGCACGCGCCGCGTTGGGACGGCGTGGCCCGCCGGGGGGTTTAGGGACGTGGGCGGGGGTGTCAACGCCTTCCCGTCGCCCCGGCGTAGGCTTCCCCCCATGGAGCGAAGTACGCCGCAGGCTTTCACCCGGCCGGGATGCCAGCCTTCCTTGGCATGACGATCCGCTTGACGGGGAGAATTGGAGGTCACAGCCTCTTCTCCATGCGGTGGACCTTCCTGGCGACCCTGCTCCTGGCGGCCTGCATCCCGTCCGGCGATCGGCGGAGACCCGAGCCCGCCAGGGCCGAAGGGCCGGCGACGAACCGCCAATGCCTCGCCGACCTCACCCGGGAACGCGTCCGTTACAAAGCGCTCCCCGACCGCACCTTCGGCCAGGGCTGCAGCGCCGTCGGCGCCGTCCAGCTGCTCGACATCGGCACTCCGGTCGCCAGTCTCGGAGCGATGACCTGTCCGCTGGCGCGCCAGTTCGCCCGCTGGACCCGCGAGGCGATGCAGCCGGCGGCCGAGGCCCGGCTGGGCAGCCGAGTCGTCAGGATCGAGAGCTTCGGCACCTACAGCTGCCGTCCGGTCAACAGCCGGCCGGGCGCCCGCCTGAGCGAGCATGGTCGCGCCAACGCGGTCGACATCGGCGCCTTCGTCCTCGCCGACGGCCGTCGGATCACGGTCAAGGAGGGCTGGAGCGGCGGCAACGTGGACGTTCGCCGCTTCCTGCGCGACGTCCACGCCGCGGGCTGCCGCCGCTTCGGGATCGTCCTCGGGCCCGACGCCGACGCCTTCCATCGCGACCATCTGCATTTCGACATGGGACAGGGGCCGTATTGCCGCTAAACGGGCCGCCATGACCGATCCAGTACCGCCCAACCGCGTCTTCCCGGCCGCCCGCCAGGAAGCCGAATCCGCCAATCAGCCGACTCCGTCCGCGCAGACCGCCCACGACGCTTATCGTCTCGCGTTCCAGGACTTGGACTTCCTCCTGCGCGAGGATTTGCGGCCGGTCCGTTTCCAGCTCGAGCTGCTCAAGCCCGAGCTTCTCCTCGATGAGGCGAAGATCGGCTCCACCTTCGTCTTCTACGGCTCCGCGCGCATCCCGGAGCCGGCGAGAGCCGACGCCCTGATCGCGGCCGCGGCGAGCGACGAGCAGCGCCGCATCGCGGAGCGGCTCAAGGCCAAGGGCAAATATTATGAGGAGGCGCGCCGGCTCGCCCGTCTCGCCAGCCGTTGCGACCCGGACGAAACGGGCCTTCGGCATTTCGTCGTCTGCTCGGGGGGCGGGCCTTCGATCATGGAGGCGGCCAACCGCGGCGCCGACGACGAAGGCGCCGAGTCGGTCGGGCTCAACATCGTCCTGATGCACGAGCAGATGCCCAACCCCTATGTGACGCCGTCGCTGAGCTTCCAGTTCCACTATTTCGCGCTCAGGAAGATGCACTTCCTGCTCCGCGCGCGCGCCGTCGCGATCTTCCCCGGCGGCTTCGGAACGTTCGACGAGGCGTTCGAACTGCTCACGCTGGTCCAGACCGGCAAGGTCAAGCCGCTGCCGATCCTCTTCTTCGGGCGCGAATTCTGGGAGCGGGTGATCGATTTCGACGCGTTGGTCGAGGAAGGCGTCATAGCGCCCGACGATCTCAAGCTGTTCACCTTCGTCGAAACCGCGGAAGAAGCGTGGAAGCACGTCTGCGACTATTACAAAGCCAAGGACGAGCCGGTGACCTGCGGCTGAGGCCATCCCCGTCATTGCGGCGGATCAGCGCGCCCGGCCGGCCTCATATTCTGCGATGAACCGGTCCAGGGGGATCGAGCGGAGGGTGTGCGCCAGCACATCCTCGGCAACGTCCTCGGGCCGTTTGAAGCGCAGGCAGCTCTTGCCCATGTCGAGCTTGCGGCCGGCCGCCGCCCACTGGGCCCTGAGGGCCCGGGTGCGCTCTTCCGACGCCTGGACGCAGTTGAGGTAGAGAGCCGTATGATTCTTCTGGGCGGCGAGCGCGGCGTAGACGAGCGGCTGGCCGTTATAGGTGTCGGGATATCGGGTGAGCGGCACTTCCCAGCTGATCATTCCCCAATTCATCCGCTCGACATAGCCGTCGGGAAGGTTGGCGTTGACGAGCTCGCGCAGGCGGGCGACGAAGCCCGCCCGCTCGGGCGGCAGCTCTTCGAGATAGGCTTCGGGGGTGGGCGCCTTGCTGCCGGCCATCCCCGCGCCGCCTAATGCTTTTCCTGGCCCGCGCGGCCCGCCGCCGAGGTCGCGGCGTCGCCGCCGACCCGGTTCGGGGTCGCCTGCTGCTCGTTCATCACCGGCTCGGTCTCACCCTTGTCGCCGGCGGCGGGCTGGTCGGCTTTCTCGGCGGCGGCCTTGGCGGGGTTGGCGGCGGGCGCGGCCTGAGGAGTCGGCAGCGGCATCGGGCTGTCGTTCTGGGCGTTGAGGTAGGCGAGGAGGTTGGCGCGGTCTTCGGCCTTGCCGATGCCCGCGAAGGTCATCTTGGTCCCCGGAGCGAATTCGCGCGGCGACTTGATCCAGTGGTTCAAATTTTCCCAGTCCCAGTTGCCGCCCTTGCCGGCCAGGGCCGGCGAATAAGGAAAGCCGGCCGCGTGCTTGCCGATTGCCGAGCCTGCCACGCCCCACAGATTGGGGCCGGTGCCGTTCGGGCCGCCCTTGTTGATCGTGTGGCAGGCGGAGCATTTCTTGAACTGGCCCTCGCCCTTGGCGGGATCCGCGGCGGCGAGGAGGTTGGCGATCGGCTGCTCGGCGGCGGCCGGGCCGTCATTGGGGAGGGCGACACCCTCGATCGGATAGCCCATCTTCTCGGGCCGCTCCTGATGGAACATCTCGCCGGTGACGATCGAGGCGCCGAGCGCAACGATACCGGCGCCGAGCACCCAGCCCGCAATCGTGTTGGAGCGGTTGTCCATGCCTTCAAAGACCTCCAGGGCGGCCCGCGGACCCGCGGGACGAGGGAATTCGCGAGCCCCTTTAGGCGGGGGCGGAGGACGGGGCAAGACGGAGGAAATTCCTCCCCTGCATTTGCCGGCGAGGATTTAGGAATCGGCCCAGTGCCTCAGCAAAGTATAAGCGATGGCGAAATGGGGCGGGCCCAGGAAGGGAGCCCCGGGCTCCCCCGCCAGCGCCGCCTTCACGCCATCCCGGTCCACCCACATCGCGTCCTCGAGCTCCTTGGTGTCGAGAGTGATCTCGTCGCCGGCCGCGGTGGCGGTGCAGGCGATCATCAGCTGGCCGGGGAAGGGCCAGGGCTGGCTGGCGACGTAGCGGACATCGCTCACCTCGATGCCCGCTTCCTCTTTTATTTCGCGCGCCACCGCCTCCTCGATCGATTCGCCGGGCTCGACGAAGCCGGCGAGGGCGGAATAGCGGCCCGGCGGATATTGCGGCTGGCGGCCGAGGAGGACGCGGCCGTCATGTTCGGCGAGCATGATCACGACCGGATCGACGCGCGGGAAATGCTCGAGGCCGCAGCCGCTGCATCGCCTTCCCCAGCCGCCTCGGAACGGTGCTGTCTCCGTCCCACAGGCGCCGCAGTAGAGATGGCGGTTGTGCCACTCGATCAGGCTCCGCGCCGTGCCCCAGACGGCCGTGTCGCCCGCGGCCATCCGGTTGAGGAGAGCGAAGACCGACCAGGCCCTCTGCCCCGGCTCTAGCCGGACCAGAGGCGCGAAGAGAGGCGCGCCGTCGCGGAAGCCGAGGAAGATCCGCTCTTCCGCTTCCGCCATCGGACCCCAGCCGAGCCCGCCCTCCTCGTCCAGCTCCGGATCGAGACCGCTGAGGCGGAGAAGCCGCGCCTCGAGGCCGGCCGCGAGCTCGGCAAGCCGCGTTTCGTCGAGCCGGAGATGGTCCGCCCGGTCGAGCCCGGCGCCGGTGAATCCCGGCTTCATCCAACCCCTCTCCCTCTAGGGGAGAGGGAGGGGC
>DASVPM010000137.1:0-8106 GCA_036382815.1 Allosphingosinicella sp.
TTCAAACCGGAATTCCCGGAGATGGTGCAGCTTAGAGGCCAGATCGACTCCCTGGACAAGGAGATCGCGCGGCAGAGGAGCAATGTGTCCGGCTCGGCCTCGGGAACGCTTCAGGCCGACTACCAGGCCGCGCTGGCCCGGGAGAACGAGCTGCAGGCCAAGGTCAATCAAGGGAAAGCCGGCCTGATGGCGCTGCGCGAGCGCAGCATCCAGTACACCATCCTCCAACGCGAGGTGGATACCAACCGCAGCCTCTACGACGCCCTTCTCCAGCGTTTCAAGGAAGTGGGCGTGGCGGGCGGCGTCGGCGCGAACGTGGTGTCGGTGGTCGACCGGGCGAGGACTCCGTCGGCGCCGTTCAAGCCGAACCTGCCGCTCAACATCATCATCGGTCTGTTCGTCGGGCTTCTGCTCGGCCTCGGCACCGCCTTCACGATCGAGTGGATCGACGACACGATCAAGACGCCCGACGATGTCGGCACCAAGCTCGGACTCGCGTCGCTCGGGGTCATCCCGGGAGTGGGCAAGGGGCTGGCGGTCCGGGAGCAGCTCGAGGATCCGAGGTCGCAGATCTCGGAGGCCTATCAGTCGGTCCGGACCGCGCTTCAGTTCTCGACCGACCACGGCGTGCCCCGGAGCCTGCTGGTGACCAGCACTCGCGCCTCCGAGGGCAAGTCGAGCACTACGCTTGCTCTTGCCCAGACTTTGGCAAGCCTCGGCGCGACCGTGCTTCTGATCGACGCCGACCTTCGCAAGCCGACCTTCCGGGGGCCGAGCTCGACCAGCCAGGGTCTGTCCAGCCTTCTGGCTGGATCGGACAAGGTCTCAGAATGCGTCCACCCGACCCAGATGGAGCGGCTGTTCCTTCTGCCGAGCGGCCCCATTCCGCCGAACCCGGCCGAGCTGCTCGCGTCGGGGCGCTTCAAGGAGATCCTCGACGAAGCTCTCACCCGCTTCGATCACGTCGTCATCGACAGCGCGCCCGTTCTCGGCCTCGCCGACGCGCCGATGCTTGCGTCGAGCGTCGAGGGCACGTTGATGGTCATCGAGGCCGGCGCCATCCGTCGCGCCGCGGCGCTCAACGCGGTCAACCGGCTGCGCGCGTCCGAGGCCCGGCTGATGGGCGCCATCCTGACCAAGTTCAACGCCCTCAAGGTGGGCTATGGCTATGGCTATGGCTACGGCTATGGTGAGGACGCCTACGCCTATCGCGAGGGCGACCAGCCCAAGAAGCAGATCGAGCTTCTGAAAGGCTGATCGTGGCCGACGCAGCAGAGGGGGAGAGCCGGAGCTCCGGGCGGCGCGTCGCCGCTTGGGCGATGACGGCCGCGTCGCCGCTGATAGCCTGGCTCATCCTCAAGGCCGCCGCCGGAATTTCATTGCCGGCGTCGGTCGCGCTCGCGCCGCTGCCGCCCCAAAATCCGGCGCCGATGCTGAAGGTCCTGCTCACCACCGCCCAGCAGCCGACGCTGAAGATTACCGAGGATATGCAGCGGCAGGCGCGCGAAGGCCTCGAACGCCTGCCGCTTGCCTTCGAGCCCTTCTTCGTCGCCGCCCGGGCGGCCGAGCAGAAAGGCGATCTCGCCCGGGCCATCGCCCTCATGGAGGAAGTGCGGCGCCGCCGTTACTCCCATCCGGCGGGGCGAATGCAGCTGATGATCTATTACATCAAGGCGGAGCGCTTTACCGAGGGGCTTTCCGAGATCGACTTCCTCCTGCGCCGCAACGAGGAGCTGCGGCCCGCGCTGCTGCCGGAGCTCGTCAAGCTCGTCGCCGATCCGCGCGGCCGTGCGGCGCTCGCGCGGATCCTCGCCAGGGATCCGGACTGGAAGCCGGAATTCTTCGCCGCGGCCAGAACCCGCAAGCTCGCCACAGGCGACGCCCGCGACCTTTACGAACGCGTCCATGCGCTGAGGCCGAAGGCGGATCTCATGCTGGAGCGTCAGCTCATCCTCGAGACCCAGGCCGCTTCCGGCGATTATGCGGGGGCCCGGAAGACCTGGCTCGCCTCCCTCCCGCAGCGGGAACGCGGGCCGAGCGGCGAGATGTTCGACGGCGCCTTCCGCGGCGTGCGCGCGCCCGCCCCGTTCGGATGGACCTTCAAGGACCTGGAAGCCGGCCGGGCCGAGCCCGCCAGGGACGGCCAGCGCACCTATCTCGACGTTGCCTATTTCGGCGGCCAGAAAGTGATCCTGGCGGACCAGATGCTGGCCCTGCAGCCCGGGCGCCATTCGTTGCGGCTGATCGCCCGAAGCCCCAACGGCATCACCTCCGGCCGGATCTTCTGGCGGCTGATCTGCCTGCCGGGGCAGGCCCAGATCGGAGCGCTCGACCTGAGCCCCGCGACGGGCGCCAACCGCCGGTTCAGCGCGGACTTCACGGTGCCGTCCGGCTGCCCCGGCCAGTCGCTGACCCTGGTCGCCGAGCCCGGGGACGTCGCCGCCGTCGTCAATCTTGAAATCGCGCAGATGGAGATCGGCCAGTGAAGGGCGGCTTCTGGACCCTCGCAGCCTCCGTCTATTTCGGCGCCTGCCTTCTCCTCGGCGGCGCCAGCGCGGCGGGCGTCGTGGCGAATGCCTTCCTTCAACTCGTCGGGCTCGGCCTCGTCGTGGCGCTCGTGTGGAAGCGGGATTTCACTTTGCCCGACGGGGCGAGAGGGCCGGTCTTGGTCGGCGGCGCTCTGCTGCTGGCCGGCCTGCTCAGCCTGGTGCCGCTTCCTTCGATCCTCGGATCGGGCGCGCTTCGCGGCGAGTTGTTCGAAGCGTATCGCCTGATCGGGATGGCGCCGCCCGCGCTGGCCGCGTCGCTGGCGCCCCCGTCGACCCTGAGCTCGCTTCTGCACCTGTTGCCGGCGGCCGCGATGTTCCTGCTGGTGCTTCGGCTTACGAACGAGGAACGGCGGCGGCTGCCGATCGTGCTTCTCGCCATCGCCGGCATTTCGGTGGTGCTGGGCGCCTTCCAGCTCATGGGCGGCCAGGATTCGCCGTTGCGCCTGTACGACCTCACCACCCGCTCGGCGCCGGTCGGCTTTTTCGCCAACGCCAATCACGAGGCGACCCTGCTGCTTTGCGCGCTTCCGTTGACGGCGCTGATCGCGGGGCGGATGGCGACCCGCCGCTCCCGTTCGAAACGAAGCGGCGGCGCGATCGTCAGCGTCTCCTTCGCGATATTCATCATCGCCGGAATCGCCATTTCGGGGTCGAGCGCGGGCTACGGTCTCGCCGTGCCGGCGGTGATGGCGAGCTTCCTCATCTACCGGCGCACCGTCGCGGGCCGGGTCGCCGCGGGCTGGTGGGCCGCGCTCGCCGCCCTGGCTTTGATCTTCGCCTATGCCGGCCTGCAGGGTCCGCTCGGCAAGGAAGCCTTCGAAGGCGATCTCAACGCTTCCGCGCCGTCGAGCCGTCGGGTGCTGGCGACGAAGACGACGGAGATCATCAAGGACAGCTTCCCGATCGGCACCGGCCTCGGCACCTTCTCGACCATCTATCGGCGGTACGAAGACCCGGGGCAGGTCACTCACCAATTCGCCAATCATGCCCATAACGACTATCTGGAGGCGGCGATGGAGCTCGGCGCGCCGGGGGTGCTGCTCATCCTCGCCTTCCTGCTCTGGTGGGGCCGAAGGTCCTACAGGGCGTGGACCGGGGATTTCGAGGGGGCCGCGCTGGCCCGGGCGGGCTCCGTCATCGTCGGGCTGGTCCTCGCCCATTCGATCGTCGACTATCCGATCCGAACGGCGGCGATCGCCGCGGTCTTCGCCTTCGCTTGCGCCCTGATGGCGGCGCCGGCGCCGAAGCGCAGCTCGGGCGAGCCGGCGGAGGACGATTCGGCGGCGCCGCTTCGCCATATCGAGGCCGTGTGACGCTCGAAGCGCTGCCCGGGACGTGTTGATCGAGCAGACCCCCCTCCCCGACCTGCTGGTGCCGACCCCGGGCGTCCTCCCCGACGAGCGCGGCTTCTTCACCGAGAGCTACAATAAGCGCGCTTTCGCCGAAGCCGCTGGCGCGGACGTCGACTTCGTCCAGGCCAATCACAGCCGCTCGATCCGGGGCGTTCTTCGAGGCCTCCACTATCAGCTGCCGCCCCGCGCGCAGGGCAAGCTGGCGGGCGTGGCCGCCGGCGAGATAGGGCTCGCAATGACGGGGTGCCTCAGTCCAAGCCGACCGCGCTTTAGCCGATCTGGGTCAGGACGAAGGCATAAGCCTCGGCGATCTCCCGGACATGCTCCCAGCGGCCCGATTTGCCGCCATGGCCCGCGCCCATGTTCATCTTGAGCAGCAGGAGGTTGTCGTCGGTTCGGGTGGCGCGAAGCTTCGCGGCCCATTTGGCCGGCTCCCAATAGGTGACCCGCGGGTCGTTGAGGCCGCCGGTGATCAGCATCGGCGGATAGGCCTGCGGCTTGACCTGGTCGTAGGGGCTGTAGCTCCGGATCAGCTCGAAGGCGGCCTTGTCCAGGATCGGGTTGCCCCATTCCGTCCATTCGCCCGGGGTGAGCGGCAGGCTTTCGTCGAGCATCGTATTGAGGACGTCGACGAAGGGTACGTCGGCGACCACCGCGCCCCACAATTCGGGATCGGTGTTGACGACCGCGCCCATCAGCTCGCCGCCGGCCGAGCCTCCGGAAATGGCGATGTTGCCGGGGCGGGCGAATCCCTCGGCGATCAGCCCTTTGGCGCAGTCGACGAAGTCGTTGAAGGTGTTGACCCGGTTCTCGAGCTTGCCCTGGAGGAACCAGTCATAGCCGAGGTCGTCGCCGCCGCGGATATGGGCGATGGCGTAGGCATAGCCCCGGTCGAGGAGGCTGATCAAGCTTGTCGAGAAGCTGGGCGGGATGGCGTAGCCGTAGGCGCCGTAGGCGTAGAGAAAGAGCTTGCCTTCGCCGTCCTTGCGGAAGCCCTTCCGGTAGACGACCGAGACCGGAACCTGCTTGCCGTCCCTCGCGGGCAGCATCAGCCGTTCGCTTTCATAGTGCGACTTATCGTAGCCGGAAGGTATTTCCTGGACCTTGAGAGTCTCCAGCCGGCGCTCGGCCGGGTGATAGTCGTAGATCGTCGTCGGAGTGACCATCGAGGAATAATGGAGACGATAGGCGTCGGGGGCGAATTCGGGATTGTTGCCGAAGCCGGCCGAGTAAGCGGCTTCCGCGAACGGGATCCGCTCCTCGCGGCCGTCGTAGCTGCGCAACCTCAGCTGATCGAGGCCGTCCAGCCGCTCGGAAATTGCGAGATGGTCGCGATAGGAGGTCAGGCCCTGCAGATAGACGCGGTCGGAGCCCGGGATGACGGTCGTCCAGGCGCCCGGAGCCGCGAGGTCCGCCTCGGCGATCCGGAAGTTCACATGTTCGTCGTTGGTCAGGATCCACAGCTTGCCGTGGGCCGAGTCGGCCGAATAGCGCCTCTTCTCGAGCCGCGGCGAGATGAGGGTGAGGGGCGCCGTCGGATCGCTGGCCGGAACGAACCTGATTTCGCTGGTGCTGTTGTCGCCCGTGGCGATGAGGATGAGGCTCTCGTCCTGGGATAGGCCGACTCCGACACTGAAGCCGAGCTCGTCCGTCTCCTCGTAGAGAGTGACGTCGTCGGAAGGCGGCGTGCCGAGACGGTGGTAGCGGGCGCGGTAGCTTCGCCAATTCTCGTTCACCTCGGTGAAGACGATTCCCCCGCTGTCGCTGGTCCAGACGGGTTGACCGATGGCGACGTCGGTGACCGTCTCGATGTCCTCGCCCGTGACGAGGTCGCGGATGCGCAGATCGAACCGCTCCGAGCCGCTGTCGTCGACGAGCGTGGCGGCGAACCGGCCATCGGGGCTGATCACGATCGCTCCGGTCCGGAAATATTCCTTGCCCTCCGCCTCCGCCGGCTCGTCGAAGATCACCTGCTCTGCGCCGCCCGCCACGGGCCTCCGGTACCAGGTGCGATATTGCATGCCCGGCCTGAACGCCCACCAGTACAGCCAGTCGCGCTCGCGGACGGGGACCGAGGATTCGTCTTCCTTGATCCTGCCCTTCATCTCCTCGAACAGGGACTCGACCAGGGCCTTGTGTGGTGCCATCGCCGCCTCGAAATAGGCGTTCTCCGCCTTCAGATAGGCGAGCACCTCCTCGTCCTCGACCGTCGGATAGCCCGGGTCCTTGAGCCAGGCATAGGGATCCTCGATCGTGTAGCCATGGCGTTCGTAGCTATAGGGGCGAGGTTCGGCGCGTGGCGGGTCTGGGAGGGTCATGCTCTCTTTCGTGCGACGGCGGGCTGGTCTATCGGACAAGCCCATAGCGCCGCCTGAGGATTTTGCCATGTCGACCTACGAAGCCCGCCTCGCCGCCCTTCGCGAGCAGCTCAAGGCGGATCGCCTCGACGGGTTCGTCGTTCCGCTGACCGACGAGCACATGTCCGAATATGTCGGGAGCTACGCCCAGCGCCTGGCCTGGCTGACCGGATTCCAGGGCTCGGCCGGCTCCGCCGCGGTGCTGCCCGAGGAGGCGGCGATCTTCGTCGACGGCCGCTACACGCTCCAGGTCCGCGACCAGGTCGACGGCAAGCATTGGAGCTACCAGTCGGTGCCGGAGACCAGCGTCGCCGACTGGCTGAAGGCGCATGCGCCCGACGGCGGCCGGATCGGCTACGATCCCTGGCTTCACACCAGGGATTGGGTGGCCCGGGCGAAAGAGGCTCTGGCCGCGAAAGGCGCGGAGCTGGTCGCCGTCCAGCGTAACCCGATCGACGCGGTCTGGGCCGACAAGCCCGAGCCTTCAAAGGCCCGGCTGGTCGTCCACCCCGACGATTTCACGGGCAAGTCCTCGGCCGCCAAACGCCAGGAAATGGCGGACTGGCTGCATGAGCAGAAAGCGGACGCGGCGGTGCTCTCGGCGCTCGACTCGATCGCCTGGACCTTCAACGTGCGCGGCGAGGACGTCGAGCACACGCCGGTCGCCCTCTCCTTCGCGCTCGTCAACGACGACGGCACGGCCGACCTGTTCGTCGCCTCGGAGAAGATCGGCGACGATGTCCGCCAGCATCTCGGCAACGGCGTGAGGGTGCACGAACGCCACGCCTTCGAGCCGCATCTGCGCTCGCTCGCCGGCAAGACCGTGGTCGCCGATCCGGAGCGCGCCGTCCACGCCATCTTCGAGGCGCTCGAGAAAGCGGGCGCGAAGATCGTCCAGAAGCGCGACCCCGCGGTGCTTCCCAAGGCGATCAAGAACCGCGCCGAGATCGAGGGCCACCGGGCCGCGCAGGCGCGCGACGGGGTGGCCCTGAGCCGATTCCTGCACTGGCTGTCGATCGAGGCCCCGAAAGGCACGGTGGACGAGCTGATCGCGGTCGAGAAGCTCCAGCAGTTCCGCCAGGCCTGCGGCGACCTTCGCGACACAAGCTTCGACACCATCTCCGGCGCCGGCCCCAACGGCGCCATCGTCCACTATCGGGTGAGCGAGGAGACCAACCGCAAGCTCGAGAGGGATTCGATCTATCTGGTCGATTCGGGCGGCCAATATCCGGACGGCACTACGGACGTCACCCGCACCGTCGCGATCGGCGAGCCGACCGCCGAGATGCGGGACCGCTTCACCCGGGTCCTCAAGGGCCATATCGCGGTCGCCCGGGCCGTCTTCCCCGAAGGCACGCGCGGAAGCCAGCTCGACAGCTTCGCCCGGCAATATCTGTGGCAGGCGGGCCTCGATTACGCCCACGGCACCGGCCACGGCGTCGGCGCCTATCTGGCGGTCCACGAGGGACCGCAACGGATCTCGCCGGTCGGATCGAGCCAGGCCGGCGGCGACGAGCCGCTCAGGGCAGGAATGTTCCTCTCCAACGAGCCCGGCTATTACAAGACCGGCGAATACGGCATCCGGGTCGAAAATCTGGTCCTGGTCGAGCCGCGCGAGATCGCGGGCGCGGAGAAGAAGATGCTCGGCTTCGAGACCCTCACCTTCGCACCGATCGACCGGACATTGGTCGAGGCGGGAATGCTTTCACCGGAGGAACGGGACTGGCTGAACGCCTATCACGCCAGGGTCCTGGAAGTGGTCGGGCCGCAGCTCGACGGCGACGCCAAGGCGTGGCTCGAGGCGGGCTGCGCGCCGCTCTAACCGTCATCCCGGCGAAAGCCGGGACC
>DASVPM010000138.1:0-10535 GCA_036382815.1 Allosphingosinicella sp.
CACCAGGCCGGCGAATCCGCGCCGGCCCTGGCGGCTCACCCATTGCACGGGCATCGCGAACGGCCCCCCGCCGCTCTCCGCCTCGGGCTCGACGCCCTCGAGATGCTCGAGCAGCGGCGGCCCTTCATACCACGGCATCGCCGCCGACCTGGCCGTGACGTTGTCGCCGCCAAGCGCGGAGACGGGAATGGCGGTGAAGCTCTCGCCGAGCCCGGCATAATCGGCGACGATCCGGTCGAAGACGGCCCGGTCGAAGCCGACGCAGTCCATCTTGTTCACCAGAAGCACGAAATGGGAGACGCCGAGCAGCCGGCACAGAAAGGCGTGCCGCCGGGTCTGGGTGAGCACGCCCTTGCGCGCGTCGACCAGAACCAAGGCCAGCTCGGCGGTCGAGGCGCCGGTCACCAAATTGCGCGTATATTGCTCATGCCCCGGAGCGTCGGCGACGATATATTTGCGGCGCGGCGTCGCGAAGAAGCGGTAGGCGACGTCGATCGTGATCCCCTGCTCGCGCTCCGCCTCGAGCCCGTCGACGAGCCGCGACAGATCGTCCCCGCAGAGCGCGAGCTCGTCGTCGAAAGCCGATCCGGTCTCGAACAGCAGCCGCCCGAGCAAGGTCGACTTGCCGTCGTCGACCGAGCCGCAGGTGATAAGGCGGAGGAGCGTCTTTTCCTGGCTCGCTGCCCCAGCGAAGGCTGGGGCCCCGTGGGGTGAAAGGCCCCGGAGGTCTTCACCCTCTGGGGTCCCAGCCTGCGCTGGGACGACGTCTTCGTCCCCGGCCATCTAAAAATACCCCTCGCGCTTCTTTCGCTCCATCGACGCCGTGCCGTCACGGTCGATCAGCCGGCCCTGCCGTTCGGACTGGCGCCCGGTGCGCATCTCCTCGATCAGCTCGGGGACGGTCGCGGCGCGGCTCTCTATGGCACCCGACAGCGGGTAGCAGCCCAGCGTGCGGAACCGCACCCAGCGGGCCTCGACCTTCTCGCCGGGGCCGGGTTTCAGCCGCTCGTCGTCCACCATCAGCAAGGTGCCGTCGCGCTCGAGGGTCGGGCGCGGCTCGGCGAAATAGAGAGACGAGACCTCGATGCCTTGCGCCTCCACATATTGCCAGACGTCGAGCTCGGTCCAGTTGGACAACGGGAAGATCCGGAAGCTCTCCCCCTTCGACTTGCGGCCGTTGTAGAGCCGCCAGAGCTCCGGCCGCTGGCGCTTTGGGTCCCAGCGGTGGCCGGCGGAGCGGAAGGAGAAGATCCGTTCCTTCGCGCGCACGCGCTCCTCGTCGCGCCGGGCGCCGCCGATGGCGGCGTCGAAGCCGTGGCGGTCGAGCGCCTGCTTGAGGCCGTCCGTCTTCCACATCTGGGTGTGAAGCGACGAGCCGTGGTCGAGCGGATTGATCCCGCGCGCCTCGGCCTCGGGATTGCGGTGGACTATCAGCTCCATCCCGGCCTCGGCGGCGGCGCGGTCGCGAAGCTCGTACATCGCCCTGAACTTCCACATCGTGTCGACGTGGAGGAGCGGAAAAGGGGGCTTTGAGGGCGCGAAGGCCAGCTTCGCGAGATGAAGCAGGACCGAGCTGTCCTTGCCGGCCGAATAGAGCATCACCGGCCGCTCGAACTCAGCCGCTGCCTCGCGCATGATGTGGATCGCCTCGGCTTCCAGCCGCTGGAGGTGAGTGAGCGTCATCGCCTGTGTGCCTTAGCGTGAAGTCCACGCGAGCGGAATCGCTTCCGAAGTCGGCACGCTTTCACCTCACGTCGCCCGGAACCTGCTTCAGGGTCGGGTCCTTCGAACGCGAGGCGGCTCATCGCTGGATGCTGAAACGGTGCGGAATGACGCTGGACGGAGAGCAGAGTCAGATCTTCTCGCCGCTGAGGCGCTGGCAGATCATGTCGAGCTGGTCGAGAGTCGAGTAGTTGAGCGCCACCACGCCGCCGTCGGGCTTGTGGGTGATCCTCACTCTCAGCCCGAGCATGTCGCCGAGCTGGCGCTCGAGCGCCTCGATGTCGGCGCCGGCGCCCTTGATCTCGAGGCGGCCCTGGCGCTCGCGGCCGGGCTTGCCGAAGCGGGCGAGCTTCTCGGCCTCGCGCACCGACAGGCCGCGCTCGACGACGTCGCGGGCCAGCGCCTCCGGGTCGCTGGCTCCGATGAGCGCCCGGGCGTGGCCCATGCTGAGTTGGCCGGTCTCCACCATTTGCCTCACGCTGTCCGGAAGATCCAGCAATCTCAACAGGTTGGCGATGTGGCTCCGGCTCTTGCTGACGAGCTTGCCGAGCGCGTCCTGAGTGTGCCCGTAATCCGCGATGAGTCGCCGGTAGCCCTCGGCCTCCTCGATCGCGTTCAGGTCGCGGCGCTGGATATTCTCGAGCAGGGCGACCTCGAGGGTCTCGGCGTCGTCGAAATCGCGGACGATCACCGGAATCTCGTGGAGCCGCGCCCGCTGCGCCGCCCGCCAGCGCCGCTCGCCGGCGACGATCTGGTAGCGGTGGCCGTGCGGCCTGACGACGATCGGCTGGATCAGGCCGCGCTGCTTGATCGAGGCGGCGAGTTCCTCGAGCGCCTCCTCGTCGAAATGGCGGCGCGGCTGGTCGAGATGCGGCTCGATCGAGGAGACCGGCATCATCTGGATGCCGCCCCGTGCCGGCTGCGCGCCGCCGGAGACCGGCGCCTCCTGGGCCACCTCGCCGAGCAGCGAGGACAGGCCGCGGCCGAGGCCGGAGGGGCGCTTGCGGGCGGGCGTGTCGTCGCTCATGCCGCGACCGCTTTCTTGGGCAACCGGCCGATCAGCTCGCGCGCCAAGGCGATATATGCCTCGGAGCCGGGACAGCGATGGTCGTAGATCAGCGCCGGTATGCCGTGGCTCGGCGCCTCCGAGAGCCGGACGTTGCGCGGGATCACCGTCTCGAACACCACCTTGCCGAGGCAGGCGCGGACGTCGGCGGCGACCTGGGAGGAAAGATTGTTGCGGCGGTCGAACATGGTGAGCGCCACGCCGAGAATGGATAGCTCCGGGTTGAACCGCGCCCTGATCCGCTCGATCGTCTGCAATAGCTGGCTAAGTCCTTCTAATGCAAAGAATTCTGTTTGAAGCGGGACCAGGATGGACTGGGCGGCGACGAGTGCGTTGATGGTCAGAAGGCCGAGGCTGGGCGGACAGTCGATCAGGCAGACGTCCCAGCGGCTCGCCGCGGCGTCGAGCGCATTGTCGAGCCGGTGCGTTCGCTCTTCGAGCGCCACCAGCTCGATCTCGGCGCCCGACAGATCGACCGTGGCGGGAACCAGGTCGAGACGGGGCACCTTCGTCGGCACCACCGACTCCTCCAGGCTCGCCCCGCCAGTAAGTACATCGTAACTGGAACGGTCGCGCAGGGCGTGGCCGATTCCCAGCCCCGTCGAGGCATTGCCCTGCGGATCGAGGTCGATCAGGAGCACCCGCCAGCCGGTGGCGGCGAGGGCCGTGGCGAGGTTGATCGCCGTCGTCGTCTTGCCGACCCCGCCTTTCTGGTTGGCGACCGCGATTCGGATCAACGTCTTCCCCTCGTTTTGCGGCGAACCTGGCTCGCGACGACAATCCGGGCTTCGGCGTCGGTAAGGCTCGGTTCGAGACGGAAATCACCCTGCCACGAAGATCGTGCCGCTTCCAGTTCGGACTTGGCGTTTCGCCCTTTGGGAAGGATCCAGATCGTATCCGGGGTCGAGAAACGTTCGGCCAGATCGAGCAGCTTCGGCAGCGGGGCGAAGGCGCGCGCGCTGATGATGTCGAACGATCGGCCGGGAAAGGCCTCCAGCTTCGAACAGGCCACCTCGACCCGGTCGGCGACGCCAAGCACCGATGCTGCAGCGCGAAGGAAATCCGCCCTCAGGCGCCGGGATTCGACCAGCGTAATGTGGGCCGGGTGAAAGAGCGGAGCCAGAAGCCCTGGGAAACCGGCGCCGGTGCCGAGATCGAGCCAGGAACGCGCACTCTCGGGCGCGAACCGGACGAGCTGGGAGGAATCGAGTATATGCCGTTCCCACACGCCCTCCAGCGAAGCTCTCGAGACGAGGTTCTGCCGCTCGTTCTCGGATGTGAGGAGGGCTACGAAGGCTTCCAGCCGCTCCATTGTTTCACGTGGAACATCGAGCAACGCCCGTCCATCCGAATCGCGCATCAGGCGGCTTTTCGCTTGGAGTGAACCAGAATGGCGGTTAGCGCGGCGGGTGTTATGCCTCGAATCCGGCGGGCCTGGCCCAAGGTCGAGGGCCGCGCGGCCTCAAGGCGCTCGACCATCTCCAGCGACAGGCCGGGGAGCGACGCATAATCGAGGTTCGCGGGAATCCGGACGTTCTCATCGCGTTGAAGGCGGTCGACCTCCACCCGTTGGCGCTCGACATAGGGGGCGTAGAGGTTATCCTGGATCGCTTCGTCGAGCAGGCGGCTGGAGAATCGGGCCAGCGCCGGGTCCAGCCGAAGCAGCTCCGCCCGGCCGAGATCGGCGAAGCGCAGCCATTCGGCGAGCGGCCGATGGCGTCCGTCCTCACCCGTGGCGATACCGAGAACGCGAAGGTCGGCGCTCGAGCGTATGGCCGCCAGACCGGCTTCGAGTTCCGAACGCTGCGCCTCCCGGGCGTCGAAATGCGCCTTCCGCTCCTCCCCGACGCAGCCCGAGGCAATGGCGCGCGGCGTCAGTCGTGCCTCGGCATTGTCGGCGCGCAAGCGCAGCCGGAACTCCGCGCGCGCGGTCAGCATCCGGTAGGGCTCGGTGACTCCTTGGAGCGTCAGATCGTCGACCATCACACCGATATAGCTCTCGCTCCGGTCGAAGATCATCTGGGGCGAGCCCGCGGCCCAGGCGGCCGCGTTGATCCCGGCGACGAGGCCCTGCGCCGCAGCCTCCTCATAGCCGGTGGTCCCGTTGATCTGGCCGGCCAGATACAGGCCCTCCACATCGCGCACCGCGAGGGTCGGCTCCAGGATCCGCGGATCGACATGGTCATATTCGACGGCATAGCCGGCCTGCAGCAGGTCGGCCCGCTCCAGCCCCGCCATCGACCGGACCATGGCCACCTGAACGTCGTGCGGAAGGGAGGTGGAAATTCCATTCGGGTAGACTGCATGATCGTCCAGCCCCTCCGGCTCGAGGAAGATCTGGTGGCCGTCGCGATCCGCGAATCGGTGGACCTTGTCCTCGATCGAAGGACAATAACGCGGCCCGACGCCACTGATGTCCCCGGCGAAGAGCGGCGACCTGTCGAGACTGGCACGAATGATGTCGTGCGTCTCCCGATTGGTGCGCGCGATCGCGCAGAAGAGCTGCGGCGCCGGGCGCCTCTCCGTCATGGGTGACATCGTCCAGCCTTGGCTGTCCGATTCCTGACGCTGGAGGGCCGCCCAATCGATGGTTCGCCCGTCGAGGCGGGGCGGGGTTCCCGTCTTGAGACGGGCCAGAGGGAGACCGAGGGCGCGGAGCTGGACCGCGAGCGCCGTCGCCGCGCGCTCGCCAATCCGGCCGCCGGCGTGACTGGCGCGGCCGAAGTGCAGCTTCCCGCCGAGGAAAGTCCCGGTGGCCAGGATGACGGCTTTGGCGCGGAGCGATCGACCGTCGGCGAGATCGAGCCCCGCGACGTGCCGGCTCTCCAGGCGCAGCGCGGCGGCTTCACCCTCGACGATGTCCAGCCCGGCCTGCTCGTCCAGCATCCGCTGGATGGCCGACCTGTACAGCCGCCGGTCGGCCTGCACCCGGGGTCCCCGGACCGCCGCCCCCTTGCTGGCGTTGAGCATCCGATAGTGGATGCCCGCTTCGTCGGCCGCGCGAGCGATCAGCCCGTCGCAGGCGTCGACCTCGCGTACGAGATGACCCTTGCCCAGCCCGCCGATCGCCGGATTGCACGACATCGCGCCGATCTGCTCGCGGGCGAAGCTGACCAGGGCCACATGCGCGCCCATCCGCGCCGCAGCCGCGGCTGCCTCGCAGCCGGCATGGCCACCGCCCACCACGATGATGTCGAAAGCCCGTGTCACAGCCTCGGCTCTATATGTTCCACGTGAAACAATGTCGCGTTTTTCTGTACATGGAAGTGCCGCTTAAATCACATCGCCCTGTCCAATGTGGAGCTTATGCTTCGCTATTTGCCGATACAGAATCGGCCGAAGAGCGAATCGAGCAGGTCCTCGACACCGGCCCGGCCGGTGATCCGATCAAGCTCGACCCGCGCCTGACGAAGCGCCTCGGCGGCGATAAGCATGTCGGGGACGGCTCCAGCCTGGCGCAGCAGGCGCGACGCGAGGCCGACGGCCTCCCGATGGCGGGCATTGGCGGCCACGTCGCCTTCCCGGGGAAGAAGGCTGCGAGACCGCTCGGCCAGTGCCGCGACCAGCTGCTGGATACCCTCGCCCGTCAGCGCCGACACTCGCAGACCGGCGTCGCTGCGCGTTCCCGGAAGGTCGCATTTCGACCGAACCAGGATCGTGCGGTCCCGGTCAGGCGAGTCCGCAGGCTCGCCGAGCCAGAGGATCAGGTCGGCGGTGGCGAGGCTCGCCCGTCCTCGCTCGACACCGATCTTTTCAATCTCCTCGGCGCCCTCGCGAAACCCGGCCGTGTCGATCAACAAATAGGGCGTTCCGCCGATTGCCGTCGGCGCTTCGATCAGGTCGCGGGTCGTTCCGGGGACGGCGGAGGTTATCGCCGCCTCTCTCTGGGCCAACACATTGAGAAGGCTGGACTTTCCGGCATTTGGAGGACCTGCGATGACGACCCGCAGGCCGTCTCGCAGGCGCTCCGCCCGGGGCCGCGCCAGCAGCACCTCCATCTCGCCGGCGAGCGAATCGAGCTCCTCGACCCAACCTTTCGGCCAGTTCTCGCCGACCTCGCCCTCGTCGGAGAAGTCCAGAATCGCCTCGAGCTGCGCCGCCAGCGCCAGCAGCCGCTGACGCCATGCCTCCACCGCCCGGCTTAGCGCGCCACTCGCCATGGCGAGCGCCGCCCGGCGCTGGGACTGGGTCTCGGCGCTGAGCAAGTCGGCGAGGCCCTCCGCTTCGGCGAGATCGATCCTCCCGTTCTCAAAGGCTCGGCGGGTAAACTCACCGGGCTCCGCGGGTCTCAGCGCGGGCTGCTCCGCCAGGGCCTCCAGGACGGCCGCCACCACAGCCCGGCCGCCGTGGAGATGCAGCTCGGCCACATCCTCGCCGGTGGCGCTGTGCGGGGCCGGAAATCGGAGCACGAGGGCGCGATCGAGATCGTCGCCCCGCCATCGCAAACCCGCCAGGGAGGCGACTCGCGGTTGCGGCAATCTTCCGGCAAGCGCCTCGAGCGCCGAATCGGCGCGCGGACCGCTTATCCGGACCACCGCCAATGCGGCGGGCGGACTTCCGGTGGACAGTGCGAAGATGGTGTCAGCCGTCACGCCGGCCGCTCATCCCCTCGAGCATCGAGCGCCACATCGCCATGCCGGCCTCGTTCATGGGGCCCCAGGCCTTCATCATCTCCGCGGCGGACTCGGCGGTGAGGCCCTCGCTCGCCGCCTTGGTCATGCGCTGCACATAGGCGTCGTGGACCGGGGCGAGGTCCGGAAGACCGAGGAAGCGCCGGGCCTCCTCGGGCGTGCAGTCGACGTCGACGCTGATCTTCATGGCCGGTCCTTCCGCTGATCAACCCGCTATGTGTATAGAAGCGCCGCCCGAGACAAGGAGGAGCCGAGCATGTCAACGATCCGTATCGATACGCTCGCAGGCGACGGCGGCTTCGACGCCTATGCCGCCGAGCCGCAGGGGACGCCCAAGGCGGCGATCGTCGTCATCCAGGAGATATTCGGCATCAACGAGGGCATTCGCCGCAAATGCGACCATTGGGCCGCGAAGGGCTATCTCGCTCTGGCGCCGGACCTGTTCTGGAGGCTCGAGCCGGGAGTCGAGCTCGATCCCGACGTGCCCGAGGAGTTCAGCCGGGCGCTCGGCCTGATGAAGGGCTTCGACCAGGATCAGGGCGTGATCGACATCGAGGCGACGATCCGAGCCGCCCGCGCCCGGCTCGGCGAGGGCGCGAAGGTGGGAGTGGTCGGCTATTGCCTGGGCGGCCGGCTCGCCTACATGGCGGCCGCGCGCACCGACGCCGATGCCAGCGTCGGCTATTATGCGGTCGGCCTTCCGAACATCCTCAACGAGAAGAACGCGATCGCGCGGCCGCTGATGCTCCACATCGCCGGGGCCGACCATTTCGTCGACGAATCGGCGCAGCGCGCGATGCACGAAGGCTTGGACGACCATCCCCGGGTGACGCTCCACGATTATCCGGGCGAGGATCACGGCTTCGCCGCGGAAATGGGCAAAAGACGCAGCGAGGACGCGGCGCGGCTTGCCGACGGCAGGACGGAAGACTTCTTCGCGCAGCATCTGGCGTGAGCGGGGGCCGCGAGCCGTGGCTGATCGCCGCGGCGGCGCTCAGCGCAGGCTCAGCGCTCCTTCACCTGGCGGCGATCGCGGGCGGCCCCGACTGGTATCGCTTCCTCGGTGCCGGCGAGCGCATGGCGAAGCTCGTCGAGGCCGGGTCGCCGAGGCCGACCCTGATCACTCTGGCCATTGCCGCCCTGCTTGCCGCCTGGGCCGCCTACGCGCTGGCGGGCGCCGGCCTGATCCCGCGCCTGCCCTTGCTTCGGCCTGCCCTGGTCGCGATCAGCGGCGTCTACCTTCTGCGCGGCCTTGTCCTGCTCCCGGCGCTGGCCATGAACGGCGGCAAGGCCAGCCCTTTTCTGTGGTGGAGCTCGCTCGTCGTCCTCGCCTTCGGAATCGTCTACGCCGTCGGAACCCTGCGGGCTTGGCCCGCGCTTGCTGGTGGAGCCCCATGACCGATCCCTACGCCTTCATCCTTCGCGAGACCGGCGGCCCGGAAGTCCTCGAGGCCGAGCATATCGACGTCCCGCGCCCCGGGCCGGGCGAGGTGGTGGTCCGCCACGAGGCGGTGGGGCTCAACTTCATCGACACCTATCATCGCTCCGGACTCTACAAACTGCCTCTGCCGTCCGGGCTCGGCGGCGAAGCGGCGGGGATCGTCGACTCGGTCGGGGAGGGCGTCGGCGGATTCAAGGCGGGCAACAGGGTGGGCTATTTCACGGGCGCGCCCGGAGCCTACGCCACCCACCGCACGATCGGCGCCGACAAGCTCGTGAAACTGCCCGATTCGATAAGCTTCGAGGATGCGGCGGGGGCGATGCTCAAGGGCTGCACCGCCGAATATCTCGTCGAACGCTGCGCCCGCGTCGAAGCGGGGCAGCCGGTCCTCGTCCATGCCGCGGCGGGCGGAATGGGCTCGATCCTCGTTCAATGGCTGAAGGCGGTCGGCGCGACGGTCATCGCCCATTCCGGGGACAGCCGGAAGGCGGCCCTCGCCAAGGAGCTCGGCGCGGACCACAGCCTGTGCGGCCCGATGGATTCGCTCGCCGCCGAGGTGCGTAGGCTGACGGACGGCCAGGGCGTTCAGGTCGTGCTCGACGGAGTCGGCGAGGCGAGCTGGAAGGCTTCGCTCGCCTCGGTCGCCCGGCGCGGCCTCGTGGTGACCTACGGCAACGCCTCCGGACCGGTGCCGCCCTTCACCGCGCTCGACCTGCTCAGCGCCGGCTCGATCTTCGTCACCCGGCCGACGCTGGCCGATTATTGCAGGAGCCCCGAGGAGGTGGCCGCCTCGGCGGCGCGGCTGTTCGAGATGATCGCCAAGGGCTCGGTGACGGCGCGGATCGGCGCCACGTTCCCGCTGCTCAAGGCCGCCGACGCCCATCGCGCGATCGAGTCGCGGCAGACCACCGGATCGACGGTGCTTATTCCCTAAAGCACCGTCATTGCGAGGAGCGCACGACGAAGCAATCCAGCGGCGGAGGCGCAGCGCTGATTGCCCGCTTCGCGCGCAATGACGGAGCAAATCCAGGGCGATTGCCGCGTCAGGGGAAGAGCTGGTGAATGCCCACTTCAGGGTGGACGACGCCGTCGTAGATCATGTTGCCGGCCACCCAGACGATCACCGCCAGGCCGACCCATGCGATCCAGCGGTAACGCTCGATGTAGCGGGCGATGTAGTTGGCGGCGAGGCCCATCAGCGCCACGGACAGGATCAGGCCCGCGATCAGGACCCAGGGATGGTCGCGAGCGGCTCCGGCCACCGCGAGGACGTTGTCGAGGCTCATCGACACGTCGGCGAGGGCGACGGCCCAGGCCGCCGCGGCGAAGCTCTTCGCCGGTCGAAGCCCCGAATTCTCGTCGCCTTCGACTTCGTGCGAGCCCGCCGATTCGCCCTGGTGGCGAAGCTCGCGATACATTCGCCAGGCCACCCACAGCAGAAGAAGTCCGCCGGCGAAGATGAGACCGATGACCTGCAGGAGCTGGGTGACGAGCAGCGCGAAGATGATCCGAAGCACCAGAGCGGCGACGATTCCGATCAGGATCACCTTGCGCCGCTGTTCGATCGGAAGGCCCGCCGCCAGCGCGCCGACGACGATGGCATTGTCGCCAGCAAGCACGAGGTCGATCATCACGACTTCGCCAAAAGCGCGCACGGCATCGGGAGAAAGGAATG
>DASVPM010000139.1:0-4770 GCA_036382815.1 Allosphingosinicella sp.
CTTTTCCAGGATGTCCGCGGAAAAGAGGGCGGCGGGGTCGGCGATCGGCTCCAGCCCGTAGCAGGCGAGCGCATAATCGTTGGCGACGAAGCCGAGCGGCTTCAGGCCCGCGCTCTCCATCCGCCGGGTGATCAGCATCCCCAGCGACTGGTTCGCATTCCACCCCTCGAAGCTGTAGGCGGCCATGTAGTGGACGCCTTCGTGCGGGAAGGTCTCGACGAGCAGCTGGTCGGGCGCGGGGATGGCGGAGCGATATTCCTGGACGCTCAGCCAGTCGCGGACCGGATCGGGGAAACGCGGCCACTGGTCGCGGTCGAAGAGGAAGGCGCGGACCCGGTCGGCGAGGTTGGTGCTGATTGCGAGCCGGGCGCCCATGTAGGTGGGGATCCGGGCCGATTTGGTCGTGGCCCGGACGATGAGGTCGATGCCATCGATCCGCTCGACCTCGAGGACCAGGCCGGAGAAGAAGAAGGTGTCGCCGGGACTCAAGGTCTCGGCGAAATTGTCCTCGACGGTGCCGAGCAGCCGTCCGCCGCGGAAGCGCACGTAGTAGAGCGGCGTGTCGACGATGATGCCGGCATTCATGCGATGCTGCTGGATGAAGCGGGGATGCGATACCCGCCAGACGCCGTCCGGATCCCGGACGATCCGGCGATAGCGGTCATAGGCGCGGAGCGAATAGCCGCCGCTTTCGATGAAGGCGAGGACGGCCTTGAAGCTTTCCTCCTTCAGCCCCGCATAAGGCGCCGCGGACCGTACCTCCTCGAGCAGATCCGCCTCTCGGAACGGGACCGCGCAGGCGACGGCCATGATGTGCTGGGCGAGGACGTCCAGCGCTCCCGGGCGAAAGAGCTCGGCGTCGAGCGCGCCTTCCTCGACGGCGTCGAGCGCCGCCCGGGCTTCCAGATATTCGAACCGGTTGCCGGGGACGATGATCGCTTCGGACGGCTCGTCGAGGCGGTGGTTGGCGCGGCCGATGCGCTGGGTCAGGAGCGAGCTTCCCTTGGGCGCGCCCATCTGGATGACGAGATCGACATTGCCCCAGTCGACCCCCAGATCGAGGCTCGCCGTGCAGACCAGCGCCCGCAGGCGGCCGTCGGCAACCGCATTCTCCACCTTCCGCCGGGCCTCGAGGGCGAGCGAGCCATGGTGGATGCCGATCGGCAGGTGCTCCCCGTTGACCGACCACAGGTCCTGGAAGATAAGTTCGGCCAAAGAGCGCGTGTTGCAGAAGATGAGCGTGGTCTTGTGGCGCTCGATCTCCGCCATCACCCGCTCGGCGGCCCAGCGGCCGGAATGGCCGGCCCAGGGGATTTTGTCCCCTTCCGGAAGCATGATCGAGAGCCGTGCGGGGGCGCCGGGATCGCCCTCGACCCGCTCTACCAGCTCCGAATCGCCGTGCGGCGCGAGCCAGCCCTGGAAGGCTTCCGGGTCGGAGACGGTGGCGGAAAGGCCGACCCGGCGGAGCTTCGGGGCGAGCGCCTGAAGCCTCGCCAGTGCAAGCGACAGAAGGTCGCCGCGCTTGCCGGTGGCGAAGGCGTGGATCTCGTCGATGACGACCGTGCTCAGATTTTCGAAGAGGAGGGCGCTGTCTTCGTGGCTGAGCAGCAGGCTGAGCGATTCGGGCGTGGTCAGGAGGATCTGGGGGGGCCGCGCGCGCTGCCTCGCCTTGCGGTCCGAAGGCGTGTCCCCGGTGCGGGTCTCGACCCGTATCGGAAGCTCCATCTCCTCGATCGGCGTGAGCAGGTTGCGCTGCACGTCGACGGCCAGCGCCTTGAGCGGAGAGATGTACAGGGTGTGGAGGCCGTCGGTTGGAGCTTCGGTGAGCTCGACGATCGAGGGGAGGAAGCCGGCCAGCGTCTTGCCCGCCCCCGTGGGGGCGACGAGCAACGCGCTCCGCCCGGCGCGGGCGGCGGCGAGCATCTCGAGCTGGTGGCGGCGCGGGGCCCAGCCCTTGGCGGCAAACCAAGCGGCGATGACTTCGGGGAGATTCGTCATTCCGGACTCGACCCGGAATCCATGAACACCGCCATCGGCAAATGTTCAACGGCGGTGTTCATGGATCCCGGCCTTCGCCGGGATGACGGAAAGTCACGACGTCCGGTCGTCCCCGGTGCGCCGTTTCTCCTCTTCCTCGCGGTAGAGGTCGCGCGTACCCTGCTCGGAGCGGTCGATGTCGCGACGGCGGGTCTTGCGATTGCGGAGCAGGACCCAGAGCAGCACCGCCGCGAGCAGCAGCGGACCGACGATGTTGATGATTCCCCAAGTGCCTCCGCCTGCGTCCATGCCGTTCGCTCCTCAGCTTTCTCTCATTCCCGGGCGCCCGCGCTTGGCGTTGCCCTTGCTCAGCTCCATATAGCTCCCGATGGCCCGTCTCGGTTCCTGGATCGAGCCTTTTCCCGAAGGCATCTACATAAAGCCGGCCGACACGTGGGTCGATCCGAACGTCCCCAAGGCGCGGGTCCTCGTCACCCACGGCCATGCCGATCATGCGCGCGGCGGCCACGAGCAGGTCTTCGCCACCCCGGAGACCCTGGCGATCATGGAGTGCCGCTACGGGCCGCAGCCGGGCGGGCGCGCGACCCCTTACGGCGAGGTCGTCAGGCTCGGCGAGGTCGAGGCGAGCTTCGTTCCGGCCGGCCACGTGCTCGGCTCCGCCCAGATCGTGCTCGAATATGAAGGCGAGCGGGTCGTCGTCTCGGGGGACTATAAGCGCCGGCCGGACCCGACCTGTCCGCCCTTCGAGCCGGTGCCCTGCGACATCTTCATCACCGAGGCGACCTTCGGCCTGCCCGTCTTCCGCCATCCCGACACGACGAGCGAGATCGACCGGCTGCTCGCCCGGCTTCACGAGAATCCGGAGCGCTGCGTCCTGGTCGGCGCCTATGCGCTCGGCAAGGCGCAAAGGCTGATGATGGAGTTGAGGGGCCGGGGCCATCATGAGCCGATCTACATCCACGGCGCGCTGCAGCGGCTCTGCGACCTTTACCGGGAGTGGGGGGTCGACTTGGGCGAGCTTCGCCCGGCCACGGGGGTGAAGAAGGACGAGCTCAAGGGCAGGATCGTCGTCGCCCCGCCCGGCTGCCTCAACGACCGCTGGTCGAGGCGCCTGCCGGATCCGATCACCGCCATGGCTTCGGGCTGGATGCGGGTCCGCCAGCGCGCCCGCCAGCGCAACGTCGAGCTTCCCCTGATCGTCTCCGACCATGCCGACTGGGACGAGCTCACCACCACCATCCAGGAGCTGCAGCCCCGCGAGGTCTGGATCACCCACGGCCGCGAGGACGCGCTGATGCACTGGTGCATGACCCGCCAGATCAAGGCGCGCGAGCTCAACCTGGTCGGGCGCGAGGACGAGGACGATTAGCCTCCCCTCCCTGAGGAGTCGGGGGTGCGGACCCTCCCTTCCAGGGGGGAGGCCAGCCCGTGCGAAAGCCATTGTGGCCGGGGCTGTACGCGGGGATAACCCCTTGGGGCGGGACAGGGGGGCATGGCGATGGCTGGACACAAATCGCGGCTGATCTGGGCGAAATGGCTCGCCATTCCGGCGGGCCTCCTTTTCCTGGTCTTTCTGCTCTGGCCGACGGCGCCCGCCACCGGGGCCGCGCCCGTCCCGCTCGAGCGGACGCTGGCCTTCCGGATGCTCAAGCGGGAGCGGGAGGTCCGGGCCGTTCCCGACTCGGCCGAACCGCTTTTGCGCTCGGTCCTCACCGAAGCGGTGGCCGCTGTCGGGCCGGATCCCGAGCCGCCGGCCACGGCACAGGAGTTCAGGGCCTTCGCCGAGACGGTCTCGATCGTCCTTGCGGCCCACAATTTCGTCCAGCCCGCTTCGGTGGACGACTGGCCGGACACGCTGGGGGAAGCGTTCGCGCCCCTCCCCCGCGACGATCCGCGGGTCGCCGCGTCGCTGAAGGCCGACCAGCCCGCGCGGCTGAGGCGCGTGAAGCGCCAAGGGCCGGTCTATTTCATCGACTGCGACATCGGCGCGATGCTGATCATCAGCGTTGCCCAGATGGTCGGGTTCGACGTGGCGATGGTCGAGGTGCCGGGCCATAATTTCATGCGCTGGGAATCGGCCTCGGGAGCAAAATCGGGGTGGGACTGGACCTATTGGCGCGTTCCCGACGAGGCCGGCCGGGCCGGGCGCCTGCAGCGCTCGCTGCTCGCCCGCAAGGTGTTCATGGCGTCGCAGACTCTCGCGGAGACCGAGGCCTATTTCAAAAGCGTGCTGGCCGGCCAGATCGACGATCCGGCGGCGAAGCTGGCGCTTCGGCGTGAGGCGGCGGCCGCCTTTCCGAACAACCGGGTGGTCGCCTACGGAGTCGCCCGCACCTTCGCGCTCAGCGCCGCGGCCACCCCTTCCGAGCGCAAGGACGCGCTTGGCCTCAGCCTGCTGGCGCTGTCGATGGAGGGCAGCGGCAATCCGGAGAGCCTCGCCGACAGGATGATGGCCGTCGCCTGCGCCTATGCCGCCAACGGCGAGCCGGACCTGGCCAAGGCGTTCGTCCAGCGGGCACGGACCCTGGCCGACATCGACGAGGATTATCGGGGCAGCATCGCCGCCGTCCGCTCGGATCGATCCTGCCCGCTCAGCTAAGGCGCCGGGCCGCCCTGCCTGGAAGGGACGGAGGCTAGAGTCTGTTCTGCTCATATTGAAGCGTATCCGGAGTTGCGCAGGTAGTTTGCGCATTCGTGGGGTGGGAAGGCGTCGAGGAGGGAGCCGATACGCTTCCAGGTCGCGTCGACGGTTCGTTCGGCGGCTTTGCGCAG
>DASVPM010000140.1:0-8566 GCA_036382815.1 Allosphingosinicella sp.
ACCCCTCCACCGCGCTTCGCGCGGTCCCCCTCCCCGCGAAATCGCGGGGAGGATTTTTACTCATTCCTTCGGGACCAGCTCGAGGACGTCGAGGGTGGACTCGAAGGCGGGATAGGGGAAAGCGAGGCGCCAGCGGCGCTCGCCGACGCGCTCGAGGAGGCCGATCATGTCGCGCTGGCGGTCGTGGCCGTAGCGAAGGACGCCCTGCTCGTCGCCGAGCTGGAGCGTGCCGAGGAAGACGAGCCGCCGGTCGCTGTCCGCGAAGAGGCGTCCGACCGGCCGCTGCGACCCGGTCAGCTTGACGAAGTCCAGCGCTCCCGTCCCCGGCGAGATCCGGCAGTCGAATTGGGGGTAGGCGATGAAATCGAGGAGCCCTTCGCTTTTCGCGCCCACCTTCAGAACCCGGCAGCGGTAATCGCCGGCCGGGGGAGCGACGCCGCGAAGCGCCGCGTCGGGTTCCAGCAACACCCCTTCCGCTTCGATCTCGGCGGAGCGGCCGCCCGCGCGCGCCTGGGCCAGCGCCCGCACCCAGGCGGTCCGCCACTTGCGCGCGCGCTCGAGGTCGAAATCGGTGGCGACGTCCCGCCATCCCGCCACCGCCGGGACCGCCGCCGCCGGCCCGGCTTTGTCGGCGGTGCAAGCCGCGAGGAGGAGCGGGGCGACGAGGAAGGCGAGGGACTTCATGATCCGACCATAGGAGCGCTTCGGCCCCTCGATCAATGGACCCGGCGCCGTTGCCGCTTGCGCCGGGATGTCACCCTGGTCATGGTTCGGCTCGAGCCACAGGGAGCCCTGCCATCCCGCCCACCCGATCCCCGCGCCCGAACCCGGCGTTGCTCGCGTTGCTGCTCGTGGCCTGCGCCGGTGCCGTCCAATGTCCGCCCGCGCCCGATTCCCCGGAGCGCACCGAGCTGCGGCTGCGGCTGCGGCCGCTGGTCCATATCTCGCAATGTCCCGGGCCGCCCACGCCCAAGGCCTTCGAGGCCCGGCAGGCCGATCTGTCCCGCAAGAAGACGGCGCTGATCGAGCGGGTCGCCCGTTCCCGGGTCGCGGAAGACCTCGCCCGGGTCAGCCGCGAGGACCAGGAGGCGAACCGGATGGTCAACGAGGCCGACTGCGCCATGCCGTTCTGGGACCGGCCCGAAGCCCCGGAAAATATCGCCGCCTACCCCGCCCGCCTGGACGCCGAGCGGATCGAGCTGCTGGCGGCGGAGGCCGCTTTCCTGCGGGTCGCCGCCGCGTGCAAGGGCGGCTGAGGAGTCACTCGGGCAACCGGCACAAGTCGGTCCAGCGCTCGCCGACCAGGTCGAACAGCCGTTGGGGAGCCACCTCGACCGAGCTGTTGAGCGACCCCGCGGCCGGATAGACCAGATCGAAATCCCTGAGCGAGACGTCGCAATAGACGGGGAGGGGGGTGGCGAGGCCGAACGGGCAGACCCCGCCGACCGGGTGGCCGGTCAGCGCCAGCGTCTCCTCGGGCCCCAGCATCCGCGGACGGGCGCCGAGCTCCGCCTTGCTCTTGCCGTTGTCGAGCCGGGCGTCGCCGCGCGCGACCAGGAGGAACACGGTGTCGCGGGCCCGAACCGCCAGCGTCTTGGCGATCCGCCCCGGTTCGACTCCGAGCGCCCGGGCCGCGGCCTCGACGGTGGCGGTGCTCTCGCGGACCTCGATGAGCGGCAGATCGGGGGCGTTCGCGGCGAGCCAGGCGCGGACCGATTCGAGGCTCATTCGCCGGCCAGATGGAGCGCGAGGCTGCGCCGGTGCGGGCGCCGGCGATGCTCGAAAAGGTAGACGCCCTGCCAGGTCCCGAGCGCGAGCCGGCCGCCGATCAGCGGGATCGCGAGCTGGACCTGGGTGAGGATGGTCCTCAGGTGCGCCGGCATGTCGTCCGGCCCCTCGTCGCGATGGGCGTAAGCCGACGGATCCTCTGGGGCGAGTCGGGCGACCCAGGCCTCGATGTCGGTGCGGACCTCCGGGGCGGCATTTTCCTGGATCAGCAGCGAGGCGGAGGTATGCCTGCAGAAGAGGGTGAGCAGACCCTCGGTCATCGCCTGGGCGGCGGTCCAGTCGGCGACCTCGCGGGTGATCTCGAGCAGGCCCTGGCGGGACGTGTGGAAATCGAGGGTGCCGACGGCCTGGCGCATGGGAGGGGGATTAGCGGGGGAGGGGCAGCAGGACAAATTCCTCCCCGAGATTTCTCGGGGAGGGGGATCGCGCGAAGCGCGGTGGAGGGGTACTCCGGAGTTTGGAAGAACCCCTCCACCAGGCTTCGCCTGGTCCCCCTCCCCGGCAAATGCCGGGGAGGATTTCATCCGTCCCGCCTTTGCCCTATCGCCGTCCCGAAGGAGAACCGCCGTCGACGACACGCCCAAATCCAACCTGATGTGGGGCGGCCGGTTCGCCGGCGGGCCGGCGGCCCTGATGCGCGAGATCAACGCCTCGATCGGCTTCGACAAGCGGCTTTGGCGCGAGGATATCGCGGCGTCGCTCGCGCATGTCGCGATGCTCGAGACGCAGGGAATAATCCCGGAAGCCGACGCTTCGGCGATCGCCGAGGGGCTGGAGCGGATCGAGGACGAATATGCCAGCAACGGCGTCCCCGAGGATCCGGCGCTCGAGGACATCCATATGCATGTCGAGGCCCGGCTGGCCGAGCTTATCGGCCCCGCCGCCGGGCGGCTCCACACGGCCCGCTCGCGCAACGACCAGGTCGCGACCGACTTCCGCTTGTGGGTCCGGAACGCCATTGATGAAACCGAGGCCGCGCTCACGGCCTTCCAGCGGGTCCTCGTCGCCCGGGCGGAGGAGCATGTCGGGACGGTAATGCCCGGCTTCACCCATCTCCAGTCGGCCCAGCCGGTCACGCTCGGCCACCACCTCATGGCCTATTACGAGATGCTTGGGCGCGACCGGTCGCGCTTCGCGGCGGCGCGCGAGCGGCTCAACGAATGCCCGCTGGGCGCCGCCGCCCTCGCCGGCACCGGCTTCCCGATCGACCGCGACGCCACGGCCGCCGCCCTGGGCTTCGACCGGCCCTCGGCCAACTCCCTGGACGCGGTGTCCGACCGCGACTTCGCGCTCGACTACCTGATGGCGGCGACGCAGTGCGCTCTTCATCTGTCGCGCCTCGCCGAGGAGCTCATAATCTGGGCGAGCCAGCCCTTCGGCTTCGCGGTTCTCCCCGACGCGTTCAGCACCGGATCCTCGATCATGCCGCAGAAGCGCAACCCCGACGCGGCAGAACTGGTCCGGGGCCATTCGGGGCGTATCGCCGGGGCGACGGTCGCGCTCGTCATGACGATGAAGGGCCTTCCCCTGGCCTATTCAAAGGACATGCAGGACGACAAGCCGCCGGTCTTCGAGGCGCACGACCTCCTCCTGCTGTCGCTCCAGGCGCTGGCCGGCATGGTCGAGCAGACCCGGTTCGACGAAGCGCGGATGCGATCGGCCGCAGAAGCGGGCTTCGCCACCGCCACCGACCTCGCCGACTGGCTGGTGCGCGAGGCGGGGGTGCCGTTCCGCGAGGCGCATCATGCGGTCGGGCGGGCGGTACAGGCGGCGGAGGAGCGGGGCGTCGGGCTTGCGGAGCTTGAGCTGGAGACGCTGCGCGGGATCGACGCGAGGATCGACGAGCGGGTCTACTCCGTCCTCACCGTCGATGCCTCGGTGGCGAGCCGCACCAGCTACGGCGGAACCGCGCCGGAGCGGGTGCGGGAGCAGATCGAGCGGGCGAAGAAGGCGCTCGAGGACTGACCGTCATTGCGAGGAGCCCTTCGACGCCGACTGCGGCGGCGCTCAGGATGAACTGCTGCCGCGCCGCAGCGACGCGGGAACCCGGCGGGCCTCGGAGGCCGCGCTGGATTGCTTCGCTACGCTCGCAATGACGGTCAAAGCGGAAACAGCTTCGACAAAGTCTGCCCGCTCGGCACCAGCAGATATTGCGTGCCCTTGGTCCGGATGAAGTCCGGCAGGCCGGTGACCACCCCGCCGCCCGCGGGGCCCTTCGGGATCCGGAACTCCCTCGTCGCCCCCGGGACCGAGCGGTTGCCGATCAGGGCGTCCTGGTCGCGGCCGTGGGCGGGGAAGGCATCGCTGAAATTGTTGCGCTGGCCCCATGCGGCGAGGCGCATGAACTGCTCGCGGATCGAGGCGCAGACGAACAGGCCCAATATGCCGCGATCGGCCAAGTCGTCCGTGTCGCCCTCCAGTTCCGGCCCGTAGGGCATCCCGCGACGGACGATCTGCGGCACTCCGGTCGCCGCCGCCATCCCCGACAGCGCCTGGTCGCGCGGGTTCATGACGCGGACGTGCGAGGAGACCGGGCAGGCCAGGCCCTCCATGTCCCCGGCATAAGCGAAGCCCTCCTCGCAGCGGTCGGGCGCCGGCGCGCCCGGCGAGAGGCAGAGCGGGGTGCCGTCGCGCCAGCGGCCCATGATCTTGGCGGCGAGCAGCTCGCGCGCCTCGGCCGGCGGCAGCTTGGGGAAGAGCGGCGGGCCCTTGGCGGTGAGGAAGCGCTCGAAGGCGGCGACGTCCTGGTAGATCCAGCGGAACACCAGATAGGAGGAGTCGCGAAGCACCGACGCGGCCGGCTCGCGGGCCGGGGCGCAGGGGAAGCGGTCGTCATAATGGCCGACGACCACCGAGCGAAAGTCGATTGGCCGCTCCGGGGTCGGCGCCCCGTCCCTGGCGACCTTGCCGTTGGAGAGGCCGTCGACATAGCCGAAATGGAGCCGCGCCCCCTTGCCGGCCGGGCCGAAACCGAGGAACGCGCCGTCGAGCCGCCCGCCGGACTTGCGCGGGATCCTTTCGGTGAGCCCGGCCGCCGCGGCTTCCTCCAATATCTCCGCCGTTCCCGACTGGAGCTGCACCTCGCCGACCGCGTGCAGGTGGACGAAGCAGCTCACCTCGTCGCCGCGGAACCGCCCTTCCCACCAGTTCGAAGGCGCGCTCGCGCCGACGTCGCCGATCCGCTCGGCGTCGGGCGGCGACCGGAAGGCGCTTTCGAGCTTGGCGTAGACCTCGGGCTCGAGCAGCAGCGCCATCGCGCCCGGCGCGAAGCTGATATTGGCGACCCAGCCGTGGGCCGTGGTCGGCTTGTTGGTGCCGAAAAGGAGGAGCGGCCTTATCTCGTTGACGAAGCGCCGGAGCGACGCGGCATCGGGCGCCCAGAAGATGAGATGCCTCACCAGCCGGTAGCCGGCGATGTTGCCGAGCACCAATCCCTGGAGATCGTTGCTGTCGACCGTCATTGCTGCTTTCCCAATCATTCCTCCGCCGGATTTCCGGGGGAGGGGGACCGGCCGAAGGCTGGTGGAGGGGCTCTTCGGACTCAAGGAGCCCCTCCACCGCGCTTCGCGCGGTCCCCCTCCCCGGCAAATGCCGGGGAGGATTTCGATTACCCCTCGCTCTTCGGCGCGGCCCCGCCGGCGGCGGCGGTGAAGGCTGCGGCGGCGGCGGTGAAGGCGGCCGCGGCGGCATGGAGCGCCGCTGCGTTGGCGCCGCCCGCCTCCGCGGTGTTGCCGCCCGCCGGTTGCTCCGCCGGAGCCCCGCCCCCGCTTCCCGCCAGCGATTCCTCGATTTCGCGCACCGTCCTCGGGAAATAGCTGAACAGCCAGCCCATGTTCTCGCGCCCGTCCTCGGACCGGCCGAGCGCCTTGACGTTGAGCCGCTTGGACGCCTCGAAGAAGCTGTCCTGGTCGTTCAGCTCGTCCCAGGGCGGAGCGCCTTCGGCGAGCTCGAAGATCGGCCTGAAGACGTGCGGAAGCTCGCGCCTGAAGAATTCCGTATATTCCTGGGTATCGCCGTCGAACTCGGTGATCACCTGGAGGAAGCGGTCGTGGATGACGAGCACGCGGGCGAAATGGACGATCTTCGACTTGCGCAGCGCGCGGTCGATCTCGGGCTGGATATGGTCGGCGAACATTTCCTTGAGCTTCTGAAGCTTCGCCAGCGATTCCGGATCCTGCTTGAGCGGGACGGTCATGTTCAAGGCGGTGATCATAGGACGCTCCTTCTCTCACCGAGCGGAAGCGCGGGCGCAGTCCCCCGAACCGCTCTGGCTTGCGATTTCGCCGATTCCTCTCGGCGCGACCCCACGGGCCACGCCCCCACGCCGAACCAAATCCCACCGGCATGGAGCGGAGTCAATATCCGCATAATCCTCCCCGGCTTTTGCCGGGGAGGGGGACCAGGCGAAGCCTGGTGGAGGGGTCTTGCCGGGTCAGAAGAACCCCTCCACCGCGCTATGCGCGGCCCCCCTTCCCCCGGAAATCCGGGGAAGGAATTAGCTTTGCGCCCTCCGCGCCCTCTTCGCCGCGATCCTCAGCCTCAGCGCATTGAGCCGGATGAAGCCCGCCGCGTCGCGCTGGCTGTAGCTGGACGAGCCTTCCTCGAAGGTGACGAGATCCTGGTCGTAGAGCGCCAGCGGGCTCTCCCGCCCGATCACCGTCGCATTGCCCTTGTAGAGCTTGACCCGGACCTTCCCGGTCACGAACTCCTGGCTCCTGTCGATCAGCGCCTGAAGCATCTCGCGCTCGGGCGAGAACCAGAAGCCGTTGTAGATGAGGCTGGCGTAGCGCGGCATGATCTCGTCCTTGAGATGCGCGGCGCCGCCGTCGAGGGTGATCGATTCGATCCCGCGATGGGCCGCGAGCAGGATCGTCCCGCCCGGAGTCTCGTAGACCCCCCGCGACTTCATCCCGACATAACGGTTCTCGACCAGGTCGAGGCGGCCGATGCCGTTGTCGTGGCCGAGCCGGTTGAGGCGGGTGAGCAAGGCCGCGGGCGACAGCGCCTCTCCGTCGATCGTGACGGGATCGCCGGCCTCGAAGCCGATCTCGATCACCGTCGCCTTGTCGGGCGCGTCCTCGGGCGAGATGGTGCGCTGGTGGACATATTCCGGAGCCTCGACCGCCGGGTCCTCGAGCACCTTTCCTTCGGAGGAAGAGTGGAGGAGGTTGGCGTCGATCGAGAAGGGGGCTTCGCCGCGCTTGTCCTTCGAGATCGGGATCTGGTGCTTCTCGGCGAAGTCGATCAGCTGCTCGCGGCTGGCATATTCCCATTCGCGCCACGGCGCGATCACCCTGATGTCGGGCTCGAGCGCATAGTAACCGAGCTCGAAGCGGACCTGGTCGTTGCCCTTGCCGGTGGCGCCGTGACAGACCGCGTCGGCGCCCACCGCCCGCGCGATCTCGATCTGGCGCTTGGCGATGAGCGGCCGGGCGATCGACGTTCCGAGCAGATACTGGCCTTCGTAGAGCGTGTTCGCCCGGAACATCGGGAAGACGTAGTCGCGGACGAACTCCTCGCGCAGGTCCTCGATGAAGATGTTCTCCGGCCGGATCCCGAGCAGCTGAGCCTTGGCCCGGGCCGGCTCGACCTCCTCGCCCTGGCCGAGATCGGCGGTGAAGGTCACGACCTCGGCTCGATATTCGGTCTGGAGCCATTTGAGGATGATCGACGTGTCGAGCCCGCCCGAATAAGCGAGCACGACTTTCCTGGGGGCGGGTTGGTTCATTTCCTGTCCTTCGTAAACGCGTCGCCCCAGCGAAGGCTGGAGCCCCGGGGAGTGAAGAGCGCGGCGTTCATCACCCGCTGGGACGCCAGCCTTCGCCGGCATGACGGCGTCACGCCTCCTCCCGCGACATTTTGCGGAAGCGGTCGGCCAGAATGCCCGCCTGGACCCCGTCCCTCAGCGCCACGAACAAGGTATCGTCGCCGCTGATCGTGCCGGCGACCTCGTCGAGCCTGGCCTGGTCGAGCGCGAGACCGACGAGATGCGCCGAGCCGGGCGGCGTCTTGACGACGAGCAGGTTGCCGGCGGCCTCGATCGACACCACCCATTCGGCGAGGATCCGCCGAAGCCGGGCCGCCGCCCAGTCGTTGCCGCCGAGCTGGTCGGGAAGCGCGTAGCTCAGCGCTCCGCCGCGCTTGACCTTGACCGCGCCCATCTGGTCGAGGTCGCGCGACACCGTCGCCTGGGTGACCGAATAGCCGATCGCCCCGAGCCGCGCCGTCACCTCCTCCTGGCTTCCGAGCGGCTCGGCCCGGATCAGGTCGGCGATCGCCTTCTGGCGGCGGAGACGGGCGTCGGTCATTCCGAAATCCTCCCCTGCATTTGCAGGGGAGGGGGACCATGCGAAGCATGGTGGAGGGGCCACTTCGGCCCAAGAACCCCTCCACCGCGCTTCGCGCGGTCCCCCTCCCCCGGAAAGCCGGGGGAGGAATAGAAAGCGCTCCCCCTCACGGCCTCACTCCCGTCAGCCAGGCGAGGGCGCCGCGGGCGGTATGCATGCGGTTCTCGGCCTGTAGCCAGACCGCGCTTTGCGGCCCGTCGATCACCCCGGGGCTGACCTCCTCGCCGCGGCGGGCGGGCAGGCAGTGGAGGAAACGCGCCTTCGGGCAGGCCTCCATCAGCGCCTCGTCGACCCGGTAGGGCGCGAAGGCCGTCGCCCGCGCCTCCGACTCCCCGTCCTGCCCCATCGAGACCCAGACGTCGGTATAGACGATGTCCGCCCCCCGGACCGCCTCGGCCGGGTCGGCGAGCTGGGTCACATGATCGAAACTC
>DASVPM010000141.1:0-3023 GCA_036382815.1 Allosphingosinicella sp.
CTTGCGGTAAACCGCTTCGCTTCCGCTCCCGAACGGCTCGCCCGCATGATGCGCCTGGCTTGCGCGCGCCAGCCGCCAGATCTCCTTGGTGATGCCGTGCATGTAAACGGCGAGGCTGATTCCGCCGTAGCAGATCAGGGCCAGCCGTAATTCCTTCTCGCGCACCCGACGAACCGTGGCAGGCGAGCGGCGAGTTGTCGAGACGAACGGAACTCCGCTCAACTCATCCCGGAATCAGTTCACGCCGCCGTAACGACCGGGACTCCTTCAGATTGAGTCTTTAGCCCGATCTCCACCGGAGGCTGAGGGGCTTCAAAGCTTATGTTGATTTCGCGCTTGCGTCGCCGCGGCACCCAATTCGCCGTGATTACCGCCATCGTCGGGCTGATCAGCTCGGGACCCGTGCAGGCCGATGAGCTTGCCGCGGGCGACCGTATCGAAAGCCTCACCGAAGTGGTCGCGACGCTCGACGAGACGATCCGCGTCGCCGATCCGGTCGCCGCCGAGGAGAAGGTCTTCAAGGCGATCGGCCAGGGCACCGCCAGCTATTACGGCCGCGAGCTCGCCGGCAACCGGACCGCGAGCGGCGAGCGCTTCGATCCGCACGGCTTCACCGCCGCCCACCGCACCCTTCCGCTCGGCACCCGCCTTCGAGTGACCAACGTCGCCAACGGCCGGAGTGTCATCGTCCGCGTCAACGACCGCGGGCCTTTCGTCGGCAGGCGCCTGATCGATGTCTCGCTCGGCGCCGCCCAGGAAATCCAGATGATCCGCACCGGCACCGCTCAGGTGCGCCTGGAGCTCGTGCCGACGGTCTGACCGCCGGAGGATTGGGCGCGCGGCCCAACCCACGGCGTCCGTATCGCGACCGTCATGCTCACTTGTTTCGGCATCCAGCCTTCCGCATCCTCGACGCACGACCAGATGGACCCTGAAACAAGTTCAGGGTGACACCCGAGGCAAGGTTCGGTCTTGCGCGATCCTGTCGGGGCCTGACTTCCCCCTTCCCAAAACTCTCGCCGCCCGCTATTGCGCCCCGATTCTTCCGGTGGGGATTTTCTAAACATGATCAAGCACATAGCACTTTGCGGCGTGGCCGCTCTCGGCCTCGTCGCGGCTTCCGCCCCGGCTTGGTCGGCCGACCAGCACGCCGGCCACACCGCCGCCGCCAAGCCGCAATTCGGAACCTGGGGTGTCGACATCGCGGGCATGGACCGCAGCGTCAATCCGGGCGACAACTTCTTCAACTTCGTCAACGGCCGCTGGTACGCCACCACCGAGATCCCGGCCGACAAGCCGGTCTGGGGCGGCTTCGTCGAGCTCGACGAGCTCTCCACCCAGCGCACCCGGACGATCATCGAGGAGGCCGCCAAGGCGAACGCGCCCGCGGGCAGCGTCCAGCGCAAGGTCGGCGACTTTTACGCGAGCTTCATGGACGAGGCCGCGATCGAGGCCAAGGGCGTCGCTCCGCTCAGGCCCACTCTCGACCGCGTCGCCGCGATCCGCACCCCCTCGGACCTCGCCCGCGCCTTCGGCGAGCTCGGCCAGGTCGGCGTCCGCACGCCCTTCGGAGCGGACGTCGATCAGGATCTCAAGGACAATACCCGCTACTCCGCCTATGTCGGCCAGGGCGGCCTTGGCCTTCCCGACCGCGATTATTATCTCGACTCGACCAACCCGAAGTTCGTCGACGCCAAGGCCAAGTACAAAGTTCACATCGCCAACATGCTTCGTCTCGCCGGAATCTCCGACCCGGAGGGCCGCGCCGAGCGCATCGTCGGACTCGAGACCAAGATCGCGCAAGCCCACTGGACCCGGGTCCAGCGCCGCCAGGTCGAAAATCTCTATAATCCGATGACCAGGGCCGAGCTGCCCGTGAAGATGCCGGGCTTCGACTGGAACGCCTATCTCGCCGCCGCAGGCCTCGGCGGGGTCGACCGGATTATCGTCGCTCAGCCGAGCGCCCTCACCGGTGCCGCCAGCCTCGTCGCTTCCGAGCCGATCGAGACCTGGAAGGATTATCTCGCCTTCCGCTCGATCGCCGCCTCGGCGCCTTTCCTGCCCAAGGCGTTCGTCGACGAGAACTTCGCGTTCAACGGCAAGGTCCTCTCCGGCACTCCGCAGCTTCGCGAGCGCTGGAAGCGCGGCTCCGACATCGTCGGCAACGGCATGGGCGAGGCGGTGGGCCAGCTCTACGTCGCCCGCTACTTCCCGCCGGAAGCCAAGGCGAAGGCGGACGAGCTCGTGCGGAACCTAATCAGGGCGATGGACCTGAGGCTCCAGGGCCTGACTTGGATGGCGCCGGAGACCAAGGCCAAGGCCCGGGTCAAGCTCGCCGCCTTCACACCCAAGATCGGCTATCCCGACAAGTGGCGCGATTATTCCGCGCTCGAGATCCGGCAGGGCGACGCGCTCGGCAATGCGGTTCGCGCCGGCCAGTTCGAATATCGCCGCAATCTCGCCAAGATCGGCCGGCCGATCGACCGCTCCGAATGGGGAATGTCGCCGCAGACGGTGAACGCCTACGCCAACCCGCTGATGAACGAGGTCGTGTTCCCGGCGGCGATCCTCCAGCCGCCCTTCTTCGATCCCAATGCGGACGATGCCGTCAACTACGGCGGCATCGGCGCCGTCATCGGGCATGAGATCACGCATCATTTCGATGATCAGGGCCGCAAGTTCGACGCCAAAGGCAACCTCGCCGACTGGTGGACGGAAGCGGACATCGCGGCTTTCAAGAAGCTGACCGACCAGATGGTCGCGCAATACGCCGCCTACGAGGCGCTGCCGGGTGCGAAGGTCAATGGCGAGCTTACGCTGGGCGAGAACATGGCCGACCTTGCAGGTCTCACGGTCGCCTACGACGCCTATCAGATGTCTCTGAACGGCAAGCCCGCCCCGGTCATCGACGGCTATACCGGCGACCAGCGCTTCTTCCTCGGCTTCGGCCAGGTCTGGCGGACCAAATATCGCGACGCCCTGCTTCAGCAGCTGCTGACCGTCGACAGCCATTCGCCGGGAAC